>NZ_QKZD01000012.1:0-143291 GCF_003253945.1 Pseudomonas sp. 2848
CCCACACGTGCTCTAGGGCACCGCCGGCTTGCAGTCTGCCATCCACCGCTCTCACCCCTTCAGTCTAAGAGCCTTTCAAGACACAAGCCGGCTTGTCGTGGCGACGAACCGCGGCGATGGGCTGCAAAGCAGCCCCAGCTTTATCAAGCCTTCCAGATCCCTTTGCCCATTAACCGCTCCCGATCATGCGGCAAGCCGAAATCCTGCAGCGGCCCCTTGGGCACAATCCCGTTCGGGTTGATGGTCTTGTGGCTCATGTAATAGTGCTTCTGGATATGCTCCATGTTCACCGTGTCCGCCACGCCCGGCCATTGATACAGCTCACGCAGCCAGTTGGACAGGTTCGGGTAGTCGCTCAAGCGGCGCAGGTTGCACTTGAAGTGCCCGTGGTACACCGCATCGAAACGCACCAGCGTGGTGAACAGACGCACATCGGCTTCGGTCAGGTACTCACCGGCCAGGTAACGCTGGCGGCCCAGTAGCGCCTCCAGGTGGTCCAGCTCGTTGAAGACATCGTCGAAGGCGGCCTCGTAAGCTTCCTGCGAGGTGGCGAAGCCTGCGCGGTACACGCCGTTGTTCACGGCCGGGTAGATACGTTCGTTGAGCGCATCGATGGTCGCGCGTAGCGGCTCAGGGTACAGGTCCAGGGTGTTGCCAGTCAGTTCGTTGAACGCGCTGTTGAAGATGCGGATGATCTCGGCCGACTCATTGTTGACGATGCGCTTCTCCTGCTTGTCCCACAGCACCGGCACGGTCACGCGCCCGGTGTAATGCGGGTCGTCCTGGGTGTAGCGCTGGTGCAGGTACTGCAATGCGTCCAGATGATCGCCGCTGGAGCCCTGCTGCTGGTCGAAGGTCCAGCCGTGCTCGCCCATCAGCCAACTGACCACAGAGACACCGATCAGCGGTTCCAGGCCCTTGATGGCGCGGAAAATCAGGGTGCGATGCGCCCAGGGGCAGGCCAGCGACACGTACAGATGATAGCGGCCGGCCTCGGCGGCGGGCAGTTGATTGCGGCGCTGGGCGTTCTCGCGCTTGAATGCGCCATCCTGGCTGGTCTGGTACCACTGGTCATGCCAATGGCCATCGATCAAAAGGCCCATTGCAAAGCTCCTCGGAACAAAGTCGTTTGTCGTTGGAGCTCAGTCTAGTGAAAAGCGTTCGAATAAATAGCGCAAAGACTGCGCCCAATCTATCGCCTTATTCGATGCTTCTACGATTGGCCCAGTAGTCGCGAGCGCATTTGAATGCCTGCTCGCGGCCTTGGCCCAGCCCGCGCAGGGCGAGGGCCATGGTGGCGACCACGGCAAGCTCGCCATAGCTGTCCTGTGCCTCGCCGCGCCATACCGCCAGCAAGTGCTCGGGCTGTAGGCAGGCTGGCTTCACATGGCGCTGAGGGCTGAGGGCCGGCCACTCCTCGTCCCAGGCCTCGCCGGACGAAGTGCCATACAGGTGGCTGATGACATCCGGGTTGACCTCGATCTCGCCACCGTCGCCTTTGATCACCACGGCGTGGTCGCCGAGCAGGCGGCTGGCCTCGCGGTGCACCGCCTGGTAGCCAGGGTGGAAGATGCTCTGCAGGCCGCAGCGGGCGCGGAGAGGGTTGAGTACCCGGGCGAGGGAGTGGATGGGCGAGCGCAGGCCCAGGGTGTTGCGCAGGTCGATCATGCGTTGAAGCTGCGGCGCCCAGTCCTGCAGCGGGAAGAAGGCCAGCCGATGGCTGGACAGGGCTTGCTCCACGGCCGTCCAGTTGCGACACAGCGGAATGCCCAGCAGGTCGAGCAGTTGCTCGCTGTACAGCCTGCCCGCCGTATGGGCACCGCCGCCATGCATCAAGATACGCACGCCGTTGCCCGCCAAGCACTTGGCCGCCAGCAGGTACCACGGCAGGTGGCGCTTCTTGCCGGCGTAGCTGGGCCAGTCGAGGTCGACGGCGATGCGGGGGGCATGTAGGTGGCTGCGCAGGGCCTCGGTGAAGCCGGCCAGCTCCTCGGCGCTTTCTTCCTTGTGCCGCAGCAGCATCAGGAAGGCGCCCAGCTGGGTGTCCTCGACCTTGCCCTCGAGCAGCAGGGTCATCGCGGCGCGGGCTTCCTCGCGGGTCAGGCCGCGGGCGCCACGCTTGCCCTTGCCGAGGATGCGCACGAACTCGGCGAAAGGGTGTTCGGCCGGGGTTTGCAGGGTTAGTGGGCGTGCTTCGTTCAGCAGGGACTCGGTCATATGCAATTGGTCGGCTTGGGCAGGCCCGCCAGTTTGGCGGCGAGTTTGGCGGGGGTGCCGTTGAACAGGCGATTGAGGTGCGGGCTGTTGCCTTTCTCGGCGCCGAGCTTGAGCGCGGTGTACTTGATCAGCGGGCGCGTGGCCGGCGACAGCTGGTACTCCTGGTAGAACTGACGCAGCAGCTCGAGGATTTCCCAGTGGTCCGCACTCAGGGTGATGCTCTCGCGGGCGGCGAGGGCTTCGGCAACTTCGCGGGACCAGTCCTGCAGCTCGACCAGAAAGCCGTCCTTGTCCAGGGCGATGCTGCGCTCGCCGACAGTCAGGGTACTCATAGCCAGCTGTTGACCTTGTCGTGGTGCAGGGTGAGCTCGACGAACGCAGGGTAGTCCACTGCCTTGGCCAATTGGCTGTCGAGGGCGCGGGCCTGCAGGTCTTCGGCGAGGGCGAACAGGCGCTCGCCGAGATTGGCAGCCTGCAGGGCAGCGAAGGGCTCGGTGCCGGCCTTGAGCGCATAGATGGCGTCACCGCACAGCAGCAGCGCGTCCTGCGGGCCAAGTAGACGCAGGCAACTGGCCAGGCGCTCGTCCCCGAAAGGCGAATGGGCGATTACATGCAGGGTCGTCATCAGAGCGTCACCACCTGGTCGAAACGGACAATCAGTGCGGTCAGAGCAGCGTCGTCGAGCACTTCCACCGGCAGTGACAGGGCGTCGTTGTCCAGCCCTCGGCGGGCGAGGCTGTGGCCACAGGCGAACAATTCCTCCACACCGAACATCGGCAGGGCCTGGAGGTTGGCGGCCAGGTTCTTCTGTTGCACGGCGTCTGGCTGCTGTGCGGCGGCGAGCTGGAACACGCCGTCATCGAGGAACAGCATGCCCAGCGGCAAATCGAAGGCGCCACCGGCCAAGGCGATATCCAGGGCTTCGCGAGCGGACGGGCCGCTCCACGGCGCCTGGCGGCTGATGATCAGCAAGGACTTGGCCATTTCAATCACCTCCGAAGCAGACCAGGCGGTCGGCCAGTTGCGCGGCTTCGTGCAGCTGGCCCAGGCCGGACAGCTCCCACGGCATCGGCAGGTTCACCGCCGGGCGCTGGTAACGGTTGGCCTCGGTGTCGTCGAGCACACCCCGGCGCAGGGCGGCGGCAATGCACACCACGGCGTCGAGCCGGTGATCGCTGACGAAAGCGCGCCACTGCGCGGCCACGTCCAGCTCATCCTGGGGCGCGACGATATTGGCCGAGGCACTGTGCACCCCGTCCTGGTAGAAGAACAGCCGGGCAATTTCATGCCCGCCGGCCAGCACCGCCTCGGCAAAGCGCAAGGCGCGGCGGGAGGAGGGCGCATGGGCCGGGGAAAAGACCGCAATGGCGAATTTCATGTAAGGCTCGAGCAAATGAATGCGGCCATGATAAAGCAAAAAGCCCGTGCGGGTGGGCACGGGCTTCTGCTCTGGCTGGCCGGGCTCAGGCCTGGTCTTTGCTTTCCGGCAGGAACCAGTTGAGCACCAGGGCACAGATGCCGCCGGTGGCAACCCCCGACTCCAGCACGTTGCGCAGCGCCGACGGCATATGCGCGAGGAATTCCGGCACCTGGGCCACGCCCAGGCCCAGCGACAGCGACACGGCGATGATCAGCAGGGCGCGGCGGTCGAGGCGGGTGCTGGCGAGGATATTGATACCCGAGGCCGCGACGGCGCCGAACATCACCATGGCCGCCCCACCGAGCACTGGCTCCGGCACCGCCTGGATCACTCCGGCGACGCTGGGGAACAGGCCCAGCAGGATCAGCATGGCGGCGATCCAGATACCGATATGGCGGCTGGCAATGCCGGTCAGCTGAATCACGCCGTTGTTCTGGGCGAAAATCGAGCTGGGGAAGGTGTTGAACAGCCCGGCCAATAGCGAGTTGGCGCCGTTGACCAGCACCCCACCCTTGATCCGCTGCATCCACACCGGGCCTTCGACCGGCTGGCGTGAAACCTTGCTGGTCGCAGTCACGTCACCGATGGCCTCCAGCGAGGTGACCAGGTAGATCACCAGCATCGGGATGAACAGCGACCACGAGAAGCCCAAGCCAAAGTGCAACGGCGTCGGCACCTGGAACAGCGCGGCCTGATGCATGCCAGTGAAGTCCAGGCGGCCCAGGTAGCCGGCCAGGGCGTAGCCCACAGCCAGGGCGATGACGATGGCGCAGCTGCGCATCCATACCACCGGGACACGGTTGAGGATGACGATGATCGCCAGCACCACGCCCGACAGCAGCAGGTTCTCGCCATCGGCGAAGGTGCCGTTGGCCATGGCGCCGAAGCCGCCGCCCATGCTGATCAGGCCGACCTTGATCAAGGTCAGGCCGATCATCAGCACGACGATGCCGGTCACCAGCGGGGTGATCAGGCGCTTGACGAAGGGCAGGATGCGCGACACGCCCATTTCCACGAACGAACCGGCGATGACCACGCCGAAGATCGCCGCCATCACGCCTTCAACTGGCGTGCCCTGCTTGACCATCAGCGCGCCGCCGGCGATCAGCGGGCCGACGAAGTTGAAGCTGGTGCCCTGCACAATCAACAGCCCGGCACCAAACGGGCCAAAGCGCTTGCACTGGACAAAGGTGGCGATGCCCGAGATCACCAGCGACATCGACACGATCAGGTTGGTGTCACGCGCCGACACGCCCAGCGCCTGGCAGATCAGCAAGCCCGGCGTGACGATCGGCACGATGATCGCCAGCAAGTGCTGCAGTGCCGCCAGCAGGCCGATCAGCAGGCGAGGCTTGTCCTCGAGGCCAAGGACCAGTTCATTGGCAGGCGCCGCCGCGCCTGGGCCGTGTTCGTGTGAACTCATGGGAAAATGCCGCCCCGGAAGAAAAAAGGAGCGCATTCTACGGGCAGAACGGCCATTGCGGTAGAGGCAAGCACGATGGGTGCACAATCGCGGAGGAAGGTGCTAATAAGCTGACTTTTAAGTCAATGTTTGTGAGGTTCCCGGCGCTGTTCAACGGGCATGAAAAAGCCCGCCGAAGCGGGCTTTTCCTGAAGCGCTGGCAACCGATTCGATCAGTCGTCGCGGCCCATGATGCCGAACAGCTGCAGCAGGCTGACGAACAGGTTGTAGATCGACACGTACAGGCTGATGGTAGCCATGATGTAGTTGCGCTCGCCGCCATGGATGATGGCGCTGGTCTGGAACAGGATGCAGACCGACGAGAACAGCACGAAGCCAGCGCTGATCGCCAGTTGCAGGCCGCTGATCTGGAAGAAGAAGCTGGCCACCACGGCACCCAGCAGGACGAAGAAGCCGGCGGTGATGAAGCCGCTGAGGAAGCTCATGTCCTTGCGGGTGATCAGCACGTAGGCCGACAGGCCGCCGAACACCAGGGCGGTCATGGCGAAGGCCGAGCTGACCACTTCAGCGCCACCGGCCATGCCCAGGTAGCGGTTGAGGATCGGGCCGAGGATGAAGCCCATGAAGCCGGTGAGGGCGAAGGTAGAAACCAGGCCCCAGGCCGAGTCACGCAGCTTGTTGGTGAGGAAGAACAAACCGTAGAAGCCGATCAGCACCACGAAGATGTTCGGGTAGCCGACACGCATCTGCTGGGCGACGAAGGCCATGATGCCGCTGAAGGCGAGGGTGAGGGCCAGCAGGCTGTACGTGTTGCGCAGGACCTTGCTGACCTCCTGCTGCTCGACCTGCTGGCCGTGTTGGACGGCGTAATCCTGTTCGCGCATGGCGCACTCCTTTGGGGTGAGACCGCGGTCCGGGACCTGCGGTAGTGGAACGTATGGTGCAGAGCATATCAGAGCTGTCGCAAGCCGCGACACAGAGAGTTTGACAGCTTGTTACATTAAGGTATTATTGCCGCCGCAAAACAGCTGGAAGCGTGGCCGAGTGGTTTAAGGCAACGGTCTTGAAAACCGTCGATGGGCAACTATCCTAGAGTTCGAATCTCTACGCTTCCGCCACATTCAAGGCCCTGATTTTTCAGGGCTTTTTGCGTTTTTGGGCATAGTAAAACCACCCATGGGAACACCCTTGGGAATTGTTTGTTGTGGAAGCGCTTCCGAAACTTTCCCTATTTGGTGGGTTTCGCCAGGGCTCCAACTCGGCGATACACCCGCTCTGTGATATCGCCCTTGGTATGGCCGAGCAGCAGACTGGCGTGGTCAACGTCGGTGATTTCCGAGGCTGCTTTCGGGCGAATGTCGCGGAACTGGAATTGGCTGATACGGCCGGCCAGCACCTGGTCGCCAGCGGCAACGGCTTCCTTCACAGCTTCTTCCCGAGCATCGTCCCATCGATGGCGCAACATCGGTGCCGTGACACGTTTGCCGTTATCAGTGAGCAGTAGATATGGTGAGCAATGCGGAGCATTGCGCTCCAGGATCTTTCTTATCAGCGCGCCCAAGCTGCTCTCCACTCCGTCCACCTCAAGCATGATTCGCAGCTTCTTTTGGGTCTTCTTCTGCTTTACGCCGAGGGCTTTTTCCTCGATGTCGTCCCTCCTCATCACCAGTACGTCCGCCGGACGCTGGCCCGTCAAATACGCCAAGTCCATGGCATCCTTCAGTTCGCCCACCGCTTTTGCGTAAACCGCGTTCCAGATCGCGTCGTTAGCGTAGAAGTCCCGTGGCACCTCCTTGTTCTTGCGCACGCCCTGGCACGGATTCTCGTTGGTTGTTAGCCCCCATTCCCGGGCTATGTTGAAGATGTGCGATAGGGTGGCGATCTCGCGATTCGCCCTTACTGGGGCGGTCCTGGCATCGCGATACTTCGCCACATGCGCAGGGGTGATGCCGTCGATTGGGGCCTTCTCGAAGTAGTTTCGCAACTGGCGTATCTCGGCCAGGTTGTCCTTCTGTGTGCGCGGCGCCTTCTTCGGGATGATGTCGCGCTCGTAGCGGTCGAAGATGGCACCCATGGTGACCAGGTCTTTGGGTTTCTCCTTCGCCTCTAGCTCTGCCCACTTCAGCCGGGCCAGGCTCAGGTCGGTGCCCAACGTTACCTCTTTGCCCGACTTGGTCCGGTAGTAGTAGCTAATCCATTCCTTGTCGGGATTTTTCTTGCTCTTACTGGTCCGCTTTCGTCGGTACACACCCGGGGGCAAGTCCCTGTTTTCGGTCTTCCTAGGACGCATTTCACCTCACCTTCGAAATGTCAGGTGTCCACGCAGGGACTACAGGTGGTGGTGACGCCGTTGGCATCACTCCAAGGGTCACGCCCAGCTTCATGCGGACGTAATGGCGGCCAACCAGTGGGCGCCCGCTTCGGGTTTCAACGAATACCCAACCACGTTCCTCTAGCCAGCGGCGCTGATATCCCCTGGCCTTATAGCCAGTCAGTTCGGCTAGCTCTTCGTCCGAAAGAATCTCGGTTTGCATGTGATGGTCTCCACGCCGCTGGTCGCGGCAGGTGTGATTAAATGGGGCCTCAATCAGGAGGATCGATATGGGCAAGACAGCCAGTAAACCGTTCTACTTCGCAGGTGCACCGCTCGTTGCGATTGGTGCCGCCTTTGCCGCTGTAGGTGCGTCGGGGCAGGAAGCCTTCGGCTACACAGCCGTTGGGCTACTGGTGCCTGGCTTGTTGTTGCTCGGTGCGGGCTATAGGTCGAGTCGCCAGCGGGCTTAGTGGGGATCAGCCTTTTCCTACAGGCCCTGCCCAGCGAGTTCGTCATGATTCGTTTGGTCGCTCAGTTAGTCGTCTTGGGTGCAAGACCGACGTAAACCTGGCTGGGCGGCTCTACCTAAGTCGTGCGCTTGCCGGGTGGCCAGGATGCGTATTCTCCCGGTGGCAGCTCGTCGGTCACGTCATGGCTGGCCCACTAAAGAAACCTGCCGATCGGCATGCGCGGATAGTGCCGCCCAGGTGCCACCGATGGTCCGTCGTACTGGACCTCATCCACGCCGACATAGATTACGGTTCGATCATTGACGAGACCGCAGCTGCGCACGCACGCGGGCTTCTTGCCGCGATAAGTGCGGCCACGCTGCAGTTTGGGTCTTTCAGGCATGACGACTCCTTGGTTGGCCGCTGTGTCGCGGCAGTGGATAGAGGGGAGAGTGGTTACAGCAGCGGTGTTTCGGGGTACTTTTCCGTTTTTCTGGAGAGCGCAGCGTGATAGTTCATGGAATCGAATACAGCTTCTGCAGAGCCTCAAGTGTCACCCCAGGCCACGATGGGCTGGGCCTTGAGTGCGCTCGCGGCGATCAGATCATTTTCGAGATTTTCCGAAACGATGAGACGCTCAAGTTTGAGGTGACGCTGTTTGAACGGGACGTCCCTTTGGAGCTGCTCGAATATGCCGTGCCTGCCGCTCGCGAGCTGTTAGGTGACTTCATCCCCTACATCCCAGAGTGATCGGTATTGCTGGGTCGGTTTTCTATGGGCATGGGGGTGCTGTGTTGATTGTGAATTGGGTATTATGCGGACCTCAAAGCAAATACTTGTAAAGGAGGGAAGGTAGTGAAGGGAAATCATGTGGGGCGGGATTCGATCCAAAGCTATATTAATAGCTTTAGGAAGTATCTTTCTGTCTATATAAAACCTAGTTTAGGCGTGAAGTGTGAGGTTCGGACTGCTCGTGATGGTGGTGCTGTAATTGTTTTCGAGTTTGGGAATCATGAAGGCAATCAAGACACCTACAAAATGCAATCTTCAAGCGTAAATAAGGCCCTGTCTCGGGTGCGTCAGAATTCATTTGGGGGGAATCTTGACGGGTTCAGCTTCAAAGGTACCAATATAATCATGGAGGAAAGCGGAATAGTTATAATTAAGGACGGTAACCCCAAGGAGTGGACAGAGGAGGCAGCCAAGGCTGACGTTGAAAAAATTGTTCCTCGTCAGTTCAGGGGCTGAAAAATGAAGCTAGGGCAAGCAGAAGGTACTGCTGAAGAAATTAAAGGTTTCCTAGAAAACCACGGTATGGATCCGAAAGATTTTTTCGAAAAACCAGCGAAGCCGATGAGCAATGCTTGGTATGTTCTTCCTGGGCTTGTGGTTTTCTTTACAATGGCAACACTTGCATTTTGCACATGGATCTCTCCGGCTGGAAAGAACTTCCTTTTCCTTATCGGGGTAATGGGGTTTCTTTGGGGGGGAGTACTTACTCATAGTCAACACAAAAGCTTATGGTTGGCTGGTGGCGTTGTGATAGTTGGAGTGCTGGTAATGCTTACTTCAATGGGGGCAATGGCTCCAGCCCAGATGCTTGATTGGGCAGGCAAAGCTGTAGAAGCAAGCACCAAAAAAGAGGGTAAGTAGCCGAGTGGTTGGCACTTGAAAGTGAGACTGAGGGCTACGCTGCAAGCCTGAGGTAGTGGAAGGCGCTGGCGGGCAGCGTAGTATGCAGCTCACTGAAGCGAGCAGTAAGGCGATCAGGCAAGGCAAAAACAGGCGAGAAACGGTCGGAGTCGCGCTCGACTTTGTTGGTTTCAAGTAAACATTCGGGCCTGTTCTTTACGTAGCATGATCGTCCCGCAGGCACTTTCCGCACAAAGTTTAAGTATATGCCTACAATTCGTTAAAGGCACTGTGGTGGCCCAAGCCTCCAGTGACCTAATTAGAGGGTGGTAGTTTGATCTGCGTAGGATTTGAGCGAGAGTGTCTTTCCTGAGTGGGTTTAGATCCTAGGGCGCGGGCAAGCCACAGAGTTTTTTGAGCTATTAGGGGGTTGCGGTGACTGATGTAAGTGCTGAGGTTTATGTAAGGCGTAAGGAAAGAGAGCGGGCAGTTAAACTTGCTAGCTTTGTTGCAGCTGTAAGTGGGGTGATTGTTTCGATTATAGTGGTTTTTGCCGGTGTGGGAGGTTGGTCTGATACTAAAAACAGATCGCTTGAAGAAGTTGGCGCCTCTCTCAGTAGGCAGTATGCCTCAACTAGTGAGTTGGAAAGCTTAAAGAAGCAAGTTCATGAGCTTGGGCGGTCTGTTGAGTCTGTCTATAAGGCTGGTCAAGATGAGAAGCAACAAGTCGATATGACTTCAGTTGAGCTAAAGATCTCTGCGCTCTCAGCCCGTCTGGATCTCTTGGAAAACGCTATATCAAAAGATCCAGTGAAGGCATTGTCTCTTCCTTTGCTTAGAAGGGACTATGAAAATCTGTCCAAGATCCTAATCCAAGATAGGGTAAGCCATAAGGAGGAATTGAATAGAGTGTGGCAGTTTATTTTTATGGTTCTCGGCGGTCTTGGCTCTGTCGGTTTCGCTATATCGGTTTGGTGGTTGAAATCTACAGGTAAGAAAGAAGAAAAAGCGCAAAGAGAATCGGTGTAGCTGGTAATGTTTACTCTTGATGCAGGCTTTCAAATTGCAGGCGGCTAGACTCTCAGCGCTTTTACGTCTGCGAGCACAAAAAGCTTCCGTATGAAGACGGGCGTATTGGCGTGTGCATGAGGTGCACCATCCGTCTAGGCCAGCGACCAGGTCGAGCTTCGTGATTCAAGTCGTGCTGTACGGTTTGGGTTACATTTCGATTTTACAATATGTAGGCCGACCTCATCATGGGTGCTTAGACACATAGCATTATGCGTGGAAGAGGGTGAGGCAATCCGGGCGCACCCAGTAGGGGCGGGTTCTATGCTCACAGCCGGGCGACGTTATCGTTCAGTAGGCGAAGGCGCTGGCGGACAGCGCCAGAGGCGTCATCCGACAGCTCCTCAAATGTAATAGGATTGATCCTAGCCCCAGAAGGATAAAATTTTCGGCTATGAGTACGTTCTCGCTGCTAAGTTTTTGGCTGGGAGAACCGGACGCAATCACTAAATCCGTCAAGTTCCTGGGATTTTGTATTTACCCCGAAAGCCTGGAGGAACTTCTTCGCAAAAACATCCTTCGGCCCCTCAGCGCCTTCGCCCTTGTTTAGGTGTCGAGAAATAGAGCTAACAAAGAGGTCTGCAATCTGCATGAGCGGTGATCGCTCAGAGTTCTCGGCTGCGACAACGTCTACATAAAGACGATCGTTGAAAACAGACTTGGCGGCATTTTTCAGTTGCAGCTCTATTTCCATGATTGACAGCTTGTCCTTGGATTCTTCCTCGGAGTCTTTGCGGAACTGTAAATTTCTTGGGAGTACGGCTCGGCCTGAGTGATCTTCCTCTTTAATGCCCTGGATGACCATGTGATAGAAAAGCTTATCGAGCGTGGCATCAAGGTTTGTCAGTCCGCTCCTAAGAACCCCAATGCCCTTGAATGAGAGGGAGGAAGAGTTTTCAATTATGGAGTTCAGGAGCTCGCAGTAAGCATCTAGGTTGCCCTTATTAATGTCCTTGAAGTGCATTTCCCCTTTGAAGCCAATAGACTGCTTTCTCTGGTTTATTGCATTCGTGATCTTAATCGTCTCGTAACTGCGCAGTACCCATACGCTACCTACCATTAGGTATTTGCTAGTTTTGCCGCTTTCATCAGCATAAACGCAATAGATTGGGAAGGTGGGCCGCTCCTCAAGGGCTCGCTGCTTTTCCTCCTCCTCTAATTTGCCTCTGCGTTTTCGGATTTCAGGGGATGCAACGAACATCTTAAGATCGTTTTGTACTCGTGCCCGCGCCCGAGTGATGTTATTAAGGCGTTCCAGCTTTGGATAGTGCTCTTGTAATATATTGCCGCCGCTGTAGAGATCACCTTGGAAGGTTCTCCAATAATGCAGTTGGCACGCGATATCAGAGTCGCGGGCATTAGTGTAGTGATTCAGAATCCAAGCTACTCTATCCAGCAAGCGTTTTGGACTGTTGCCGGAGATTGCCGAGAGTACCCGCTGTTTTTCAGCCTCGAAGTCTTTTGATGCGCTGGGCTCTGCTTGATCTAATTCTTCAGTCTCGTCGGGAATAGCTGCGATTTCGTTCATTAGGAGTCCTTCCTGCAGCGTCACGTTGGCTATTGGCCAGCATTGACCAAGCGCTGCACGCCGTCAACTGCCTCTCTGAATTTCAGTCTCCTTTTATCCTCATTAACGGCCTGTTCAGTAGCCAGGGCTTGGGTAAGTCATGCGGTGGACAAGCTTGCGAATCTCCTAGATCCACTTCTGGCGTTGCTCAATTCGGAAATGCAAGAGCCCGGAGCGTTTCCTTCGGTTAGAGGCCTCGGTGCTAATGCCTCGGGACATAGCCATTGGTGTTCAGCTCTGCTCCTGCCCACCGTCGAGGAAGAAGCTTTCGATTGCCGCTTTGAGCTGCGCGAGCGCAACGGTGCGCTGATCGTGGGCTGTAGTACTATTCATTGAAGCCCTTCAATAGCTTGCGGCGCCGGCCTCCATCGCTTCTACAAACCGCATGGCGGCCCGACTGTAAGCGGCCTTGCACCACTTCCGTTGCGATCTCGATCACATTCCAAGCGGCGGAATGACTGAAGTCCTGATAGCGGAGGCTGCCTTTTCCCACCTTGGTGCGGGCTTCGTTGCGTACAATCCGGCTGCGCTCAAGCAGCGCCGCGGGCACGAGTATTTTCGCCTCGAACGCGGGATGGAGTATTGTCTGCATGCAGTAGTCCTCGAGGAGTGACTCAGGTGTGGCACTCGAAGACTTCTGTCTTGCGAATGATTCGAATCTGGGCAGTACGCCGCTCGGGCGCTCTCCGGTCGCGGCGCAGTGGATCGCCGTCATCGATGACCGCATGCATAGCGATCAGGCCGGCGAGGGCGATGCACAGCGGGCTGATGATCTGCCGGCGCATGGCTTCGGCCACGGCAGCTGCTCGACGCGCTACGCCGAGCTTGAACATGGCGTTCTCGATACGGTTGGCAACTGTGCCGGGGGTGATCTGCATCTGTTGGGCGATCTGCTTGGCGGTCATGCCTTGGGCGACGCCGAGCAGCGCCTCTAGCTCCCGTGGAGCCAGCCCTTTGCCAAGGTGGCCTGTCCATGTGCCGCAGGTGATCGTTTCCATGAGTTATCTCGGTAGAGCGCCTTCCAGGGCTTTGCGCAGCTCAAGAACCAGCGCGGTTGGCAGAGTGAGATGTCCGCTGTCTTCGTCGATGGAATCCAGCGTTGCAATCAAATTGCGTGAGGCGGTGTGCACGGCCATCAGCCTTGGCTTCGGGATCGTCGGACCTTTCATCGTGCCCGCCGTGACCTTCTTCTTTCCTTTGGCCTGAGCTTTTTCCAGCTCGGCGCCTAGCACCTTGCCGGCACCGTCTCCGTGCTCGCGGACAACCTGGGCAGCTGTAGTCGCTGATACATGCCCAGCTGCAACGAGGTTCTGCACGTCGGTGTTTGCATTGCCTACAGTGAGCACCTGCTCGACATGCTGTCGGGTCTTGCCGACTTTCTTGGCGATCTGCTCGGGCGTCCACCCGAAGGCTCGCAATCGCTTGTAGCCCTCGGCCAGCTCAAGAGGGGAAAGCTTTTCGTTTTCCTGGCTTGTGATGATCCGTGCGACTCGATCTGCATC
The DNA here is from genome assembly GCF_003253945.1 of Pseudomonas sp. 2848. Taxonomy (NCBI): domain Bacteria; kingdom Pseudomonadati; phylum Pseudomonadota; class Gammaproteobacteria; order Pseudomonadales; family Pseudomonadaceae; genus Pseudomonas; species Pseudomonas sp. 2848. Next base: position 13,593 of record NZ_QKZD01000012.1, read on the forward strand.
GCTGCCTTCGAAGGCAGTGACCGCAATCCAAGCCTCTGGAGGCTGATTAGGATCTTTGCTTGGTGTGCGGGGCAGCCGCCCTGCGTTGTCGAGCTTGAGGAGTGAGCGCCGGCGCCGGTGGCCATCGACTACCCATACGCCACCTTCTGCGCGAGGTCGCACCTCAAGCGGTGGGATCTGGCCGCCCCCGGCGATGAACTCTGCAAGGGCTTCGATACTTGCTTCGAGCGCATCGCCCTCAGTGCGCAAGTTAAAACCGGGTTCCTCATGGAGGTCTTCCAGTTTCACCTTCATGGCGTCTGCGCGGCGCACATCGCCATCCTTGATCATTTGCTTGAATGACTTTGTCATTGCAATTCACTTCCGTTGGGGCTGCATTGGAGAGCCAGTCCCGCCTGTCTCCCTGAACATGTTGATGTAGGGTCGGGAAGGGCTCTCCGATGCAGCCTGGTGCTGGGGAAGACCAGGTGATCGGGCAGTTAACGTCAGGCTGACATAGTGCTAGCGATCTAAATGATTGCTGTCAGAGTCTTGCTGCCATCAGGATTGATCGTTGTCATTTGCATGACTGCGGCAACGCCTCCAAGGGAAGTAGTGCCATTGCGGATGGTGTTCGCAGATCTGCGAAAGCGTTCATCAAACTTCTCGTCACCATCTGGCAAGTGGGTGGTCACGGTAAGCTCGGTCGCATCTTCACCATTCGGCCCGCCGTCTCCGTGACCAATCGCAAAGCTAGCGATCATGGCGATGCCGTTATCCCTGGCGATCTGAATCACCTGCTGCATCAGCGGGCTGACCTGGCTGTCATAGATCTGTTCTTTGTTCATCGACACTGCTCCGGTTGATTTCCCGTCTGGCCCTCAAACTCGAAGGCCAGCCAGTGAAATCCTGTGTCCAGCCGCGGCACTCGCCCGCTGGAAAACTGCATTGGCGCTTTACGCTGCACGCCCAGGGCAGTTGCCACCCCTCTGAACAGTTGAGGCCTGTTCATCGCTGCCTTCGTTGCTGGCCGGTGTCGATCCGGCGATGAGGTAAAGTTACCTTTGGGTAACATATTTGGTCAATACCTGTAGGTAATCTTTTTTCGGGCGGGCGAAAAAAAGCCCGCGATGGCGGGCTTCGATTGGGGTGGGGTGGGCTATAGAAGCACTGAGTACCAGAACACTCGACCAATCACTAGGATCTGCTTGGAGACAAGCTCTTCCGCCGAATACTCCTCATCCGGGTGTTCGTCGCGGTTATAGCTACGTAGGCGTACCCCGCCACCAGGCAGACGGTATAGCGTTTTCACGCGCAATTGGCCGCCGTGATTTATGGCGTACATCTTGCCGTCTACGACTGCGGTTCTGCCTTGATCTACTCCTACGGTGCTTCCATCTGGAAGGACTGGCTCCATGCTGTTCCCGCTTACGGTCACACATACGGCATCGCTCGGCTGAACGCCTTGCCGGCGGAGGGTTAGCTTGCCGAAGCGAAGCTTACGACCGCTAGCCTGTTCCACTGCGGTGCGGCCCCTGCCTGCGGAAAGCTCTACTTCCTTGAGAAACGGCACATAGACCTCGTCGTCAGCCAGCGGCGTGTTGTCGTCCCAGACGTCAAAGGAGCCGACTACCTCGGCATTCGCCTGAATTTCTGTCACGCCTTTAGCAGATAGCCCAGGTTGATCCATCGCATAGCGAGGGAGGCCGAGGGTTTCCTCGATCTCGCGGGCAAGGTCTTCCCCGATCTTCTTTGCGCCTGCGCTATCAGGGCGTGCGAGGCACCGGGAAATGTAGTTCGCACTTTTCCCTAGGGCGTCAGCGATACGGGCCTGCTTGCCTTCGAAGCGCGAGTTCATGAGGAGCCGCAAATTGTCGCGGCGGGTATCTGAGATTTCCATTGAGCAATGATCTGAAAACGTTACCAAAAGGTAAATTCCCTGTAGGTATTGTTTAATCATTACCTGTCGGTAATAATTTGGCGGACCATGATGGAGGCCCGGACATGCGGACCAGAAATAACGGGCTGCTGGAGTGGCTCAAAACGGCGACTGATGACCAGATCGCCCAAACAGGAACGTCTCGGGCATACCTGAGGCTGGTTGCTTATGGACATAAGTCCGCTTCAGCAGAGATGGCTGCTAAGACCGAGCTAGCTAGTGCTGGAGCGGTGACTAGGCGACAGCTCCGCCCCAGTGACTGGCATGTGATTTGGCCTGAGCTGGTGGCCTGACAAGGGAATTTTGCGTTGTCGGGTCATGAGTCACTAGATGACCAACACACCTGCTGATTCATCCAGTACCCGAATCGCAGGCATAAAAAAAACCGGGTGGCAGCCCGGCTTCTTAAACAGCTTCAAACGGGGACAAGTATGCATCCTAATTTTGGTGCAGGCAACTCTGCGCCTGCAGCTCCACTTATCTCGAATCAACTACGTACTTGGGGGTTGATGTGAGCGTCCAAGCTATGGCGTGGGCGATGGAGCTACCTACATCCGTGCTCAAAGATGCGCCGGCGAGGCATGTGCTGCTTTGTCTCGCGAACTATGCCGGTGTTAGCGGTAGGGGCGCATTTCCGTCTGCCGCTACTCTCGCCGAACACACTGGACTGTCCGAGCGTACCGTACGCACCAAACTTGGCGAGCTGGCAAAAGCAGGCCTGATAGTGGAAGGCAACCAAGCCATTGCGGCCGCCCACATTGATCGACGTGACCGTCGTCCGGTTGTGTACGACCTTCAAATCAAACGGGGTGAAACTAGTGCACCTCGTTCCGAACGGGGTGCAGCTCAAGCCACGGGGTGCAGCTCACAGCAGAACGGGGTGCAGCTCACGACCGAACGGGGTGCAGGAGCTGCACCCAATCCGTCATTGAACCAATCTACTCTCTCTCAGCGCGAGCCGTTCGCAATGTCCCTTGACTGGGAACCGAATCCGGAACTGCTGAAAGCCTACGCCCGTCGGGCAGGTCTGACCCTGGATCAGTTCAACGCGGTTGCCATATCCGGCTTTGTGCTTCACCACGATGCCAAGGGCTTGGCCCAAACCGAAAAGCAGTGGCTGGCCGCTCTGGTCAGCTGGGTCAAATCCGATCTCGCCCGTGCTGCCCGCTTGCCTGTTGTTCGCACTGGCGGATCGCAGCGCTCCAGCTTTGATGACGATGACACATCGTGGATCGGGGAAGGGGGCGGCCAATGAATCAGGTTGCAACCGTGGCCCATGGCTTGTGGGCAAAGGTCCAGGCTGGCCAATACGTGCCCTCGGATTACTCGCTGCCTGCCGACGTGAAGGCCGAGCTCAATCGCAAAACTGCGGGGGTGATCAACGACCTGTTCCGTGATCTGCGCACGATCTGCAGCGCCTGGAAGCAGGCATGGCCGGATGAGGCGACGTACAAGGCGGCCAAACAGCAGTGGCTAACTGCATTTCTCGAGGCTGGCATCAACACCCCGGAGCAACTGCAGTTCGGTTTGATGCGCTGCCGGCAATCCGGCCGCGAGTTCATCCCGGCGCCCGGGAAGTTCATCGAGTGGTGCCAGCCTTCGCCGGAAATGCTGGGTCTTCCCCCGCTGGCTGCTGCCTTCCGTGAGGCGTGCCGTAACGCGCATCCCGCCATGGCAGGGAAGGGCAAGTGGACCCATGACGCGGTCTGGCACGCCGCCAAGGAAAGTGGTTTCGAGAACCTGAACAAGCTGGCTACCGATGTGAGCGCCAAGCTGTTCGAGCGCAACTACACGATTGCCGTTCGGCGCCTGGTCGCAGGTGAGCCGCTCCAGAGAATGCCGCTGGCTCTCCCTGCGGAGGTGCCAGGCCAGCGCACGCCAAAAGTGGGGAATGAAGCCCTGGCGGCGATCCGATCCAGGATGCTCGGCCGATGATCGAGCTTCCCGCACCTGACCTCACCGAATACCGATACGCGCTGTACTGCCGCTCCGACCTGTTCGGGCTCTCCAGTACCTCGCATCCACCCATTGCGCTCTATCGCGACGAAGCTTCGGCCGTCTCGCATGGCCAACTCATGTGGCCGAGCGCTTACACCGTCATTGACCTTCATGGAGAAGACAGCCCATGCGGCAATCGAAGCTGACCAAGGCCGCACGCGGCCGGGAGTGCCAAGTGCGCATTCCCGGGGTGTGCAACGGCAATCCAGAAACCACCGTGCTTGCGCATTACCGTATGGCGGGCACCTGCGGTGTGGGTTTTAAGCCTCACGACATGCAGGGCGCTTGGGCCTGCAGTTCCTGCCATGACGCCTGTGATGGCCGTAGCCGCGATGTCGACCGTGACACTGCTCGGCGGTACCACGCCGAGGGCGTGATGCGTACCCAGGCCTCTTTGATCAACGAGGGGGTGCTGACCGCATGAGTGCGACCCGGGAAGTGAAGTTCAGCGAGGCCGAAGTCCGCCGGCAGGCTGCCGACAAGGCCGTACGCGACCTGCGCGACCCTCGTCACCCTGGCCTGTACCTGCGGTTCTGGATTACTCGCGAGCGCGGCACCTGGCACCTGGTGCGCGGCAAGAAGTGGGTACCGGTCGCACGCTGGCCCGACTTGGGCGTTGCAGCGGTGATTGCCGAACTGCCCGCGCTGCGTCGGCGACTGCTGCGAGATCCGGCCACCGCGCCCGTGGCGTCCGGCATGGGTACCGTGGGCCAGCTGCTCGACTGGTACGGCGACCGGATGGCCCGCGATCGCTCGTTGTCGGCGAAGCGCAAGGCAGGTGCACGGTCTGCCATTGCTCAGCACCTGAAACCGCGACTGGCGGATCTGGCCCTGACGGACGTGAGTGCCGACTCTCTCGACAAACAACTGATGTGGCCGGCTCAGGCCGATGTGTCGCTCTCGTATCTGCGGCAGATGTTCGCCCTATTGCTGACCGCCTTCCGCCAGGCCCTCAAGCTCGGCCTGATCGATGGTAACCCCATGGCCGGGATGCGCTTTAACGACTTCACCAAGGCCAAGATCCTGCCGAAGGCGGCGCGCCTGCGTGACGTGCAACTGCCCGAGCTGATGCAGCAACTGGGCCAGGCCTTCGACTCGACCCCTGGTGACGCCATGCTGGCCCTGATGATGTTGGCCCACGGCACCCGAGTTGGCGAGACCCGCATGGCGCGGTGGGCTGATGTCTCGTTGGCGGCGGCCGAGTGGTTCATCCCTGCGGCGAACACCAAGACTCGCACCGAGCACCGCTTGCCTCTGACGGCCCAACTGCAAGCACTACTGACCCGGTACAGGGCGATTCAGCAGGCTCAGGGTTACCAGGGCGCCTACCTGTTCCCGAGTCGACGCGGGCTGCCGCTGAGCGAGACGCAGGCCAGTGCCGTCTTCACCCGGTTGGGGCAGGGCGCTTGGACCAGTCACGACCTGCGCAAGGTGTCCCGCAGCACTTGGACCGACCTCGGCATCGACGGCCACATCGGCGAGATGCTGCTGAACCACTCGCTGGGCAAGATCGCCAGCACCTACATCCACACCCAGGCGATGCAGCAGCGCCGGGCAGCCCTGGAGAAGTGGCACGCCTGGTTAGACGGCATTGGCTTCGGTGCCATTCACGGCCTTACAGAGGCCTTAACCGAGATTTCTCATAACGGCGCGCAGCCCGCTAATGGCGAGGCTTCTAGCGACCTTACCGAATTTGTTACTAGCGAGGATTCGAAATGACAGGGAGGCGCCATGGACCATCTCTCCGGCGAGAGCTCAAGTTCATCATCGAGTGCGCCACCTGCGGCGGAAGCGGACTCTTCATTGGTGTGTTCCATCAGATGGATTGTCCGCACTGCTTGGGGGCTGGATGGCTTTGCGGACACTCACTCAAGCCTCTTGCGGCGAGCGACATCGTTCCGGTGCTCAACAGTCGTCTCAGGGATGCTCTGGCCGAGATTGCAAAGGCCAGGCAACTGCTTGGTGCGGGCAGTTCGCAGGGGCCGGAGCGGCAGTATCACGAGAACAACCGCCGCGGCGCCGGCGGCACCAACTACACCGGGGATTGAGGGGAAGGACAATGAAAATTATCAGCGCTCGCCAAGCGTGGCACGATGCATTGCACGAAGATCGCCCATCGGCCCTGGCCGTTGCGGCAGAGGCCGCAGTTTTGGGCAAGAGGAGTGGGCCGGGAGACGTGAAGATCATGGTTATGCTGGAAAATCATGACGGAAAAGAGGTGGTCAAGGTCTACGACATTCGAAAGGAAGGCGTGCAAGAAACCCGCTCGGGCCGCCGCCTCACTGAAGCACGCTGCGCGCACATGCTTACAGCTGGCTTGATACTGGTGGCAATCGACTCGTTATCGAAGTCGCTCCGTCATCTGGGAAACTTCCTGTACTCGCCCATTGCCAACGGCAACGACCTCAGCGTTGCTCATGGTCTCGTATGGCTTGGCAGCGGCCTGGAATCGCTTACTGAACGCAAGAAGCAGCGTGCTTACTGGATGGCCATGGCCGCTCTGCAGTCGCACAAGATGTTTGTTGCCGGCGCTGAAGGCATGGGGCCTGGCGCTGTCTGCATGTTTGTCGAGGATCGCACTGGCGAAAAGATGAACCCGCAGAACTGGGCCAGGGACTGGCAAGGCATTTGGGATGCTCTTTGCTCCCATGTCGACAAGCTTGATAAGCAAGCCTTAAAGCCCGTCGCAGCGGTCGTTCAACGGTTCCGTGAGCGGGACGAAATGGCCGCTTGACGTTTTGAGGAGTGTTCTGGCATTATTTAGCCATCGTCATAATTTCGCCTATGGCGAAAAATTATACAGAAACCCGGCCGCCAAGCCGGGTTTTTTTGTCGCATTCGCTCGAGAGCATGCCTTGAAATCGCCATTTAAGCCCATACATTCAGTATGGGTGATAAGGAGGCTCAAGATGAGCGAAGTGTTGAAGCTGGGCGATGTAGTGCGCTACAAGCTGGACGGACGACTGATGACTGTCGTCGATGCTGGGCCGGTTCCTGTTGGCGGTGCGTTTGGGGTGACGGGGCGGATGGTTTCGCAGCAGACCCTGAGCGATGCCCATGTGGAGTGTAAGTGGTTTGACAAGGCTGACTTGCATTCGAAAGTTATCAAAAAGACTGATATCGAGTATGTGAGGTCTACTGATCTCTACGTCTCGCAGGAAGGCGATGCGGTTCAGTTGTCTTCCGGAGGGCCTCGTATGTTGGTTGATCGCTGCGGCCCCAAAGACTTCAGTGTGGTTGTCGGTTTCGGTGGCAGCATGAGCCGAACCCCGTCGAACATTCGTCATGATCTGGTTGGCTGCAAGTGGATTAATGGGAAAAAAGAGGTGCAACGCGAGTTCGAAATTGGCTCGTTGGTCCCTCTGTAGAAAATCTGCTGTAAACATAAGCCCTGGCAATTGCCGGGGCTTTTTTATTTGCGCTCCCTGCAACGGGAGGAATCGAGATGCCGAACATGCCTGAGAAGGATCCTGGCCTGTGGGCCGCTATGGTCGCGTGGTTGATTGCACATCAGCCGCAGCTGGCCACCGGCGGTATCGCCGCTGCCGTTGCCATGTGTCGTGTTGTCTACGGCGGCGGTCGTGGTCGTAAGGTGGTTCTTGAGGGCGCCATTTGCGGCCTCATCGCAATCAGCTTGCTGCCCGTTCTGGAGTACTTTGCCCTCCCTCCCAACCTGTCTGTCTTTGCGGGCTGTATGGTCGGTTTCATGGGGGTTGAGAAGCTCCGTGAGTACTCCGACCGATTCATGGGTAAGAAAGTGGAGGGCTGAGTATGCCGCCCAAGGCTAAACGTCCCTGTCGAGTGCCAATATGCTCCAGTAAAACCAGTGATCGCCATGGTTACTGTAGTGCGCATGCCTCGCTCGCAATCGGTTGGAACAACCCGCGCCGTGGCACTGCTGAGCAGCGTGGCTATGACTGGGCATGGCGCAAGCTTGCCAAGGCAGTACTCAAACGAGATCGCTATCTGTGCCAGTGCCATGACTGCAATGGTCGCCGACTGCCGGCAACAGAGGTTGACCATCGCATACCGAAGTTTGAAGGGGGAACGAATGACCCATCCAACCTGTTTGCCATCAATGAAAACTGCCACAAGTTCAAAACGGCGGCAGAGTCGGCACGGGCGCGGTCAGGCCGTCCGCCTGGCGCGTGAGGCAATGCGTTTGCGCGAAAGAGCGATCAAGCGCAGCCGAAGTACCGAGCTGATCTGCCATGGTGACTGGCACCTGGATCGAGCGCTGTACTGCTGGAAAAACATTCATAAGCTTGGAATTCCAGAGCTGATTTCGCGTGTTCTACATGAGCTAGTGGCAGCAATTGACGCATACATGCATGCCGCTGACGGAGTGCCAGAGCGTCCGTTCATGCATCTGGCTGCCTTAATCGATGGCGAGAATCTGCGGACAAAATTAGCGAAAAGTGGTCGAAATTTGGCCAAGTAAGGGGGCGGGGCAAAATCTCTACAGCTTTCGTCTCTCTCCACCGATCGCCCAGCCTTTTTCACACACCCGCGAAATTAAAAAAAATCGCATTCCAGAAAATCGGGAGGCCTGAACGATGGGGCGACCCGCGAAACCTACCGCCCTCAAGCTGCTGCAGGGCAACCCCGGCAAGCGAAAACTCAAGAAGGACGGCCCCGCGCCGGCGCCGCTGGCGGAAATACCAGACGCCCCGGAGTGGCTGGGGGAATGGGCCGTTGAAATGTGGGGAACCATCGCCCCTTGGTTGACCCAGACCGGGATCATGACCCGCACCGATACCCACAACCTGGCGGTCTTCTGCGCCGCGTACGAGCGGTGGCGGCTGGCCGAGGAAGAAGTGGCCAGCAAGGGCATCACCGTCGTGGACGCCAAGGGCGTGCTCAAGAAGAACCCCGCCTGCACTGTGATCAACGAGGCGCTACGCCAAGTGGCCAGCTTCGGGGCAGCCCTCGGGCTGGACCCGGCCAGTCGTGCGCGCCTGATGGGCAGTGGCGGGCCGGAGAAACCAGAAAACCCGTTCATCGTGCTCAAAGGAGGGCGGGCCTCGAAGTGAGTTAGGACATGGCCAGCTACCCGAACGTAAACGCGGCGAACAAGTACGCCCGCGACGTGGTGGCCGGCAAGATCCCGGCATGCAAGTACGTGCGTCGTGCCTGCCAGCTTCACCTGGATGACCTGGCCAAGTCGAAGAAGCGCAATTTTCGCTGGACCTTCGACCGCGACACCGCCGAGCAGGTGGCGGTGTTCATCCAGCTGCTGCCGCATGCCAAGGGCAAATGGGCGGCGCTGCGTGAGCTGATCAAGCTTGAGCCGTGGCAGCTGTTCATCTTCTGCAGCATCTTCGGTTGGGTCGATAAGAAGACCCGCCGCCGGCGGTACCGCGAGGTTTACATCGAGGTGCCGCGCAAGAACGGCAAGAGCGTGCTGGCCGCCGGCGTCGGCCTGTACATGCTGGTGATGGATGGTGAATTCGGCGCCGAGGTGTATTGCGGTGCGACCACCGAGCGGCAGGCCTGGGAGGTGTTCAAGCCGGCGCGGCAGATGGTGCGACGCACCCCCGAGCTGGTCGAGGCCTTCGGCATCCAGGTCGCGGCGAAAAACCTGTCGGTGATCGGCGACGAAAGCAAGTTCGAACCCTTGATCGGCGACCCCGGCGACGGCCAGTCACCGAGCTGCGCCATCGTGGACGAGTTCCACGAACACACCTCGGCCGCGCTCTACGAAACCATGCTGACCGGCATGGGCGCCCGTGATCAGCCGATGATGTTCGCCATCACCACGGCGGGCTACAACATCGCCGGGCCGTGCTACCTGCAGCGCGCCCAAGTGATCGACAAGCTGGAAGGGACGGTACCGAACGACGAGTTGTTCGGGATCATCTACACGATTGACGAGGACGACGACTGGAAAGACCCGGCGGTCCTGCGCAAGGCCAACCCCAACTATGGCGTCTCGGTCGGGGCTGAGTACCTACTGAAACGCCAAGCCGACGCAACGCGTTACCCGTCACGGCAAAACGCGTTCAAGACCAAGCACCTCAACATCTGGGTCAGCGCCAAAGAAGCCTGGCTGAACATGGCTGACTGGGAGGCGTGCGGCGACCCCACGCTGACCCTGGACCAGTTTCTGGGCCAGCGCTGTTGGATCGGCATTGACCTGGCCAGTAAATCGGATATCTGCGCGGTGTCGCTGGTGTTCTTGGACAAGGTGGAGCTGCTCCCGGGGAGCGGCAAGTGGGTCAACCGCTGGACCATCTTCTGCAAGTCGTTCTTGCCCGAAGGCGCGATAGAGCGAGGCGGCCCCAACAAGGCAGCTTACGAGGCCTGGGCCAACGCCGGGTTGCTGGAAATCTGCGACGGCGAAGAAATGGACTTCGACCTGGTGCGCGACATGGTGGGCGAATTCGCCGGCATGTTCGACGTTCAGGAAGTGGCCTACGACAAATGGCGCGCCACCCAGCTGGCCCACCAGCTGCAAAAGGACGGCGCCGAGGTAGTCGAAATGGGTGGCGGCGTGGCCAGCATGAACCTGCCCATGCGCGAGCTGGAAGCGGCGCTGCTGTCCGGTCGCGTGCGCCACTGCAGCGACCCGGTATTGGCCTGGCAGGCCGGAAACGTCGTGGTGCGTCCGTTCAAGGGCTGCATCACGCCGATGAAGGCCGACGAAGGCAAGACCGACATGCGCAAAATCGACGGCATTGTCGCCGCGCTGATGGCGATGAACCGCGCCATGGTTAGCGAATTTGAGCCGGAAGGGCTGTTGGCCAGCCTGACCGAAGACGACCTATTAGCTATGTGAGCCCCTACGATGAAATGGCTTCCTGAATCTATCGGGACGGCAGGCTTTTGCCTGTTCGTCGCGGGCCTCTACGTCCAGTTCGGGGCGGGAGTGGCCCTGATGGTCGGTGGCGGCCTGATGGTGGCCGGCGCCGCCAAGGCGGTGTGGCGATGATCCTGGGCGCGATGTTCGAGCAGCGCAGCAGCCTGGAGGCGCCCAGCACGCCGATGAACAGCAAGGAGCTGACCGAATACCTGTTTGAAGGGCAGGGGATCAGCGTCAGTCCGGCTTCGGCCATGCGTCTGACGGCGGTGTATGCGTGTATCTACGTGCTGTCCAGCTCCATGGCCCAGCTGCCGCTGAGCGTGCTGCGCAAGGTCAACGGGCGGATCGAGGTGGCCACCGACCACCCGGCCCATTACCTGCTGCACGATGAGCCGAACACCTGGCAGACCTCCTACCGCTGGCGAGAAACCAAGCAGGCCCATGTGCTCGGCTGGGGCAATGGCTACACGCGCACGGTGCGCAGTCGCCGCGGTGAATTGCTGTCGCTGGAAATGCACGAGCCGCAACACACCGATCTGGTGAAGAACGGCAATCGCTGGGTGTACTCGACCCAGGACGAAGACGGCGCGCCGCTGGCGGTGTCGCCCGAGGACATGATTCACCTGCGCGCCATCGGCTCGCACCGGCGCATGGGCATCAGCCCCATCCGGCAGAACGCCGACACCATCGGCCTGGGCATGGCCACGGTGCGCTACGGCAAGGAGTTTTTCGAGGGCGGCGGCCGGCCTACGGGCCTGGTCACCGTCAAGGACGGGAAGCTGGATAACACCAGCTGGGAGCGCCTGAAAACGGTCTGGCGCGCCGCCGTGGAACGGCTCAAGCGTTCGGACAACAAGACGCTGCTGTTGCCCGCTGACCTCGATTACAAGGCGCTGACCATCGCCCCCGAGGATGCGCAATTTCTCGAGACTCGCAAGCTGACCCGTAGCGAGATTGCCAGCATCTTCAACGTGCCGGCGCACATGATCAACGACCTGGAAAAGGCCACGTTTTCCAACATCAGCGAACAGGCCATCCAGTTCGTGCGGCACACGGTCATGCCGTGGGTGAAGAACTGGGAGGAAGAAGTTAACCGCCGCGTCTTCACCCGCGCCGAGCGCATGGCCGGCTACTACGTCAAGTTCAACCTGGCCGGCCTGTTGCGCGGTACCCCGAAAGAGCGCGCCGAGTTCTACCGCATCGCCATTCAAGACGGCTGGATGAGCCGCAACGAAGTGCGCGTGCTGGAAGACCTCAACCAGCTGGAAGGCCTCGACTCGATGTTGCTCAACGTCAACACGCAGTTGCTCGGCGCCGACGGCAAGCCGTTACCCGTAACGAAGCAGGAATAACCCATGAGTGAATTTGAACAACGCATGCTGCAGGCGCAGCACTGCGAGCTTCGTGCTGTCCAGCCGGATGAGCAGGGGAGCGCGCCGAAGATCGCCGGCTATGCCGCTGTCTTCAACCAGCGTAGCGACCTGCTGGGCGGCACCTTCGTGGAGATCATCGCCCCGGGCGCGTTCGATGACGTGCTGAATCAGGACACCCGGGCGCTGTTCAACCATGACCCGACCTATCTGCTGGGCCGCACGGCCAGCGGCACGTTGCGTCTGACCGTGGATGAGCGCGGCCTGTCGTACGAAATCGACACGCCCAACACGCAGACCATCCGCGACCTGGTGGTCGAGCCGTTGCGCCGTGGCGACATGAGCGGCAGCAGCTTCGCCATGCGCGTGGCCAAGGGTGGCGACACCTGGCACGAAGAGAAAGACGGCCTGATCGTCCGCACCATCTTCAAGATCGCCGAGCTACGCGACGTAGGGCCGGTGGCGTTCCCGGCTTACCCCGACTCCAGCGCTGCCCAGCGCTCCCTGACTGCCTGGAAGCAGGCGCAAACCGAAGGCGACGAAGCTCGCGCACATTTCGAGCGCGAGGCCCGCGAGCGCCTGCTTGACCTAACTGAACTGTGATCCCAAGGGGGAGCTATGACCCTGCAACAACTGAAAGAAGCCTATAACAAGCTGTCGGCCGAAATGCGCTCGCTGCATGACACCACCCCGGACGACGGTTGGACCGGCGAAGTCCGCGCCAAGTGGGAAGGCATGAAAACCGACCTCAAGGCACTCAAGGAGAAGATCGAGCGCGAAGAAGAACTGCGCGCCCAGGATCAAAGTTTCGTTGAAGGCTTGGACCGTGACCGCCCGAACAACGCGCCGCAGAACGAAGCCGACACCGAGCAGCGCAGCGCCTGGGACAACTGGGTACGCGGCGGCATGGAGGGCCTGAGCGCTGAACAGCGTTCCATGGTCCTGCAGATGCGCGCCCAAGGTACCAATCCGAACGAGGCGGGCGGTTTCACCGTGCCAACCACCCTGCAGGCGCGGGTGATCGAATCGCTGGTGACTTATGGCGGTATCGCTTCGGTGTGCCAGCTGCTGCAGACCGACAATGGCGCTCCGATTGCCTGGGCCACCAGCAACGGCGGCGAGGAAGAAGGCGAGCTGATCGGCGAGAACAAGGCCGCCGGCGAAAAGGACGTTGAGTTCGGCATGGGCACCCTCGGGTCGCACACCATCAGCTCGAAGATCATCCGCGTCTCTGAACAGCTGCTGCAGGACTCGGGCATCGACATGGAAGCCTTTCTGGCCGGCCGTATAGGTAAGCGCGTGTCGCGCACCCGTAACCGCCTGATCGTCCAGGGCACCGGCGCCGGCGAAACCGCCGATGCGCCGGCGCAGCCGAAGGGCCTGGAATACTCGACCCCTCAAGGTGCGATGACGGCCAAGGCCACCGCCTTCACCTGGCAGGAGGTCAACAGCCTGATTCACTCCATTGACCCGGCGTATCGTGCGGCCGCCAAGTTCCGCTTGGCGTTCAACGACAAGACGCTGCAGGCGATGGAAGAGATGGTGGACGCCAACAATCGCCCGCTGTGGCTGCCCGGCATCGACAGCGACCGTCCGGCCACCATCCTCAAGCATCAGTACGTGATCGATCAGGCCATCGCCGATATCGGCGCCGGTAAGAAATTCATGTATGCCGGCGACTTCAACGAACTGGTGCTGCGCGCGGTGCGTAGCCTGACCCTCAAGCGCCTGGTGGAGCGTTACGCCGAGTATGGCCAGGTCGGCTTCCTGGCGTTCGTGCGCTTTGGCTTGGTGCTGCAGGACACGGCCGCCATCAAGCACCTGGTGGGCAAGACTGCTGCCTAACGGGAGGGCTGTCCATGCTGACGCTTGAACAGATCAAGAGCCATTGCAAGCTGGAGCTGGACGAAACCGAGGAAGACACGCTGCTGCAGGCCTACGCCCGCGCAGCGCGTCGACAGGTCGAGAAGGACAGCGGCCGGCGGTTGTACTGGGTCACGCTGCCGGCCGACGCGCCGGCAGACGCGACCGGCGATGAAGCCTACCTGCGTGGGCTGTTGCCGCTCGATGCTTCGGAGAACGCGTTACCCGTAACGGATGACGTGGAACTGGCCATGCTGCTGTTGGTCGCCCACTGGCACCGCAACCGCGAGCCGGTCACCGAGTCGACCAGCAACGGCACCAAGGCGATGCCGTTGGCTTATGACGCCCTGGTGCAGCCTTATCGCTGGTTCGCGCTGTGAGGGAGCCGGAAGCGGGCGAACTGCGCACCCGGGCGGTGGTACGCATCCGCAACGACACGCCAAGAGGCTCTGCAAGCCTTGAGTCAAATTACGAGCCGGTGGCCAAACGCTGGTGCAAGATCGAGCCGTTAGGCACGGCCACCTACACCGGGTCGGTGCAGACCGGTACGACCATCACGCATCGGATCTACTGTCGGTTCGTGCGTGACCTGGACACCCGGCATGAGCTGGTCGCCGGTGGCCGGGTGTTCCGCGTCAAGCGGGCTACCGGGATGCGTGGGCGGCAAGTGTGGTCGGTGATCGAGGTCGAGGAACTGCAGGCGGTGAATGTGCCGGCGGGAGGTGGTCGTGGCCAACTCCGTTTCGATTGACGGCTATTTGCATGTCGAGGGCTTCGACAAGTTCGACCAAGAGGCCTTCAATAAGCGGAAGATCCGCGCCGGCATGCGCAAGGTTGGCCAGCTGATCGCCGGCCGAGCGCAGATGAATCTAGCGCTCGGCGGTGGCCAGGAGGGCTACCCCGTCAACCGGACCGGGGCCACCACCGAGTCGATCAACTTCAAGCTGTCCAGGTCGGGCTTTTTGGTGCGGGTTGCGCCCAACAAGACCGCGAGCATGAAGGAGTATTACCCGGCTTACCTGCACTACGGCGTTCGCCGCAAGACGGGCGGCGGGTGGCGGATCAGGCCCCGCGACAACTACATGACCGATGCACTGACCGACAGCCGCGCCGAGGTGCAACGCATCCTGCAGCAGGCCTTTGCCGCCGCGCTGCTCAACTGAGTACCTGACATGAAAATCACGCCTGTGATCGAGCAGCTGCGCGCCTATGCGCCTGGTTTCGAAGGGCGCGTGGCCGGCGGTCTGGATTGGGACCCGACCGCCGACAGCGCCAAGATGCCCCCGCCTGCGGCCTACGTGATCGCGGTTGGCGACTCGGCCGACGAGCCGCAAGCGCAGAACGTTTACACCCAGGCCGTGCGCGACGTCATCGACGTGTGTGTCGTGCTGCCGACCGACGATGAACGCGGGCAGTCTGTAGCCGACGTGCTGCACGACGTGCGCGCCCAGCTGTGGCGCGCCCTGGTGGGCTTCGAGCCGGACGACGAATCGGGGCCGCTGCTGTACGACGGTGGTCAGCTGCTGCTGCTCGACCGCGACCGCATGGTCTACCGCTATCGGTTCTATGCCGATTTCCAGCTCGGCCGCTGGGAGCAAACCGGCGAGGGCAAGCCGCAGACCTGGCAGGAATGGCAGCTGGCCGGCCTGCCGGCCCTGGAAGGCATCGACACCCGTCTCGACTTCCTCAACCCCCTGAAAGACCCCAACGTCAACGCCCCCGGGCCAGACGGGCGGGTCGAGTTCATTACCCGCGAGGACTTGAACCCATGACCACCATTCACCTCAAACCGGCCCCGGGGCGCGATTGCCCGATGCCAAGCCAGCCGGGCCAGTACCTGCCTGCAGAGGGCGCCGCGGTGCCCCGTGACGCCTATTGGGAGCGCCGCATCATCGCCGGCGACGCCCTGGAACAGAAGACCACCACCCGGGGGAGCAAAGCGCGATGAGCGTCAGTTTCAGCAACATCCCGAGCGACATTCGCGTGCCGCTGTTCTATGCCGAAGTCGACAACTCCATGGCCAACAGCGGCGGTTCCAGCCTGCGCCGGCTGATCGTCGGCCAGGTCAACGACGATGCCGAGAGCGAGGAAATCGGCCGCCTGGTGCTGGTGTCAAAGACCAGCGACGCCAAGGACATTGGCGGCACCGGCTCGATGCTGGCCGCCATGCATGCCCGCTGGCGGGCCATTGACGTGGCTGGCGAGGTCTGGTGCCTGCCGCTCAAGGTGGCCACCGGCGCGGCTGCGACGGCCACCGTTACCGTAACGGGCAGCGTCGCTACGGCCGGCCTGGTCAATCTGTACGTGGCTGGCCAGCGCGTGCGCGCCGACGCCGTGGTCGGTGCCTCGGCTGAAGCCGTGGCGGCCAGCTTGGCGGCGGCCATCAATGCCGCCATTGACCTGCCGGTGACGGCCACGGCCGCCGCCGGCGTGGTCACCCTGCAGGCCAAGTTCAAGGGCGAGCTGGGCAACGATATCCAAGTGCAGCTGAACCGCCTGGGGCGCGCCAATGGCGAAACCACGCCGGCCGGCCTGACGGTGGTGGCCACGGCCATGACCAACGGCGCCGGCACCCCTGCTGTATCGGCGGCGCTGGCTGCACTGGGCGACGAAGAATTCGAGTTCATCGCCCAGCCCTGGACCGATGCCGACACGCTGGGTGCCTGGAGAACCGCCATGGACGACAGCGCCGGCCGCTGGTCCTGGGCGAAGCAGCTCTACGGCCATGTGTACAGCGCGCAGCGCGGCACGTTGGGCCAGCTAGTCGCCGCCGGGCGGACGCGTAACGATCCGCATGTCTCCGTGCATGGCTTCGAGCGCGGCGTGCCGCAGCCGGCGTGGGAAGTGGCGGCGGCCTGGGCGGCACGTACCGCCGTGTTCATCAGCGCCGACCCGGCGCGACCGACGCAGACCGGCGCGTTGACGGGCATCGACCCGGCGCAGGCCAGTGACCGCTTCACCCTGACCGAGCGGCAATCGCTGCTGACCAGCGGGGTGGCCACCGCCGTCTACAGCGGCGGCAGCTACCGCATCGAGCGGGCTGTTACGACCTACCAGCGTAACGCCTACGGCCAACCCGATGATTCCTACCTGGACAGCGAGACGCTCCACCAGTCGGCCCACGTGATCCGCTACTTGCGCAGCATCATCACAAGCAAGTACGGCCGTCACAAGCTGGCCAATGACGGGACGCGCTTCGGCCCTGGCCAGGCCATCGTCACGCCGAAGGTGATTCGCGGCGAGCTGATCGCCGCCTATGGCGCGCTGGAGCGTGAGGGCATCGTGGAGAACGCCGAGGCGTTCAATCAGTACCTGATCGTCGAGCGCGATCCGAAGAACCCGAACCGCCTGAGTGTGCTGTTCCCGCCGGACCTGGTGAACCAGCTGCGCGTGTTCGCGCTGCTGTACCAGTTCCGCCTGCAGTACCCGGACGCGGCGTAACCCTCATCGTTCAACCCCAGCCCGCCCAGTGCGGGCTTTTTTATGGGAGTGCCCTTTATGGGTCAGAAAGTCGCGGGCACCTGTTTTATCAAGGTCGACGGCGATCAGCTGGTGATCACCGGCGGCGTGGAATGCCCGCTGTCGGACAAGAAGCGCGAAACCATCACGCGGGGATTCTTCAAGGAAGAAGACCTGATCCCCTACGTGGTGGTCGATGCGGTGAAAACCGCCAACTTTCCCCGGGCCAAGCTGGCCAACGGGATCGGCATGACCGTCACCGCCGAGCTGGCCGACGGCTCGGTGTACGTGCTGAGCGGCGCGTACCTGGTGGACGAAACCAAAGTGACCGGCGATGACGCCAAGGTCTCGCTCAAATTCGAAGGCATCCAAGGAGACTGGCAGTAATGACTACCGCAACCCACGAACTCGCAACCCCGATCCAGGCCCACGGTGAAGAGGTCAAGGAACTGAATCTGCGCCGCCCGACCGTGCAGGAGTGCCGGGCAATCAAGGTGCTGCCGTACAACCTCGGCGGCGACGGTTACCCGGTGGTCGACCTTGAAGCGGCGGCGAAGTACATCGCTGTGTGCGCCGCGATCCCGGCCAGCTCGGTCAACCAGCTGGAGCTGTCGGACCTGAACACTCTAGCCTGGATCATCGTCGGTTTTTTCATGCCCCAAGATTCGAAGCAGTCGGCGGCCTGACCGAGCTGGCCTATGACCTTGCCTGGTGGTGGAAAGCCACCCCGGGCGAGGTGCTGGGCTGGACCCTCGACACGCTGTTCGAGAGTGAGGAAAACGCGTGGCGCATCAACGCGCTGAATGGGGGAGGCGGTGGCGGATAAATTCCAACTCAAGGCGCTGATCACCGGCGTCGACAAGCTGTCGCCGGTGCTGAGCGGGGTACGCAAGAACGCCGCGGTGCTGCGTAAGCAGCTGAACAGCTCGGGCCTGGGCAAGATCACGTTCGGTGAGGCCCTGCAGGGCGGGGCGATTGCGGCCCCGTTCGTCATGGGTGTGAAGGCGGCCATGGGCTTTGAAAGCGCCATGGCCGACGTCAAGAAGGTGGTCAACTTCGAGTCGCCCGAGCAGTTCAAGGCGATGAGTGACGACGTGCTGGGCCTGTCCGAGCGGCTGCCGATGGCGGCCGAGGGTATCGCGCAGATTGTCGCCGCCGGCGGCCAGTCTGGCATTGCCCGGGAAGAGCTGAACCGCTTCGCGGAAGATGCGGTGAAGATGGGTGTCGCCTTCGATCAGACGGCCGAAGAATCGGGCTCGATGATGGCCAAGTGGCGCACGGCCTTCAAGATGAACCAGACCGAAGTGGTCACGCTGGCCGACCAGATCAACTACCTGGGCAACACCGGCGCGGCCAGCACCGGGCAAATCTCCAACATCCTGACCGCCATCGGCCCCTTGGGCGAGGTCGCAGGCGTCAGCGCGGCGCAGTTGGCCGCCATGGGCTCGACCCTGGCCGGGGTGGGCATTGCCCAGGATGTGGCCGCCACGGGCATCAAGAACTTCATGCTGACCCTGACCGCCGGCACGGCGGCCACCAAGTCGCAGAAGGAGGCCTACAAGGCCTTGCGCCTGGATGCCAACGAGCTGGCCAAAGGCATGCAGACGGACAGCGAAGGGACGATTAACCGCGTTTTGGAGACGCTGGCCAAGGTCGAGAAAAGCAAGCAGGCGGCGGTACTGACCAACCTGTTTGGCAAGGAATCGGTAGGGGCTATCGCGCCATTGCTGACCAGCCTGGGCACGCTGCAGAAGAACTTCAAATCGGTCGGCGACGAAAGTCAGTATGCCGGGTCGATGAACAACGAGTACGCCGCACGGGCCGCGACCACGCAGAACGCCATGCAGCTGCTGCAGAACCGGGTGACCCGCCTGGGTATCACGGTCGGCAGCATGCTGTTGCCGCCGCTCAACGACTTCATGGCGGCCGTGGGGCCAATCATCAGCAGCGTGGCTACATTGGCCGGGGCGCACCCGTGGCTGATCAAGGGCGTGCTGGGCGCGGCCGTGGGCTTCACCGTGCTGCGCTTGGCCACGGCCGGGGCCACGGCAGCCCTGGCCCTGATGAACGGTGTCGCGAGCATGAGCCCGGTGGGCATGATCGTCCGTGGTATCGCCATCGCTGCCGGCGTCCTGATTGCCAACTGGTCGACCGTGGCGCCGTACTTCCAAGCGGTGTGGGACAAGATCAAGGCCCCGGCGATGGCGGTGTGGGAGTGGATGAAAACCGCTTTCGCCTGGTCGCCGCTGGGCCAGATAGTGGCCAACTGGGGACCGCTGACGCAGTTCTTTAGCGCGTTGTGGGGGCTGGTGAAAGCGCTGTCGGTGCCGTTCCTGGGCTTCCTCAAAACAGTGTTTGCCTGGTCGCCACTGGGCTTGATCGTGGCTAACTGGGGACCGCTGACGGCGTTCTTCGGCGCGCTGTGGGAAGGGGTCAAGGCCCTGTCGGTGCCGTTCTTCGACTTCCTCAAGGCGGTCTTTGACTGGTCGCCGCTGGGTTTGATCATCAAGCATTGGGAGCCCATCACCGGCTTTTTCAAAGGGATCTGGGACAAGCTTCGGCCCATCTTTGAGCCGATGATGAAATTCCTGGGCTTCGACAGCGAGTCGAGCGGCGACGGCGTGATCAGTGCGGCGACGTCGAAGGTCAACGACTGGGCCGAGCAGCAGAAGGCGCGCAACGCCGCCGGCGAGCCGGTACCGGGTGCGCTGGTCAAGCCGATGGCGCAACCGGTGCAGCTGATGCCGGAGGCCACCAGCGTGGCCAGCCTGATGCGTGCGCCGGACCAGCCAGGGCCATGGGCAGCGATGCCCCTGTCGGCCTCGCAGATGGCCGAGCATGCGCAGGAAAGCCTGGCCAAGGGGCTGACCCCGGGGGAGGCGATGAAGCGCGCTGAAATGGGCCTGCCTGGGCAGAACAGCCTGGCAGCACCTGGGGCGGGCGCCCTCGCCGCGTCGCGGGGCTCCCTGGTGCAGCAGGCCACCCAGGCCAGTAAAGCCCAGCTGGAAGGGCAAATGGTCGTGCGCTTCGACAATGCCCCGCCCGGCATGCGGGTGGAGCAGGCCGACACCAATCAACCCGGGCTGCAGGTCAGCCCACAAGTGGGTTACCGATCCTTGGGGAGGTCGTCATGAGTACCTGGCGGGATCAACTGCACCCGGCCTCATTCCGAGGCGTGCCGTTCCACGTCGACAGCGACAGCATGCCGGCGGGACGGCGCACACAGACGCATGAGTATCCGCAGCGGGACAAGCCCCTGGTGGAAGACCTGGGCCGCGTCACGCGGGAAATCAAGCTGGCCGCCTTCGTGATCGGGGAGGACTGCTATTCCCAGCGTGACAACCTGCTCAACGCCCTGGACAAGCCTGGGGCGGGGGAGCTGGTCCACCCGTGGTATGGACGGCTGACGGTCACCGCGACGGCCTGCAGCGTCAGTCATGAGCGCCGCGAAGGCGGCATGGTCCGCTTTGATTTGGTGTTTGTGGAAGACGGCGAGAAGGGCTTTCCTGCCGGTGTGCCGAACACGGCGCGGCAACTGGAGGACTCATCGGAAAGCCTGCTTGAGTCAGCGATTGCCCGCTACAAAGCCGCCATGGCGGTGGTCAACCGGGCGCGCCTGGCGGTAGTCGCGCTGCAGAATGGCATTGCCGGGGTGCAGATGGCCATTGCCTCGGAGCTTCGCCAACTGACCGGTCTGGTCAGCTCGGTGGAGGCGCTGGCCGACATGCTGATTAACGCCCCGAGCAACTTCGCGGCAATGATCCGGGGGCAGTTCGCGAATGTCGGCGGCAGTTCACGGTCGTCGGGCTATCGCTGGGGGCCGTCCAGTGGCGGCGAGTCGGCGAACTTGGAGGCCGACCCGGAGTTTGCCCGCACCGTCGCGGCGCTGCCCGAGGCCACGCCGGAGTTTGCCAGCTTCGCGGAGTCTGGCCGGGCTATCACGGGCCAGGTGGAGCAGGCCCGCCAGTTGGCCAGCGCGCCGACGCCGGCCGGTGGTACCGACACCGCCGCCGTGGTCACCGCTGCCCGTGAGCTTGTGCGCGATGCGCTGATCGTGCTGGCCGTGCGCGAGGCGGTGGCCATGCCGGTGGTGCAGGCGCCCGAGCCGTTGACCGGTTTCGCCACCCTGGAACAGCAGGTGGTGGCCCCAATCCAGCGCCCTGAGGTGCCGGTCACTGCCGACGTGGTAGCGCTGCGTGACGCCATCAGCGACGCCCTGTGGCTGGCCGCCCTGGCGTCTCCCGTCGAGCACGTCGAGCAGTTGGAGGCGGTGCGCAGCCAGGTGCGGGCGCACCTGACCGAAGTGGCCCGCGCCGGCGTGCGGCTGAGCGAGGTCACCACGCGGGAAAGCCTGCCGGCGGTGGTGCTGGCTTATCAGCGCTATGGCGACGCCACCCGCGCCGAGGAAATCGTTACGCGTAACAAGGTGCAGCACCCGGGCTTCCTGCCCGTAGGCGCGCTAACCATCGCTCGAGAGTGAACCCATGGACAACCACAATGCTGTCACGCTGAGCGTGAACGGCCTGGATTATCGCGGCTGGAAGAAAGTCAGCATCAGTGCCGGCATCGAACGCCAGGCCCGGGATTTCCGCCTGGGCGTAACCTGGAGCTGGCCGGGCCAGGTGCAGGAAATCCCGGTGCGCCAAGGCGACCGCTGCGAAGTCCGCATCGGTGCCGAACTGGTGCTGACGGGCTGGGTGTTCGGCACGCCGATCAGCTACGACGCTCGCAGCGTCGAACGGTCGGTGGCCGGCCGCTCGCTGACTGCCGACCTGGTGGACTGTTCGGCGGTGAACAAGCCCGGCCAGTGGCGCGGGCAGAGCGTGCAGAAAATCGTGCAGGCGCTGGCCGAGCCCTACGGTGTGCGGGTGCTGAGCGAGGTGGCGGAAACCACCAAGCTGGCCGACCACCAGATAGAACCGGGCGAAACGGCCTTCGAGTCCATCGACCGCCTGCTGACGCTGTCGCGGCTGCTGTCGACCGATGACGCCCGGGGGCGGGTGGTGATCATCAAGCCGGGCAGTGCCGGCCGCGCCGTCGACCGCCTGGAACTGGGGCAGAACCTGCTGACCGGTAGCGCCGAGCTGGATTTCTCGGGGGTGTTTTCTGAGTACCGCGTCACCGGCCAGCGCTCGGGCACCGACACTGACTACGGCGCGGCGGCCAGCGAAGTGAAGGCCGGTGTCACCGATCCGCGTGCCTCACGGCGCCGGGTGCTGCTGATTCACGAAAGTGGCCAGATGACCCCGGAGCTGGCCCAGGCGCGGGCCAACTGGGAGCGCGGCAGCCGCATGGGGAAGGCGCTGACCCTGCGTTACAAGATCCAGGGATGGCGGCAGTCCACCGGCGCCCTGTGGGTGCCGAACATGATCGTGCGCGTGGTCGACCCGCTGATCGGCATCGACCGCGACATGCTCATCAGCGAAATCGAGTACGTGCTCGATGACGCCGGCACCGTGGCCAACATCGTGGTAGGCCCGCCGGATGGCTTCGACCCCGAGCCGAAAGATCCGCACAAGTCTCGCAAGCTCAAGAAAGGCGGCAAGGCCGACAACTTCGAATACCTGATCCCCGCTGACTGGAAGCCTGGCCAATGAAACCCATGAGAAATTTTCTCGCCCGGGGCGTGGTCGCCCTGGTCGATGCCGGCCGCAAGCTGCAGGGCCTGCAGATGCGTCTGACCGCCGACGAAGTGAAAGACGGAATGGAGCATTTCGAGCCCTACGGCTTTACGTCCAACCCGCTACCCGGCGCCGAGGCCCTGGCGGCGTTCCTGGGCGGCGATCGCTCCCATGGGGTGGTCGTCTGCGTCGCCGACCGGCGCTTTCGCCTGCAGGCGCTCAAGAGCGGTGAGGTGGCCTTGTACACCGACCAGGGCGACCGCCTGCACTTCAAGCGCGGCCGCGTGATCGAGATCGAGACGCTGACGCTCAAGGTCAAGGCCGAGACGGCCGTGGAGTTCGACACGCCGGTGATCCGCACCACGGGCCAGATCGTGTCGCAGGGTGACCAGATCGCCGCCGGCGTCAGCCAGGTCAACCACCCGCATGAGGGAGTGGCGAAGGGTAACCAGCAGAGCGGCAAGCCGGTGGTGACGGCATGACGCTGCTCGATGCCGAGTCCGAACGCGCCTGGCAGCGCGCCGTGGTGATCAGCCTCTTGACCTGGCGGCGCGCCGAGGCCGGCGACCTGCTGGACGATGATCAGCGTTACGGCTGGTGGGGCGATACGTTCCCGACCCTGGCAAATGACCGGATTGGCTCACGCCTGTGGCAGCTGCGCCGGCGCACGCTGACCGACGACACGGTGCGCACGGCCGAGGCGTTCGCCCGCGAGGCCCTGCAGTGGGCGGTGGATGACGATCGGGTGAGCGCCGTTACGGTAACGGCGTCGCGCAAGGTCGACCGCCTCGACATGCAGGTGCGGGTGGGCCTGCGCGACGGCCCGGTGATCGATGTTCAACTAGACAACCTGTGGCAGGTGATCAATGCCGTTTGAAATCCCAACACTGCCCGCCCTGGTGGCGAGGGCACAGGCCGACTTGGCCGGCGGGAGCGCCCTGGTCCGTTCTGACGCCGAGGTGCTGGCCCGCGTGCTCGGCGCGGCGTCGTCCGGCCGCTACGGCCATCAGCGCTACATTGCCGACCAGATCCTGCCCGACACGGCCGACGACGAAACCCTGCTGCGCATGGCCCAGGCGCGGCTTAAGCGGGGGCGCTTGGAGGCCGTGAAGGCGAGCGGGGCGGCCACCTTCACCGGCGCCGCCTCGGCGCTGCTCGATGCCGGCACGCTGCTGCAGCGCGATGACCAGGTGCTGTTCAGGGTGCGGGCTTCGGTCAAGTTGACCGGCACCGACGGCGTCGCCCAGGTCGAGGCCCTGGAGCCGGGCGAGCTGGGCAACACGCCCGCCGGCACCCAGCTGCGCCTGGTTTCGCCAGTGCTGGGCGTCAATGACACGTTCACTGTGACGGCGCCGGGTCTGACCGGCGGCACCGAGCAGGAGAGTATCGAGGCGCTACGCGCTCGGGTGATCCGTTCGTACCGGGTCATTGCCCACGGCGGAAGCAAGAGCGATTACGAGACCTGGGCGCTGGAGGTGGCGGGGGTGACCCGGGCCTGGGTGGTGCGGCGCTGGGTGGGGCCGGGCACGGTGGGGGTGTTCTTCGTGCGCGATGGCGATATCGACATCATTCCGAACGCCGAAGCCATCGCCGCCGTGGCCGCCTACATCGAGCAGGAGCGGCCCGTCACGGCCGAGGTGTACGTGTTGCCGCCGGCAGAGAAGCCGGTGCAGTACCAGCTGTCGGTCACCCCGGACAGCAGCGCGGTACGCCGTGCCGTGGAAGCGGCCCTGATAGACCTGCACAACCGTGAATCGGAGCTGGGCGCCACGCTGCTGGCCACCCACATTGCCGAGGCTATCAGCGGCGCCACGGGCGAGCGCGATCACAAGGTCATCAGCCCCGCCGGCGACGTGCAGGCGGCCGCTAATGAGCTGCTGACCTATGGGGGTGTGCTGTGGTCGTGAGGACGGTAGAGGACTACTACGCGCAGTTGTGCGCGCTGCTGCCACCGGGGCCGGCCTGGGATCGTGAGTTCAACCCAGGCGTCGACCAGGTGCTGCAGGCGGCGGCTCAGGAACTAGCCACCGAGGATCGCCGCGCCGCCGACCTGCTGGCCGAGAGCGAACCCGCCACCGTGCGCGAGCTGGTTCCCGACTGGGAGCGGGTCATGCAGCTACCCGACCCCTGCTTGGGCGATACGCCGGCGTTTGCTGACCGGCAACTGGCCGTGCGCCGCCGCCTGCTGGAGGTGGGCGGGCAGACGCCGGCGTACTTCGTGGAGCTGGCCTTTTCGCTGGGCTACCGCAATGCCCGCGTGGTCGAGCACCGGGCGCCGCGCTTCGGTCGGTCGCGCTTCGGCTCGGCCCGCTTCGGCACCTGGGGCGCGCAATTCATGTGGACCCTGGAGACGGGGCCGCGCCTGGCTCAGGGTAGCCGCTTCGGATTCAGTCACTGGGGTCAGACCTTCGGCGGTGCCGCCAACGGCGCGCTGGAGTGCCTGGTCAGCCGCGCCGCCCCCGCGCACACCCTCGAAACCATTACCTACGGATAACGCGATATGGACTACCCGAAACGCATTCCCAACGTCGGCCTGGTCGGCGGCAAATTCGTTGACGAAAACGTCAGCACGGGCCTGCCTGGCTCGCTGATCCCGTCAGCCTGGGGCAACGCTGTTACCGACGAGTTGTTGGCTGTGATCAAGGCCGCAGGCCTCACCCCCAGCGAGGACAATAATGCACAACTGGTGCAGGCGATTAAGGAACTCGCAGACAATGACGAAAAATCCGGCGTAGTGCCGGGTGATTACCGAAAGGTCAGTGTCGATGAATTGGGCCGTGTGACAGCGGGGAGCAATCCTACAACGCTGGCCGGTTACGGCATCACGGATGCCTATACACAGGCTCAGGTGAACAACTTGCTTACCGGCAAAGCCGACAAGGCGACAACGCTGGGCGGCTACGGGATCACCGATGTTTACACACAGGCTCAGGTGAACAACCTGCTCACCGGCAAAGCCGCCAAGGCGACAACGCTTGTTGGTTACGGCATCACGGATGCCTATACACAGGCTCAGGTGAACAATTTGCTCATCGGCAAAGCGGCCCAGGCATCCACGCTGAGTGGCTACGGCATTACCGATGCTTACACGCAAACCCAAGTAAACAATTTACTGGCCGGCAAAGCAGCCCAGGCAACCACGCTGGGCGGCTACGGTATTACCGATGCCTACACGCAAACCCAAGTAAACAATTTACTGGCTGGTAAAGCGACCAAAGCCACCACGCTTGCCGGTTACGGCATCACTGACGCCCTCTCGGCGCTCAGTATTGCTTCGCATGGTGATGTGAATGGGGGCGTTCGCGATGATGTGCTGATCTCCCCGCTGAAGTTGTTGAATGGGTTTGCGATAAGCAAAGCGCCTAACGGCTACGTCAAACTTCCTGCGTGGATGGGCGGCCTGGTTCTGCAATGGGGGAACATCGCTCCAGTGCCGGCTGCAGGCACAACGGTTACATTCCCCGTTTCGTTCCCGAATACGGTACTCGGGGTCTTCCCCAGCATCATTACGGCTGCCCCTGATGACTACGAAATCATGGTGTCGAATGTCAGCCCGCAAAATTTTGTGCTCAGGTCATACGCGGCTCAAATCCCGAACGCGTACTGGTTTGCTATCGGCTACTAAACAGGAGTTGTTATGAAGAAGTTCTACAGCCCCGGCACCGGCGGCTTTTACGACGAAGAAGTGCACGGGCTGCGCCTGATCGAAGATGCGCGCGGCAAGCTGATAGCGAACCCTGATTGCTGCATGCCGGTGGATGTGGTCGAGATCAGCAACGAGGAGCACGCGGAGCTGCTGGAAGGAGAGAGCAGTGGCAAGCGGATTACGGCGAACGAGGACGGCTATCCGGTGCTCACTGACCCGCCGCGGCCAAGCTCGGAAGAGGTTGCAGCCTTCGAACGACAATGGCGTGATGGGGCGCTTCAGGCGGCTATCTGGCTGCGCGAGCGTCACCGCGACCAGCAGGAGATCGGCACCGACACATCGCTGACGGCGGAGCAGTTCGCGGCGCTGCTGGTATACATGCAGGCCCTGCGCGACTGGCCCCAGTCCCAGCAATTCCCCGAGATCGAGCACCGGCCTGTCGCGCCGCCCTGGATCGCCGAACAAACCCAATGAAGCCCCGCACAGTCGGGGCATTTTCTTACCTGGAGAATATCCAATGCGTACATCGCAACGCGGCTTGAGCCTCGTCAAGTCGTTCGAAGGCCTGCGCCTGCAGGCCTATCAGGATGCCGTCGGCGTCTGGACTATCGGCCACGGCACCACCCGGGGTGTGAAGGCCGGCATGTCGATCAGCAAGGAGCAGGCCGAGCGGATGCTACTGAACGACGTGCAGCGGTTCGAGCCGGAGGTGCAGCGCCTGGTAACGGTGCCGCTGAACCAGAACCAGTGGGACGCACTTATCAGCTTCACCTACAACCTGGGCGCGGCGAACCTCGAGTCGTCCACTCTGCGCCGGATGCTCAATGCTGGCGACTATGCCGCCGCCGCTGAGCAGTTCCCGCGCTGGAACAAGGCGGGTGGCAAGGTGCTGCCGGGTCTGGTCCGCCGCCGCGCCGCTGAGCGTGATCTGTTCCTGGAGGCTGCGTGAGCAGCTGGGGTGTTCGGGTTGTCGCGCTACTGGCAGCCGTCGGGTCGTACTGGCTCGTCTACCAGCATGGGCGATCAGTGGAGCGCGCCGAGGCTGTCGCGACATCTGCACAGCGAGACAGCGGCGATCGCCTGGCCGAGGTGCTGGGCGAGCGCGGCGCCCGGGAAGAGGAACAGCGCCGCACCGCGGCACATGAAGAGGTGAGGGCGCATGCTCAGGAACAAAAAACGATCGCTGAAGGCGCTGCTGCTGGGGCTGATGCTGCTGGCCAGCGGCTGCACGACGAAGCCGGCAAACTCGCCGCCACCGTCGGTTGCCCCGGCGCGGATCCCGCCGTTGCCGCTCGAGGCGAGGCAGCCCGCCGCGCCGCAATGGTGCTCTCCGACTTGCTCGCACGGGCTGATGCTCGAGCGGGAGAGCTGGCGGCAGCGTTTGACCGCGCCAGAATAGCTGGGCTTGCCTGTGAGAAATCCTATAATGCCTTGGTTAAGCCGCCAGGATAGGCTTCGGCCGTTCGAGGTGGGTATGAAGGTGTGAGTATTTTGCTCTGCTCAGGTCGAAAGGACGTCGTCGATGCGTAGTTTGTTCATGTGTGCTGCACTGTGTTTGTCAGCCGTTGCCCAAGGTTCGAATTTTGAAATGGACAGTGCAAAGCCGCAGGTACTGAAAGTGGATCGTTGTGCGAATGCTGCGTTTATTGCTGTATCCATTTTGGAAGACAGTGATGATGGAGTTAAACAACATCTCGCATTAACGGGCGCTTTGGAGGGGCTGAGCAAAGGTAAGCTGGGAGAGGCAACACCTACTGCGCTGGAATTGAAGGTCACCCATCAGTATGCCTATCGGGAGTCTATTGGCATGCCTCGGCCCTTCGGCAAGCGTGAGCATGACTGGTTGATCGCTCAAGCGGCAGGGGGATGTGTCATGTGGATGCCGCTTGAGGGGTAGGGTTGGTACTTGATGCACAGTGGCGCGATCAGCACGTTTCGGCAGGAGAAATGTCGTGAAACGAACCATCGAAGGAATGATTGAGGCGGGAGAGCCACTTATCCGTGAGGCCATTGAGTCTTTGCGTGCCTACCATAACGCTCAGGACGCTGGAGGTTCGGTAGAAGAGATCGAGCGCTTACGGCTTATCGCGGAATCCTCATTCCAAGCGGTGACCGATTATCAGCTTTACGCCTTGGGTCACCAGCCACTTTCCCGCCATTGAGCTTCGTTCCGCTCAACAGGGCATCGGGCTGTTATGGCCCGCAGGTCATTCACACGCAGCGATGGGTTGGACTGCTCGCTTTAGCCTGCCGATGGCTTTAGGCGGCTCAAGCAGTATTGCTGCGAATCGTTCCGATTTCTGTCGTTTTTCTGTATTTGAAATGATTTCTTACAACTAGACCTTGGTATTATTTCTTTTTGCAGGAAGATCCGGATGAGTGGTAGTAAGCCCCAATTTCTTGCTCGGCGGACATTATGTAATCTCGCCGACATTTAGCGCTGGGCTTCGTGGGGGCTTTGGGGTGGTAGAGCAAGAGCAAAATCTGGTCATTGCTGATTGGACGGGTAGGTACCTTGGTGCGGGCGTGCTACGAGAGGCAGAATATGATCACGCCCTGGCAGTAGCCCAGCGTCTTCAGCATTCTGGCTTGGTAAGCTCAACGGAGTGGATTGCAATGGTTCGCCAGGCCAATGCAGCCCTGCTGATGTGCGCTGAAGGCGACTGGACTTAGCCGGTTTCGTCTTATCCAGAAAAGAAAAGCCCGCAGGGGAGCGCGGGCGAACGTAGGAGATCGGATGAGCGTTTACTGTGCAGGATTTGACGTGAAAAAAGCGTGAAGGCAAAAAGGCCTGAATCTCCTCTGGTTTCCTAGAGCTTCTAAAATCGGTTCCAAAACTGAAATTACGACCCTTGGGCTATGCGGCCTGTAGCCGAGCCACCTCGTGTTAGTTTTGGAATCGTTTTTTGCGTTGACGCCTTGATAAATGGGCGCTTATGGTACGGTCTTGAAAACCGTCGATGGGCAACTATCCTAGAGTTCGAATCTCTACGCTTCCGCCATATTCAAAGCCCTGACCTAGTCAGGGCTTTTTGCGTTATTGGGCGGGGGAAGACCGAGCAGCGATCCTTGTGGTAGCCGCGGCGATCCCCAGGTTGGCGGCCAAGTGCCTGGAGATAGCCCAGCAGCGCCTATGGAATCAAAAGGTGCTTGATCTCATAGGCACTGCAAACGTGTTGTCGAGCACCTCGAGCAGTCTTCCGCAATAGTCCCTGGGTGGTGCGCCGCTGGATCAGTAGGCTTGCTGGGTGGGTGGGCGTGGTTGCCTACTGAAATTCAACCCTCTCTGGATCGTCAGCAAGGTGCGGTAGCCAGCATACGCGACCAAGACGCATGACATGATGACCAGCAGCCGAGCGTTGAAGATGCCCCCCCTGGCCACCAACATGAAGCCAAGGCCACAAAACAACATGGTAAAGCCGACAATGCCCGGTGCACGGGTCCGCCTGGCGACACCTAGTATCATAAGGATCTGGACGACCGCCACCACGATCCAGTCCGCATAGAACGCCCATTCCCCCAAATGCATGAGTATGTTTGCTTTGAGGGGGAAGGTGATGTTTGTCCCGCGCTTTGCCACATGGGGATAGATTTCCCGAGTCTCGGCTGTGGAGACAGGCTTGCCTGGCATCAGCTGGCGAGGGACGAAAAGGGTCATCGCATCTTCCAGGGCATACGCCTTGGGTTCTACTTTATGGCTCTCGATGACTCTCAGGACGTCCTCCGAAATGAAGGCGGCATTGTAGTTCAGGTCTTCGAAGCTTTCCGTGGGAGCAACTTCCGCAAGGACAGGAGGAGCTTGCGCGGCTTTGGCTTTGGCTTTGGGCGAATGGCCCGTGGGCTTGGCCACAGGAGTCACCACCTCGGGGGGGGCGTCTGGTGCGCGCAGCCCGGTCACGATGATGAAGGATGCGCCCATGGCGGCGATAGCGAGTAGGCTCGCCATCAAGAACTTCCAGAATGCCACGCGCTGGAACATCAGCAGAACAATGAACATGAGTGCGAACAATACCAGAATCCCACGACCACCACTGAATGACACAATCAGCAGGCCCAGTAGAAGAAAGGTGCCATTTTTCTTCGTCACACCACCAAAGTACATATCCATCAACTGCAGAAACAAGGCCGAATACATGGCAAGTACCATCCAGGCCGCCCCGTCGGTTGCTTTGTAACTGTACAGTGGGTAGTTCTCGACTACGTAGCGCAGGGAGAGTGTCCCTAGTGAACTGTAAATGTTCAGTGCCAACAGGCCGAGGGTGCCAGTTGCAATGAGCGTGAGGGCCAATGTTGACAGGCCTTCGCGTGAGGGGCGGAAGTCATCGAGTAGCCCCGCCCGTCGGCAGACCTGGTACCCCAGAAAGGCGACGACCAGTGCGCAGGCAATATCGATGATCGCTGCGCCATTCAAATAGGTGGACGTCAGGAGGGGGTACTTTTCGATATCAAGATAGCGGCCAATGAACAAGATCTGGTAGGCGGCGTAGCATCCTAGCGGCCCAACCAAAATCAAAGCTGCTTTCTTGGTAGTATTGTTGAAAATATTCATCCGTTAAATTTTCTCATACTCAAACACTCCAATGAGTCGGCCCGTTCAATTGTAGTTGAAGGTTGGGCGGTAGCTAGGGCTGATCCGAGGACTGCAATGGCAGTGGTAGCGCAGTCACGGCAGATAGTGCGTTGGCAACAGAGCTTACGAGATCCATCTCTAGCGTGAAATGATGTCACATTGGCTGGCAATGCATGCTGCCGTTCGTCATGCAGGAAGAAGCCCCCTCGTACGGGTTTGTGTTGGAGGGAGGATCATTCAGACGGTCAGACTTTCCTGAACCACGCATCACCAGCTCCAGGTGTTCGCCTCAGAGTGAGCAGGGCGCCGCAGGCCAGGCCCACGACCCCATGGTTCGAATGCTCAGAACTGATAGCCAACTCCCGCGTAGTACCCCCAGCCATCAGACCGGGCGCGGAAATCGCCGTCGCCGAAATTCAGCTCGCTGCCATTCTGCCAGTTGCCGCCATTGTGGAAGTATCGGCCGACCAAGGTGAAGCGCAAATGGGTGAAGGCATACAGCAACACGTTGGTGGCCACCGTGGCGTTGGCCGTGCGGGCTGGGTTGTCCTTGTCCAGGTCAGAGCCGAAATCGAAGTTGGTGAAACCGATATAGGTCAGCGAGGCGCCGTTGTCGAACTTGCCGATGGGCACGATGTACTTGAGCTGGGCCCGGTAGCCATCCCAGGAGTACTCGTTGCTGGCGCCATAGTTTTCCCACTGGTAGCGGCCGTAGAAGTTGGCCGACAGGTTGACCCGCGAATGGGTGTCGATATCGGTGCCCAGGCCGCTGTAGAGGGTATTGGCACGGTTGGCGCTGTTGCTGCCGTGGTCGTAGATCCAGTCGAAGGCTACGTACCATTCCTTGAATGGGCCGACGGCCAGGCTGCGACCGGCCAGGTAATCAATGGAGATCCGTGGTTCATGCTCCATGAATACCGGCGATCCGCGATCCCACACGCCTTTGTCATGGCTGTTGCCGATGGTGAGGATTTTCGGGATGTCGATGTAGCCGTACAGCTCGAACGGCCCCTTGCGGCCAAAGTACTCGTACTCCAGGTAGATATCGTCGGCCGGTCGCGGGCCGAAGCTTATGTCCTTGCTGCCGATCAGGGTGAAGTTCTGGTTGTACCAGTCCGACAGATAGGGGCCCGATTTGGCTGGCGCGGCGGCCGGTCTCAAGGTCTCGCCCTGGGCCGACTCGCTGGGGGGAATGTCCTGGGCCTGGGTGGTGACGCTGAGTAGTCCCGTAACAGCGCCCAGTAGCAGTTTGGCAGGCAGTGAGAAGCGGGCCGTTGCGGGTAAAGACGGTCGGTGCATTGAAAATCCTTGTTCATGCAGTGGTAAGCCCCCTGGGGGCTGCGATGTGTCGAGAGCTGCAGCGATTGTTCGCTCAATGGCTCGGAGCAAACGTTTGCATAGTCTGTACCAAATCACCCGAGGTCTTTGAAATAAAAGCCGATCCGGCCTTTGAGCTGATCATTGGGTTAGAAACACGCCCTGAAATCGGGCATGGCGCATGAGCGCATGGAGGGGGCTGATCTTTCTGCGTCGCAAAACCCATTCGATTGAAATAATCCAGCAAAAAATGGGTTCTAGTCGCCGCCCATGGAAGGCATGTGTGCCCAAGGAGGAAGCGAGTAGGCCGAGGCGGCGCTGGGCCGCGCCCTCCGCTGCCCCGTGGCGAATTTGCGCTCATGCGGCGTTGTCGCTCCTCGCCGTAGCTGGGCTACGACTCGTCGTGACGCCCTGCCTGAGCGCAAAAAACGCTCGCGATTTATGGGTCGTATTTGCAAAACACCACACTAGATGAGCACCGCATATCCATCGCCATTTGCCGGGCATCACTTCATTGCAACGTCTCGGGCTTCCTCCCCTGGGAAGCCTCCTTCAATCCCTGTTCCATCCGCCCGATCACCTGCGCCAGTATCGCCGCTCTTTCCAGTTCTCCTGACGCCTTCATCCGGGCATGATCTCTTCGCAGGTTCAACAGGCATTTTTGCAGTCCAAGTGCCGAGCTGTCGTAGTTGTCCATGCTGTACTCGTTGGTCGTGGGCATCCGTGCCGTTGTAAGAAAGGCTCGACGGTATCAGGTCAATTCTCCCGCCAATACTGATTATTCATACACTGGCTCACAATCCCGTAGAAACGTCCTACATCGACAAAAGAGGCGTCTTACAGGATGGCTTGGGCGAGTGTTTCGGGATGCTTCCGCTCATTTTGCGGCAGGCCCCGAATTACAAGGCCTGCCGCGTAAAAGACGGGTCGTAGCGATAATCCGTGTTGCCCGGCACCCAATACGCGCCACTGAAACGATATGTTGCAATTGCCCCTAGAGATGGTCCGCATCCACCACCGCCTTGACGAACGCCTCGGGCGCTTCCTGCGGCAGGTTGTGGCCGCTCCCACGCAGATTACTAAAGCCCGCTAAATCAAAGAGTCATGATTTGAAAGTGCTTGAGCATCAGCGTTCACCTGGGCCAGCAGCCAGTTCACCACCTGCTCGGCGGCCGAGCCTGCCAGCGGCGCATGGCTGGCCAGCAAGTGGAAGCCGGCGTCGCTGCGCAATTCATGGCCTTCCAGCGCCAGCACCAAGGCCCCGGCTTTCAGGGCATTCTCCACCAGCAGGCGCGGCACGAGGGCAATGCCCATGCCTTGCTCGGCGGCCTCGATGGCGAGGATGGTTTGCGAGAACACCGGGCCGTTGAACCGTGTGCCGGGCAACGCGTAGTGGTCGAACCAGCGCTTCCAGTTGTTGTGGCTGTCGGAGATCAGCGGGTGTTGCGCAAGCTCCGCGGCTTGCCGCCAAGGGTGCTCGCCGCACAACCCCGGCGCGCACACCGGCACCGCCATGCCGGGCAGCAGGGGCAGGGCGTAGGCCTCGGCGAAGGGCGGCGCCCCCCAGCGCACGGCCAGGTCCACCGCACCCTTGCCGCTCAGGGGGCGGGTACTGTCGGAGGCGTCGATCATCAGGGCCACCTGCGGATGCGCCTCGGCCAGGCGCCCCAGGCGCGGGATCAGCCAGCGGCTGGCGAAGGCGGGGGTGGTGCTGAGCAGGACCTGCTGCGGATCGCGCTGGTTGTCGCGCTCCAGCAGTTCGCCGGTGGCGTCCTCGATGATCTCCAGGGCCAGGCGCACACGGGCCAGGTAGTCGGCGCCGTCCCGGTTGGGCCGCAGGCCGCGGGGCAGGCGCTCGAACAAGGGGCGGCCAAGTTTGTTTTCCAGGGTGCGCACCTGCTGGGCGACCGCGCCCGGCGTGACATGCAGCTCGTCGGCGGCAGCGCGGAAGCTGCCCAGGCGGGCGGCGGCCTCGAAGGCCACCAGGTGATTGACGATGGCGGGGGCGTTGCGTCGCTTGGGCGCGCTCATCCAGTAGATTTCCTGCAGGCTGCTGCCAGTATTCGTGATTGGTGCGTTGAGCCGGATTCTGGCTTCATGGGCCCACTTGATCAACTCCCGGAAGGAGCGGCATATGTCTTCTCAGAAAGTGGCAATCATCACCGCAGGTGGCAGTGGCATGGGCGCGGAGGCTGCGCGGCGGCTGGCTGCCGACGGTTTCAGGGTGGCGATCCTGTCGTCCTCGGGCAAGGGGGAGGCCCTGGCGGCCGAGCTGGGCGGCATCGGTGTGACGGGCTCCAACCAGTCGGTAGAGGACCTGCAGCGTCTGGTCGATACCGTGATGCAGCAATGGGGGCGTATCGATGTGCTGGTCAACAGCGCCGGGCATGGCCCACGCGCACCGGTACTCGAGCTCAGCGACGAGGACTGGCACCGGGGCATGGAGGTGTACTTCCTCAACGTGGTGCGCCCGACCCGCCTGGTGACCCCGATCATGCAGCGGCAAAAAAGCGGGACCATCATCAATATCTCGACCTTCGCCACCTTCGAGCCGGATCCGGCGTTCCCGACCTCCGGCGTGTTCCGCGCCGGGCTCGCGGCTTTCACCAAGCTGTTCGCCGACCGTTACGCGGTCGAGAACATCCGCATGAACAATGTGCTGCCAGGTTTCATCGACAGCCTGCCGGAGAAGGAGGAATTCCGTAGCCGGATTCCCATGGAACGGTACGGCAAGGCCGAGGAAATCGCGGCCACTGTCAGCTTCCTTGCCTCCGAGGGCGCGGGTTACATCACCGGGCAGAACCTGCGGGTCGATGGGGGTATTACCCGTTCGGTGTAAGGGGTATGGCGAGCCTGTAGCAGGGCGGCGACTTCCGTTAGGATGTCGCCCCTGTTTCCCGCTATCCGGATTCCGCCCATGAGCACACCGACATTCCGCCAGGCCACCTCCAGCGATGTGGACCGCTGCTACCAGATCGAGACCAGCGCCTATGAAGGCGACGAAGCCGCCACCCGGGAAAAGATCGCCACGCGCATCGTCCAGTACCCGGAGGGCTTTCTCGTGCTGGAAGCCGAGGGCCAGGTGATCGGCTTCATCAACAGCGGTTGCGCCGACCAGGTGGTGATGTCGGATGAGGCTTTCAAGGAACTGGTCGGGCATGACCCGCAGGCGCCCAATGTGGTGATCATGTCGGTGGTGCTCGACCCCGCGTACCAGGGCCAGGGCCATGCCAGCCGGTTGATGGCGCGCTTCGTCGCGCAGATGCGCGAGCGCGGCAAGGCCACCATCCACCTGATGTGCAAGGAGCGCCATGTCGGGTTGTACGAGAAGATGGGCTACGCCTATGTACGCCCGTCGGCTTCCGATCATGGCGGCATGGCCTGGCATGAAATGGTCATGGTGCTGTAGAGGCCCTTCGACTAGCATCGACGCTTTTCGCAGCCAGGGAGAGGCCTGTGAAGTACGTCGTGATCGAGACACACCGCAGTGAGTATCCTGCGCCCATCACCTTCGCCCGTGGCACGCTGCTGGAGATCGGCCAGCGCTACGAGGGCGACGAGCAGTGGGAGGACTGGTACCTGTGCAGTTGCCAGGGCCAGGCAGCAGGGTGGGTGCCTGCCCAGTTCATCGAACGGCTGGGCGTGGGCCGGGGCAGGGCGCTGGAAGCCTATTCGGCCCATGAATTGGACGTCGACCCCGGCCAGCAGCTCGATAGCCTGCGCCCCTTGAATGGCTGGGCCTGGTGTCGCCGGGTGAGCAATGGCGAGCTCGGCTGGGTGCCGCTGGCCAAGCTGCGCGCGCTGGCGTGATCAGCGTGCGGCCAGCACCGCCGCACTGTGCAGAACGCTCGCATAGTCCATGGCCAGGTTGCTCAGGGCCAGGGCATGGACATCCTCCGCCGGCCACAGCCGGCCTTGCAGATCATGCTGGTCGAAGGTGTAGCAGGCGTCGCCCACCACCACCGTTGCGAACCCCAGGTTGCCCGCCGAGCGTGCGCTCGACTCCACCGAGTTGTTGGTGATCACGCCGGTGAT
The DNA here is from genome assembly GCF_003253945.1 of Pseudomonas sp. 2848. NCBI lineage: Bacteria > Pseudomonadati > Pseudomonadota > Gammaproteobacteria > Pseudomonadales > Pseudomonadaceae > Pseudomonas > Pseudomonas sp. 2848. The sequence goes on from NZ_QKZD01000012.1 coordinate 50,192, forward strand.
GACCAGTTGCTGGATGCCGCGCTGGTGCAGCCAGTGTTCCAGGCCGCTGTTGCAGAAAGCGTCGGGCAGGTGTTTTTCAAACACGGCCTCGTTCCCCTGCGGGGTGAAGGCGGGCTGGAACTCGCAGCCGGGCTGACCTGGCCGGAACACCGAATCCGGATCGCGGGAGATATGGCGCACGTGCACCACCGGGCGCGTGCTCGCGCGCCAAAAGGCGAGCAGTTCGCTGATGCGCTGTTCGGCTTCGGGGTTGTTGCGACGGCCCAGGCGAGGGTGGTTGATGCCGTTCTGCATGTCGATGATCAGCAGCGCGGCGTTGCTGGCGAGCGCGGTCATTTGCGGTGGTTCTCCTTGTCTGGACTTCGGACCGTAGCATAGGTGTGTTGCCTGCGCGGATGTATCGCGGGGCAAGCCCGCTCCCACGCCGACCGCTTTGACCTCACGTTGGGCACTCGTGGGAGCGAGCTTGCACCGCGATGGTCGATTACCATCTGATCTGCTTTTTTTCCACGAACCTGAATCTGTAACCGTATCAGCCGCTGCCGGACAATACGCCCAGGCCCAGCCTTCCAATCCGGTGTGCGCTGGGCAGGCTGTCTCGCTGCACTTTCGCAGCGGCCAGCCCCGCCGTTACGACAACACACTGTAGAGGTTCCGATGGGCAAGCTCGCGCTGTTTCTGGGTGGTTTTCTGCTGCTGACTATCATGATTGGCCTGCTGGGCACCATTCCGCCAAGCTGAGCCGCCTCTTTTTGCTGTTCCGGCCCGTCTGGCGCAATGGCGGGCCAGACCCTTTCCCCAGGCCTCCCCGGCCTTAGGCCGCAGTCGTCTAGACAAGCGGTAGCTGCAAGTCGTTCTCAAGTGCAAGTCGCTCGTGTAATCTCCCGCCCCCAATCAAAGGGCCCGGGCACACGGGCCATTCACTTGCCTTGGAGACAATACACACTATGGAATGCAAGAAAGGCACTGCAGCGATGCTGGAGTGGCGCGGTCGTTTTCTCGGCGAGGGCATCCTCCACGAAGAGGACTACGATCAGGCACTGCGCCGTGCCGAAGAGTTGGAGCGTTCCGGTGTGATCAGCGCAAGCGAATGGATCGAGTTGGTCAAGCTGGCCAACGTGGCCTTGCTGCGTTTGTAATTTTTCCTTCAAGCCTTGCGGAAACTGTCCACAAAAATCGTGGGTAGGTCTGTGGATAAAACGCTACAGGCCAGTATTGGCAAGCACTCTGTTAGATTGAGCAGAAATTGAGCAGCCCTGTTCAGGGCTATTCCCACAGGCGCGGACGGGCATCGCGCAGGGCCTGCAGCAGCTCGCGAGCCCGTGCCGGCAGGTCGCCGGCGGGGTACACGGCATGCATCTGCGGGTCGTGCCCGGTGCTGGATGTCAGGTGAAAATCGGGGCAGACCCGCACCAACCGTCCGGCTCGCACCTCCGGTTCCCCCAGCCAATCGGCCAGCCGCGCGATGCCGGCGCCCGCCAGGGTGGTTTGCAGCACTGCCACCCCTGAGCCCAGGCGCAGCCGCGGCCGTGGGCGCAGGCTGGAGATGCGCCCATCCTTGCTGAAATGCCAGGCCTTGAGGATGCGCGGCGCGGTGTGCAGGATCAGCGCATGCCGTTCCAGGTCTTCCAGCCCTTGGGGCGTGCCGGCCTGGGCCAGGTACTCAGGACTGGCGTACAGGTGGCGGCGGTAACGCCATAGCGGGTAGCCGATCAGTTCGCTGGATTGCGGGAAGGCTCCGCGGATCACGAAGTCCAGCTTGCCTTGCAGCGGATCCAGAGCCTGATCGCTGTACTGCACGTCGAGGGTGACATGAGGGTGGCGACGAGAGAACTCGGCCAGCACTCCCGGCAATATCTGCTGGGCCAGTACCTCGGGCGCGGCCAGGCGGATCCAGCCCTTGGCGTTGCCGGTCAGCGCGGCCAACTCGTCGGCGGCATCTCGTTGCACATCCAGCAAGCGTTCGGCGTGAGGCAGCAGACGCTCGCCGGCCTCAGTCAATGACACGGCGCTGGCGCTGCGGTTGAACAGCTTGGCGCCGCTGTTGTCCTCCAGCGCCTGCACCGCACGAGTTACTGCGCTGGGCGAGCGGCCCAGGGCACGGGCGGCGCTGACAAAGCTGCGCTTGTGCGCAACGCTGACGAACGCTTGTATTTCACGCAGCATGTCTAGGGCCATGGCGGGACTCCTCGTTGCAGTTTTTGCAATATGGCATTTCAACACAAGCGCGGCGCTTTGATTAGTCTGGCAGCCTGTTTTGTCCCGCCTGGACCTTCAAGATGATGGATATTGCCCTGCTTTCGCTGTTTGCCTTCGCCGCTGGCCTGATCGACGCTGCCGTCGGTGGCGGCGGGCTGATCCAGATCCCCGCGCTGTTCAACGTGCTGCCCAACGCCCAGCCGGCGGCACTGCTGGGCAGCAACAAGCTGGCCTCGGTGTGCGGTACCACGTTCGCGGCGCGTTCGTTCATCCGCAAGGTCAAGCTGGACTGGGGGTTGATCGTGCCAGCGGCGCTGAGCGCCTTCGTGATGTCGTTCCTCGGCGCGGCCACCGTATCCTTGGTGCCGGCGAGCGTGATGCGCCCGATGGTGCTGGCGCTGATCGTGCTGATGGCCATCTACACCTTCTGCAAGAAGGATTTCGGCACCCTGCACAAACCCATGGCCATCGGCCGCAAGGAACAGTGCCTGGCGGTGCTGATCGGTGGCGCCATCGGCTTCTATGACGGGCTGTTCGGGCCGGGCACCGGCAGTTTCCTGATCTTCCTGTTCATCCGCTTCTTCGCCCTGGATTTCCTGCATGCCTCGGCCTCGGCGAAGCTGGTCAACATCGCCACCAACCTGGCCGCGCTGGTGTTCTTCATCCCGTCGGGCAATGTGCTGTGGGCCATTGCGCTGCCGATGGCGCTGTTCAATGTCCTTGGCGCGCTGACCGGCACCTGGCTAGCGGTGCGCAAGGGCGCCGGGTTCGTGCGGGGGCTGTTCCTGGTGCTGCTGTGCGTGCTGATCGCCAAGCTGAGCTGGGACCTGCTGGCCGGTTGACTCACACCACCTGGCGCTGCCCATCGGCTTGTTCGACACGGTTACGGCCCTGGGCCTTGGCCCGGTAGAGCGCCTGGTCGGCGCTGGCCAGCAACTCGTCGAGGCTGGGTGCCGGGGTGTCGGCAGCGCAGCCGCTCACACCGATGCTCACGGTGATCCGCAGCGGCTGCCCGGGCTGCGCGATGTGCTGGTCCTGCACCGCCCGGCGCAGGCGCTCTGCGGTGAACCTGGCCAACTCAGGCGCCAGCCCCGGCACGACGATGACGAACTCCTCGCCGCCCAGGCGGGCGAACAGCTCACCGTCGTGCAACTGGTCTTGCAGGGTCGTGGCGAACTGGCGCAGCACCTGGTCGCCGACAGCGTGGCCATGCTGGTCGTTGATGGTCTTGAAGTGATCGATGTCGAGCATCATCAAGGTCAGCGGCGCTTGCTGGCGGTTGTCGAGCAGGGCGTGGGCGCGGCGGATGAAGGCGCTGCGGCTGAGGGCGCCGGTCAGGTGGTCGATGGTCGCCTGGTGCGCGAGGCGCGCCATCAGGCTGCGGTTGGCGCTGCTGACGCAGGCCAGCACCAGCGGGCCGAGCACCAGCATGGCGATGCCCAGGCGCGCCGACATCAAGGTGGTGACCCCCGACTCGCTCTGCGGGATGTTGAAGTGCATGAGGTTCTGCGCCACGGCGACGATCAACGTGCTGCCCGCGGTAAGGGCCAGCAGCGAGACGAGGAAGGGCGAATAGCTGAGCGCGCACCACAGCAGCGCGGCAATCGGGAAGGCGATGGCGCCGGGCCCGCCGAAGACGATACTGACGCTCAGCGAGGCCAGCAGCACCAGCAACGGCGCCAGGCGCACCGTTTGCCCGGTACTGCCGGGGCGGGTCAGGGCCCTGGGCGATGGCGCGGTGAGCAGCACTGGAAGGACCAGCACGCTGGTGGAGAACTGTTCGCTGAACCAAGCCAGCCAGGTGGCGCGCAGCGATTGCTCGAACCACGGCGCGGCCATCACGCAAGCCAGGCTTGCGGCGACCACCGCACCGACGGCGCAGGCACCGAACAGGCACAGGGTGCCGTGCGGGGTGCGCAGGCGACGATGCACGCGCGGCAGCCGAGCCATCAGGTACCAGATGGTGGCGATGGCGCCGAGGTTGCACAGGTTGAACCACAGGGCCGGGCGCCAGGCGCTGCCGCAGGCCAGGTCGGCAGCGACCATGGCCAGGTAGATCAGGACGAAGCCAGCGGGGGTGGCCTGGCGCGGGTTGCGCAGCAGCACGCCGGCGAGCACCGCGTTCACAGGCCAGAACAGCGACAGTGATTCGATCGGGCGGGCGAGGATGCCGCCCAGGGTCAGCGCCAGGGTCAAGCCGAACAGGATCAGCGGGGGCAGCAGGCGCGACGGGACTGGAGACACCATGAGCTCGACCGGCAAGCGAAGACAGAATCCAGGAAAACGGCTGTAGGCACCTGGGACGATGTCGTGTCAGTGTCTTTCAACTGGTCAATTGATGTCAATTCGCCGCGATCGGCCCGGATCGTGCCGACGACTACAGCCCGAACACCCACGGCACCATCAGCACGGTCACCAGCATCACCAGCAGGGTGAACGGCACGCCAACCTTGACGAAGTCGGCGAAGCGGTACTGGCCGGGCCCCAGCACCAGGGTGTTGACCGGCGACGACACCGGCGTCATGAACGCCGCCGACGCCGCCAGGGCCACGGTCATGGCGAACGGGTAGGGCGACATGCCCAGCTGCTGCGCGGTGCTCACCGCCACCGGGGCCATCAGCACCGCGGTGGCGGTATTGGAGATGAACAGCCCGATCAGCGCCGTCACCGCGAACAGGCAGGCGAGGATCACGCTGAGCCCGGCGCCGCCGAGCGCACCGACCAGCGCACCGACGGCCAGGTCGATGCCACCGGTCTTCTGCAGGGCCAGGGCAAAGGGCAGCATGCCGACGATCAGCACCAGGCTCTGCCAGTGGATGGCGCGGTAGGCGCTGTTCATGTCGATGCAGCGCCCGGCGCCCATCAGCAGGCAGCCGATCAGCGCCGCGATGACGTTGGGCACCAGGCCGCTGACCATCAGCCCGACCATTACCCCTAGGCTGATCAGCGCATAGGGCGCCCGGGCGCGCGCCGGCGCGACCTGGTCGATTTCCGCCGGCAGGCTCAGCACCAGGAAGTCGCGCGGCTTGCCCTGCAACTGGCGCACTGCCTTCCACGGGCCGACCACCAGCAGGGTGTCGCCCAGGCGCAGCTTTTCTTCCACCAGTTGCCCTTCGATGGCTTGCTGGTCACGGCGCAGGCCGACCACGTTGAGGTCGTAGCGGGTACGGAAGGTCAGTTCGAGGATGCTCTTGCCGATCAGTTGCGAGCCGGGCGGCAGCGAGACCTCCGCCATGCCCAGCTCCTGGGATTGGTCGATGAAGTAGGCGGCCTTGAAGTGCAGGGGCTCGAGCAGCATGGTCTGGCACAGGCTGCGCAGGTCGTCGCGGTTGGCGAACAGGTCCAGCAACAGCACGTCGCCCTGCTGCAGCAAGGTGCCGGAGTCGGCGCTGATCACGCGGGTGGTGAACTTGTGCTGGCGCTCGATGCCGATCACGTTGGCGCCGTGGCGGGTGCGCAGCTCCAGCTCGCCGAGAGTGTGGCCGATCAGCGGCGAATGCGGGCGGATGCGCAGGCGTCGTTCGCGACCGTTGAGCTTGTAGTCCAGCACCAGGTCGAGCAGGGTGCGGCGGCTTTCGACCCGGCCGTCCTTGCGCACCTCGCCGTTGAGCCAGTGGCGGGTCAGCAGCATGTAGCCGATCCCGAGCACCAGCACCACCAGGCCGAAAGGGGTGAAGCTGAAAAAGCCGAAGCCGCTCTCGCCGTGGCGCACCAGCTCGCTGTGCACCACCACGTTCGGCGGTGTCGCCACCAGGCTCAGCATGCCACTGATCAGGCCGGCGAAGCTCAGCGGCATCATCAGCCGGCTGGGCGAAAGCTGCTGGCGCGCGGCAATGCTCAGCACCACCGGGATGAAGATCGCCACCACGCCGGTGGAACTCATCACCGAACCCAGGCCGGCCACGGCCACCATCAGCAGCGCCAGCAGGCGCGCCTCGCTGTTGCCTGCGCGCTCGCTCATCCACTCGCCGATGCGGTAGGCGATGCCGGTGCGCACCAGCCCTTCGCCGATCACGAACAGGGCTGCGATCAGCACCACGTTGGGGTCGCTGAAGCCGGCCATGGCCTGCTCCACGGTGAGGATGCCCGACAGCGGCAGGGCGACGATCACCAGCAGGGCGACCACGTCCATGCGCGGGCGGTTGAGGATGAACAGGGTGACGACGACGGCCAGCAGGCCAAGGACCCAGAGCAGCTCATGGTTCATGGGGAGGGGGTGTTCCTTCACACAGGCACGAAAGGCAATGGTCCTAGTGTGGCAGCTTGACGCGACCGCGTCGTTGACGTGCTGCAGTGTTTTGCCGGGTGATGACGCGGCCAGGGGTTGGGGCGGGCCGCTCGGCGACCCGTTGGAGCAGCCGCTAGCGACCGCGTCGCCGCGACACCCGCGCCTCGATGTTCTTGCGCCCGATCAACAGCGGCGGTTTCTCCACAACCGGCTCGTCGGCCAGCCACTTGTACATCACCAGGCAGTCGACCAGGCCGAGTTCAGCATGGCGGTAGGCCTTGGACAGGCGGCCGACGGTCTCGAAGCCGAGCTTGTGCCACAGCGCCACGGCCACTTCGTTGGTCGCCACCACCGAATTGAACTGCAGGGCCAGGAAGCCTTCCTGGCGGGCGAGCTTCTGCGAATGCTCGCACATCAGCCTGGCCACGCCACGGCCACGGGCGTTTTCGCACACCATGTAGCCGCAGTTGCCCACGTGCGCTCCGGGCCCGGCGGCATTGGCCTTGAGGAAGTAGGAACCGAGCAGTTCGCCGTCTGCCTCGGCCACCAGGGTGCGCAACGGGTTCTCCAGCCACAGCGTACGGGCCTGGTCGATATTCAGGGCGGGGTCGAAGGCGTAGGTCTGGCGAGCCTGGACAATGGCGTGGAAGGTCGGCCAGAAGCGCTCGAAGTCTTCCGGGGTCATGGGGCGAATCTGGATCATGGCGGCTCCTGCACGGGCTGAGCCGCCAAGTCTGGGTGTCAGGGCGTCGTCGCGCAAGGGCGGCGACGCCTTGGTGTGTCAGGCGCCGGCCTTGCCCACCGCGTCCAGGGCCCGGGCCGAGTAGACCAGTGCCGCACCGGCGTTCATCGCCACCGCCACGCCCAGGGCCTCGGCGATCTCCTCGCGGGTGGCGCCATGCTTGACCGCCTGCTGCGAATGCACGGCGATGCAGCCGTCGCAGCGGGTGGTGACGGCCACGGCCAGGGAGATCAGCTCGCGGGTCTTGGCGTCCAGGTGGTTGGTCTTGGCCCCGGCGCCACTGGCGGTCATGTAGCCGGCCACGGTATCGGGGGAGAGTTGCTTGAGATCGCCGATGCCGGCCATCAACTGCTTACGGTAGGCGTCCCAGTCCATCATGCTCATCGTCTTCACCTTGTCAGGTTGGCAACAGGAGCTTTCAGGCTAGTCGAAGACGGGATGTGCAGCGGGGAAAACACTCGCGGGGCAAGCCCGCTCCCACTGTTGGCAGGAGCGGGTTTGCCCCGCGAGGTTGACCACCGGATCAGATGTAGATGAACACCAGCACCAGCGCCGCGACCACTGCCCACTTCTCCAGGTAGTAGCGGGTGCGGTTGCGCTTTTTCATGGCCTTGCCGCGTTCACGGATCTTGTAGATGCGCGTGAACAGGCGGTTGATGCCGCCGGTCTTGTCATTGGCATCGTTAGGCGCGGCAGCGGCGGCCATCACGTTGCGGCTGAACCAGCGGTTGAACGCAGCCGCCCAGCGGTACTTCAGTGGACGCTCGACGTCGCAGAACAGGATGATGCGGTTGTGCTCGGTGGTGTTGGCGGCGTAGTGGATGTAGGTTTCGTCGAACACCACGCCCTCACCGTCGCGCCAGGAGTACTTCTCGCCGTCCACGTCGATGTAGCAGCCATCGTCGTTGGGCGTGTCCAGGCCCAGGTGGTAGCGGTAGGAGCCGGCGTACGGGTCACGGTGGCGTACCAGCTTGGCGCCCGGTGGCAGGGTGGCGAACATCGCCGCCTTGACTGTGCCGATGCCGGCCAGCAGTTCGGTGGTACGCGGGCACAGGGTCATCGCCGAGGGGTGGCTCTCGCCGTACCACTTCAGGTAGAAGCGCTTCCAGCCGGTCTTGAAGAACGAGTTGAAGCCGACATCGTCATAGTTGTCGGACTTCTTGATCTCGCCGGCCTGCAGCAGTTGCTGGCCTTCCTTGCGGATCTCCTGCCAGTGGTCCTGCAGCACCTGCAGCTCAGGGAAGGCGCTGACCGGCAGGTAAGGCTTGGCCGGGTGCTTGGAGAACAGGTACAGGAAGGCGTTGACCGGGGCCAGGAAGCTGGAGTGGTCACCCAGCTGGCGGGTCAGCTTGTGACGAACCCGACCGCGCAGGTGAACATAGGCGATCGAGAGGACGAAGATCAGTACGAATGCAATTTTCATGGACGTTTACTTGTCGAAAAAATGGCCATGCGCCATGGCGTAAGCCCGCCAGCATAAACAATCGTGGCCAGGGTTTGTACTTATTGTTACGACAAAACGGCCCGACTTAGGTGGCATGGCCTACAGCTTGCGCAAACGATTCATCCGCATGAGTGGGTATTTCTGACGACCCGGCGTTTACAATCCGGTGGCCGTCCATCCAGCAAGGAACTCCCGATGATTCAGGACGCACGCCCCAATGGGGCCCCCTTCAAGCGGCTGTTCTTCGCCCTGTCGCTGGGCGACGAACAGCGCCGTGGCATCAGCCAGTGGCGGCGTGGTTTGGGCCTGCGCAGCGGCAAGCCGGTACCGAGCGAGAACTTCCATGTCACCTTGCTATTCCTGGGCGATGTCGATGCCGCCCAGGTGCCGGCGGTGTGCGCCGCAGTGGATGCACTGCGGCTTCCTGAAGCCAAGCTGCGCCTGGTCCTCGACCAGTTGCAGGTGTGGCCGCGGGCTTCGGCGTTGGTGCTGGCGCCTGCGCAGGCGCCGTTGGCCCTGCGCCAGCTGGTGTACGACTTGCATCAGGCGCTGCTGCCGCTGGGCATCGAGCCGTCGGTGCGTGAGTACCGGCCGCACCTGACCCTGTCCCGGGATTTTCGTGAGCCATTGCCGGAGGCGGGCGAGGCGCCGGCGTTCCACCTCATCGCCCGCCACTTCACCCTGTACGAGTCACGCAAGGGCCGCTACTGGCCTTTGGCCGAGTGGTCCCTGGCGCAGTGAAAGTGACGGTCGATGCCCAGGCCGTCGAGGAAGTCCTGGTCGTGGGAAATCACCAGCAGCGCGTTGGGGTAATCCACCAGCACTTCCAGCAGGTGGGTGCGCATGCGCAGGTCGAGGTTGTTGGTCGGCTCGTCGAGGATCAGTAGCTGCGGCGGCCGGGCGGCGATGCAGGCCAGGGACAGGCGCGCCTTCTCGCCGCCGGACAGGCCCGCCACCGGAGTCTGCACCGCATCGGCCTGGCGGAACAGGAAGTCCGCCAGGTGTGCGCGTAGCTGTTCCAGCGGCCAATCCCGCACTATTCGCCCCAGGGCTTCCTGCACATTGGCATCGGCGGGCAGGGTGTCGTAGTGCTGGTCGATGTAGCCGACCTGCTCGGGCGCCGGCAGCAGCCAGTCGCCACGGCGCCAGACCCGCGGGTCGCCGAGGATCGCCCGCGCCAGGGTGGACTTGCCGCTGCCGTTGTTGCCGGTCAGGGCCAGGCGTTCGCCGCCTTCCAGCTGCAGGTCGATGCCGCTGAGCACCGGCGCGTCGGCGTAGCCGACGCTGCCGCCACGCACCTGGATCAGCACCCGCGACGACTGGCCCATCGCCGGCAGGTGGAAGCGCGGCACGATCACCGGCTCCGGGCGCAGCTCGGCCAACTGCTCGCCGAGCTCGCGCTGCTGCTGCAGGATCTGCGCCTGCTTGCGCCCGGCGGTGGTGTTGCCGCGGCCCAGCTTGGTCGGCGAGCGCACGGTCGCCCACTTGCTGTTCTGGATCGCCTTGACCCCGCGCTTGCGGGCGCCGGCGGCGCGGGCCTGTTCCTGCATCAGCGAGTCGTGGGCGTCGTCGCGGGCGCGGCGCACCTCGGCGATGCGCTTGTCGAGCACGCCGCGCTGCAGGTCGCGCTCGGCCATGTAGTCGGCATGGCTGCCGTTGAACACATCCAGGCGCCCGTGGTGCACGTGCCAGAGCGTGTCACAGGTCTGGTTCATCAGCGCCACGTCGTGGGTCACCAGCACCAGGGTGCCGTGGAAATGCTCGAGCATGCGCGACAGCGAGCGGCGGTTGGCGGCGTCCAGGTGATTGGTCGGCTCGTCCAGCAGCAGCAAGTCGGGGCTCAGGGCCAGGGCTTGGCTCAATGCCTGGTTGACACGCTGGCCGCCACTGAGCGACGACTCGCCGTCCAGTACCTGGGCCACATGGCCGACACGCAAACCACCGTGGCGCTCGATGTGCCCCTCGCTGGGCGCCAGGCTGCCCTGCAGCAGGCGCAGCAGTGACGACTTGCCGCTGCCGTTGTCGCCGATGATGGCGATGCGTTGCCCCCATTCGATGCGCGCGTCGAGTTCGCTGAAGAGGTGTTTGCGGCCATGGTGCAAGCCCACGCCGTGTAGTTCGATCATTGCCATGGGATGGTGGCCCTCCTGGCCACTGTCGCGCTTGATCGGCAGCGCACATGGGCACAGCCTGCCTTGGCAAGCGCCCAATAAAAAACCCGCCACGAGGGCGGGTTTTTTTGCAGCTATCCGAAAATTACTCCGGACGAACCTGCGCAGCCTGCATGCCCTTCTGGCCTTTTTCGGCTACGAAGGAAACAGTTTGGCCTTCTTTCAGGCTTTTGAAACCGTCGGTTTCGATGGCCTTGAAGTGTACGAACAGGTCGTCGCCGCCGCCTTGAGGAGTGATGAAGCCGAAGCCTTTTTCATCGTTGAACCACTTGACGGTGCCGGTTTGGCGATTGGACATGGGGTGAATCTCCAGAAACATGATTTTTTATCGGGGTGCAGTGTCGCCTAAGCTTCAGTGGCACCGACGACACTATAGTCTAATTCTTCGCATCTAGCCCCTATTACCTTCGCAGGATGTTGATCCAGGGCAAAAGATGCGACGGATCGCCGGAAAATCCGGCCTATTTCGGCTTGCAGCTGGCCTGGACCACCTGCTGGGCCTTCTGCATCAGCTTGGCGTCTACGCCGTCCTGGCTGTCGAGGTCCTCGATCTCCTTGTCGTTGAAATTCTTCTTGATGGCTTGGGCACCACACTCGCAGTGCTTCTTGGCTGTCGCCGCATCCACGCCTTGGCCGCTCGCCACTTGTTGGCACTGCGCCATATAGGACGCTTCCTTGCCGGCGGGGAAATTGCCTGCGTTGGCAGCCAGGGGCAGCAGCAGGGCGCTCGCGGCGCAGGCAGCCAGAAGGGACTGAAGTCGCATAACCGGACACTCCTTGGTTAATGGTCTCATCAAGAGTAGGTTGCTTCAGAAAGTCTGATAGGAAATTTTCCGCAAGAGTTCACCGCCACGGCGTAAATTCCAAATATTTCTGCCGGCCGCTCTAGCCCCGTGCTAGCATGCCTCCCTTGCGCCACGCCCTGTGCGGGCGCATTTCTTTTTATACCTTCCAGTCACTCTGGTTCGTCCCTGGCAGGCCGAAAGGTCTCTGCCACTGTGAGGCAGGCTTTCCCGCGGGAAAGGCAGGGCGGATCTTGTACTGGCTCATCCCAACCCACGTGACCTTTGGTAGGGGTCACCACTAGGAGAGGAGGCGCCATGCCCGTTATTACTCTTCCCGATGGCAGTCAACGCACGTTCGACCAGCCGGTATCCGTAGCCGAAGTCGCCGCCTCGATCGGCGCAGGCCTGGCCAAGGCCACCCTGGCCGGCAAGGTCGACGGCAAGCTCGTCGATGCCTGCGACAAGATCGACCACGACGCCACCCTGCAGATCATCACCCCTAAAGATGAAGAGGGACTGGAGATCATCCGTCACTCGTGCGCCCACCTGATCGGCCACGCAGTGAAGCAGCTGTACCCGACCGCCCGCATGGTGATCGGCCCGGTGATCGACGAAGGCTTCTATTACGACATCGCCTACGAGCGTCCCTTCACCCCGGACGACCTCGCCGCCATCGAAAAGCGCATGCAGCAGCTGATCGACACGGACTACGACGTCGTCAAGAAGATGACCCCGCGCGCCGAAGTCATCGACGTGTTCACCCAGCGTGGCGAAGACTACAAGCTGCGCCTGGTCGAGGACATGCCGGATGAACAGGCCATGGGCCTGTACTACCACGAAGAATACGTCGACATGTGCCGTGGCCCGCACGTGCCGAACACTCGCTTCCTGAAAGCGTTCAAGCTGACCAAGCTGAGCGGCGCCTACTGGCGCGGCGATGCCAAGAACGAGCAGCTGCAACGCGTGTACGGCACCGCCTGGGCCGACAAGAAGCAGCTGGCCGCCTATATCCAGCGCATCGAAGAAGCCGAAAAGCGTGACCACCGCAAGATCGGCAAGCAGCTCGACCTGTTCCACCTGCAGGAAGAAGCCCCGGGCATGGTGTTCTGGCACGCCAACGGCTGGACCGTGTACCAGGTGCTCGAGCAGTACATGCGCCAGGTCCAGCGTGAAAACGGCTACCAGGAAATCAAGACCCCGCAGGTTGTCGACCGTATCCTCTGGGAGCGTTCCGGCCACTGGTCCAACTACGCCGAGAACATGTTCACCACTTCGTCGGAAAACCGCGACTACGCGGTAAAACCGATGAACTGCCCGTGCCACGTGCAGGTGTTCAACCAGGGCCTGAAGTCCTACCGCGACCTGCCGCTGCGCCTGGCCGAGTTCGGCGCCTGCCACCGCAACGAGCCGTCTGGCGCGCTGCACGGCATCATGCGCGTGCGCGGCTTCGTGCAGGACGACGCGCACATCTTCTGCACCGAAGAACAGGTGAAGAAGGAAGCCGCCGACTTCATCAAGCTGACCCTGGACGTGTACAAGGACTTCGGTTTCACCGACGTCGCCATGAAGCTGTCGACCCGTCCGGCCAAGCGCGTGGGCTCCGAAGAGCTGTGGGACCGTGCCGAAGGCGCACTGGCCGACGCCCTGAACGAGTCGGGCCTGGAGTGGGAATACCAGCCGGGCGAGGGCGCCTTCTACGGTCCGAAGATCGAGTTCACCCTGCGCGACTGCCTCGGCCGTAACTGGCAGTGCGGCACCCTGCAGTACGACCCGAACCTGCCCGAGCGCCTGGATGCCAGCTACATCGCCGAAGACAACAGCCGCGTGCGCCCGGTGATGCTGCACCGCGCCATCCTCGGTTCGTTCGAGCGCTTCATCGGCATGCTCATCGAGCACTACGCCGGCGTGTTCCCGGCCTGGCTCGCCCCGACCCAAGCCGTGATCATGAACATCACCGACAAACAGGCCGATTTCGCCCTCGAGGTGGAAAAAGCCCTGAACGGTAGCGGATTCCGTGCCAAGTCGGACTTGAGAAATGAGAAGATCGGCTTTAAAATCCGCGAGCATACGTTGCTGCGGGTCCCTTATCTTTTGGTTATAGGGGATCGCGAAGTCGAAACGCAAACCGTCGCTGTGCGCACCCGCGAAGGCGCAGACCTGGGCTCGATGCCCGTCGCGCAGTTCGCTGAGCTGCTGTCGCAAGCGGTTTCCCGGCGTGGTCGCCAAGAATCGGAGTAATGACTATTAAGCGTGAAATGAGAAACGATAAACGAACTGCACCGAAAGCCCCGATCAACGAGAATATCTCGGCACGCGAGGTTCGGTTAATTGGTGCTGACGGCGAGCAGATTGGCATCGTCTCGATTGATGAAGCGCTGCGTATCGCTGATGAAGCGAAGCTGGATCTGGTGGAAATCTCTGCAGACGCGGTACCGCCCGTCTGCAAGGTGATGGACTACGGCAAGCACCTCTTCGAGAAGAAGAAGCAGGCCAACGAAGCCAAGAAGAACCAGAAGCAGATCCAGATCAAAGAAATCAAGTTTCGTCCAGGGACGGAAGAAGGGGATTACCAGGTAAAACTACGCAACCTGGTACGTTTCCTTAGCGATGGGGACAAGGCCAAGATCTCTCTGAGATTCCGCGGCCGTGAGATGGCCCACCAGGAGCTGGGCATGGAGCTGTTGAAGCGGGTCGAAGCTGACCTCGTGGAATACGGCACCGTTGAGCAGCATCCGAAGATGGAAGGACGCCAGCTTATGATGGTCATCGCCCCCAAAAAGAAGAAGTAATCTCCCGGGCACGGCAGGCCTGATGATTATTGTGTAATTTTTATTCGAATGCGGAGTTCCAACATGCCAAAAATGAAAACCAAGAGCGGTGCTGCGAAGCGCTTCCTGAAGACGGCTTCCGGCTTCAAGCACAAGCACGCTTTCAAGAGCCACATCCTGACCAAAATGTCGACCAAGCGTAAGCGTCAACTGCGCGGTGCCAGCTTGCTGCACCCGTCTGACGTGGCAAAAGTCGAGCGCATGCTGCGCGTTCGTTAATTCTGGTTAAGATAGAGGAAGTTACTCATGGCTCGTGTTAAGCGCGGCGTTATCGCTCGTAAGCGTCACAAAAAAATTCTGAAACTGGCTAAAGGCTACTACGGTGCACGCTCGCGCGTATTCCGCGTTGCCAAGCAAGCGGTCATCAAGGCAGGCCAATACGCCTACCGCGACCGTCGCCAGAAGAAGCGTCAGTTCCGCGCACTGTGGATCGCTCGTATCAACGCCGGTGCCCGCACCAACGGTCTGTCGTACAGCCGTCTGATTGCTGGCCTGAAAAAAGCGTCGATCGAAATCGACCGCAAGGTTCTGGCTGATCTGGCAGTGAACGAAAAAGCGGCGTTTGCTGCGATTGTCGAGAAGGCTAAAGCCGTACTGGCTTAAGTACCCACGACAATCATCCGGCGGCGCCTGCGCCGTCGGGTGTAAAACGTCATCGGATAGGGGAAGAGCCTTCAAAAGCTCTTCCCCTATTTTCGTATCTGGAGTCTGTACATGGAAAACCTGGACGCGCTGGTCGCCCAAGCCCTCGAGGCCGTGGAACGCGCTGAAGACATCACTACCCTGGAACAGATCCGGGTCCAATATCTCGGCAAGAAAGGCGAGCTGACCCAGGTGATGAAGACCCTGGGCAACCTGCCAGCCGAAGAGCGCCCCAAGGTCGGCGCGCTGATCAACGACGCCAAGGAACGCGTCACCGACGTGCTCAACGCACGCAAGGCCGCCTTTGAAGAGGCCGAGCTGAACGCTCGCCTGGCCGCCGAATGCATCGACGTGACCCTGCCAGGCCGTGGCCAGACCACCGGCGGGCTGCACCCGATCACCCGTACTCTCGAGCGCATCGAGCAGTTCTTCACCCACATCGGCTACGGCATCGCCGAAGGCCCTGAGGTCGAAGACGACTACCACAACTTCGAAGCGCTCAACATCCCCGGCCACCACCCGGCCCGGGCGATGCACGACACCTTCTACTTCAACGCCAACATGCTGCTGCGCACCCACACCTCGCCGGTCCAGGTGCGTACCATGGAAAGCACCCAGCCGCCGATCCGCATCGTCTGCCCAGGCCGTGTGTACCGTTGCGACTCGGATATCACCCACTCGCCGATGTTCCACCAGGTCGAAGGCCTGCTGGTCGATCGCGGCATCAACTTCGCCGACCTCAAGGGCACCATCGAAGAGTTCCTGCGGGTGTTCTTCGAGAAAGAACTGGCCGTGCGCTTCCGCCCGTCGTTCTTCCCCTTCACCGAGCCGAGCGCCGAAGTCGACATCCAGTGCGTGATGTGTTCCGGCAAGGGCTGCCGCGTGTGCAAGCAGACCGGCTGGCTGGAAGTGATGGGCTGCGGCATGGTCCACCCGAACGTGCTGCGCATGTCCGGCATCGACCCGGAAGAGTACCAGGGCTTCGCCTTCGGCATGGGTGCCGAGCGCCTGGCCATGCTGCGCTATGGCGTCAACGATTTGCGTCTGTTCTTCGACAACGACCTGCGGTTCTTGGCTCAATTCCGCTAGGCCCAATCGACGCAACTTTCAGGAGAACAGCATGAAATTCAGTGAACAGTGGCTGCGCGGTTGGGTAAACCCGCAAGTCTCCCGTGACGAACTGGTCGCCCGCCTGTCCATGGCCGGCCTCGAAGTCGACAGCGTGACCCCCGCTGCCGGCCAGTTCAGCGGCATCGTGGTGGGCGAGATCCTCACCACCGAACAACACCCGGACGCCGACAAGCTGCGCGTGTGCCAGGTAAGCAACGGCGCAGAGACCTTCCAGGTGGTCTGCGGCGCCCCGAATGCCCGCCCAGGCATCAAGATCCCGTTCGCCATGATCGGCGCCGAACTGCCGGGCGACTTCAAGATCAAGAAGGCCAAGCTGCGCGGCGTCGAATCCTTCGGCATGCTCTGCTCGGCTTCCGAACTGCAGATCAGCGACGAGAACGACGGCCTGCTGGAACTGGCCGCCGACGCCCCGGTTGGCCAGGACATCCGTCAGTACCTGAACCTGGACGACGCCAGCATCGAGATCGGCCTGACCCCGAACCGCGGCGACTGCCTGTCCATCGCTGGCCTTGCCCGTGACGTCAGCGCCCTGTACGACGTGCCGGTCACCCGCCCCGTGGTGCCAGCCGTACCGGCTGCCCACGACGAAGTGCGCCCGGTCGAAGTCAGCGCCCCGGCCGCCTGCCCGCGCTACCTGGGCCGCGTGATCCGCAACGTCGACCTGAGCAAGCCGACCCCGCTGTGGATGGTCGAGCGCCTGCGCCGCAGCGACGTGCGCAGCATCGACGCCGCCGTCGACATCACCAACTACGTGATGCTCGAGCTCGGCCAGCCGATGCACGCCTTCGACCTCGCCGAAATCAACGGCGGTATCCGCGTGCGCATGGCCGAGGAGGGTGAGAAACTCGTCCTGCTGGACGGCCAGGAAGTTGCCCTGCGCGCCGATACCCTGGTGATCGCTGACCACACCCGCGCCCTGGCCATTGCCGGCGTGATGGGTGGCGAGCACAGCGGCGTCAACACCGAGAAGACCCGCGACCTGTTCCTCGAGAGCGCCTTCTTCGAGCCGATCTCTGTCGCCGGCAAGGCCCGTTCCTACGGCCTGCACACCGACGCCTCGCACCGCTACGAGCGCGGCGTGGATTCGCAACTGGCCCGTGAAGCCATGGAGCGCGCCACCGCCCTGGTGCTGGAGATCGTCGGCGGCGAAGCAGGCCCCGTAGTCGAAGCCGTGAGCGAGCAGCACCTGCCGAACATCGCGCCGATCACCCTGCGCGACGAACGCATCACCCAGATGCTCGGCATGCAAATGCAAGCCGCGCAGGTCGAGCAACTGCTCAACGCTTTGGAGCTGAACACCAGCGCCAATGGGGCAGGGGAGTGGACTGTCACCGTCCCAAGCCACCGCTTCGACGTCAGCCTGGAAGTCGACCTGATCGAAGAGCTGGCCCGCCTGTACGGCTATAACAACCTGCCGGTCCGTTACCCGCAGGCCCGCCTGGCCCCGCAAGCCCGCCCGGAAACCCGTGGCGAGCTGCCGAACCTGCGTCGCCTGCTGGTCGCCCGCGGCTACCAGGAAGCCATCACCTACAGCTTCATCGATCCGAAACTGTTCGAGCTGTTCACCCCAGGCGTCGAGCCGCTGCTGCTGGCCAACCCGATCTCCAACGACATGGCCGCCATGCGCGCCTCGTTGTGGCCGGGCCTGGTCAAGGCCATGCAGCACAACCTCAACCGCCAGCAAGACCGCGTGCGCCTGTTCGAAAGCGGCCTGCGCTTCGTCGGCCAGCTTGGTGACCTCAAGCAGCAACCGATGATCGCCGGCGTCGTCACCGGCAGCCGCCTGCCGGAAGGCTGGGCCAACGGCCGCGACAGCATCGACTTCTTCGACGTCAAAGCCGATGTGGAAGCCCTGCTGGGTTACTCCGGTGCCCTGAGCGACTTCACCTTCGCTGCCGGCAAACACCCGGCCCTGCACCCCGGCCAGACCGCCCGCATCGAGCGCGACGGCAAGGAAGTCGGCTACCTCGGCGCCATCCACCCCGAGCTGGCCAAGACCCTCGGCCTCGACCGCCCGGTGTTCGTCTTCGAGTTGGTGCTCGGCGATGTAGTCGAAGGCCGCCTGCCGAAGTTCAGCGAACTGTCCAAGTTCCCGGAAACCCGTCGTGACCTGGCTTTGATCGCAGGACGTGATGTAGCTTCTAGCTCGGTGCTTGAAGTAATTCGTGACAATGCGGGCGAATGGCTCACAGACCTCAGGCTGTTTGACGTCTACCAGGGTAAAGGCATTGATCCTGATAGAAAAAGCCTGGCCGTCGGCTTGACCTGGCAACATCCATCGCGCACTCTTAACGACGATGAGGTGAATGAAACCCTGCAAACCATCCTCACCTCGCTTGAACAAAGGTTGAACACCACGTTAAGGAAATAACGGCATGGGTGCTCTGACGAAAGCTGAGATGGCCGAAAGGCTGTACGAGGAGCTGGGGCTTAACAAGCGTGAGGCCAAGGAGCTGGTCGAGCTGTTTTTCGAAGAAATTCGGCACGCGCTTGAAGACAACGAGCAGGTCAAGTTGTCCGGTTTCGGCAACTTCGACCTTCGCGACAAACGCCAGCGGCCGGGCCGCAACCCTAAAACAGGGGAAGAGATCCCGATCACCGCGCGCCGCGTCGTCACCTTTCGTCCAGGGCAGAAGCTGAAAGCCCGGGTAGAGGCCTATGCTGGAACCAAGCCATAACGACGAGCTGCCCCCCATCCCGGGCAAACGCTACTTCACCATCGGTGAAGTCAGCGAGCTCTGTGCGGTAAAACCGCACGTGCTGCGCTACTGGGAGCAGGAATTCACGCAGCTCAACCCGGTGAAGCGCCGTGGCAACCGGCGGTATTATCAGCGCCAGGACGTGCTGATGATCCGCCAGATCCGCGCTTTGCTGTACGACCAGGGCTTTACCATTGGCGGGGCGCGGTTACGGCTCTCCAGTGATGAGGTCAAGGATGAGTCCAGCCAGTACAAGCAGCTGATTCGGCAGATGATTGCGGAGTTGGAGGATGTGTTGGTGGTTCTGAAGAAGTGACCTGGTTGGCGACGAGTGGAAATTTTTGAAAAAAAGCTTCCATTATTCAAAAGGTTAGGTTAAATTCTTCAACGTTCTCAGCGGTATCGAGAATGATGTCGGGGCGTAGCGCAGCCCGGTAGCGCACTTGCATGGGGTGCAAGGGGTCGAGTGTTCGAATCACTCCGTCCCGACCAAAATACTCCAAAGAATCCAGTCACTTAGCGGTGACTGGATTTTTTTATGCCAGCATTTTTGATCCAGGGCTGATTTGCAGTATTTCGGTTACCGATAGGGCACCGTTAGCGAGAATCTGGTTGTTGCCTCTGGGCCCTGGCATGATTCGTAACGGTTACAACCATTTGCCCTTTGCACCAGCACCAAGATGCCCCCCCTGTTAGAATGCCTCATGGACCGCATTTCCATAGAAGAGCGGAGCAGACAAATGTCGCTCGTTCGCTCCAAAGACACTAAGCCAGAGCTATTGGTGCGCAAGCTTCTGTTTTCTATGAGGTTTCGCTATCGCCTTCATGCTAAGGATCTTCCCGGTAAGCCTGACCTGGTGTTCCGTTCGCAGAAGAAAGCGATTTTCGTCCATGGCTGCTTTTGGCATCGGCACGCCAGCTGTAGCAAAGCGACGATGCCATCGAGCAGAACCGAATATTGGTTGCCAAAGTTTGCTAGAACCCTGGAGCGCGACCAGGAAAGCTTGGGGAAGCTCCATACGATGGGTTGGCAAGTCCTCATCGTGTGGGAGTGCCAGCTGAAAAATACGGACGTCCTTGCCGCTAGGCTAAGGGCGTTTCTGAATGATTGAAAAGGCCCGAGGCCTTCTTGGGATGAGACTGCATTAAATGAAATACACGCTTGCTGAGTTCTTTTGTGGTTGCGGGGGTACTTCTCGCGGCTTTACCCGCTCGGGTCGATTCAATGTTGTGCTGGGCAACGACGTGAAGGCCGAGGCGCTCAGAACCTTTGCCTACAATCACCGAAATGATGATGTTCCCCCCGTAACAATCCGAGAAGATATCCGCACGCTGGAAATTTCGCAGATTCATAATGCCATGAAGGAACGCGGGGTTCAGCCGGGTGACTTAGACTGCATGATTGGCGGCCCGCCTTGTCAAGGGTTCTCCCAAATGCGGCGAGTCGAACATCGAGAAAAGGGAAAAATCGTTAAATTCAGCGGATATAGCAAATTGGCCCATGACCCGCGTAACGATCTTGTCTTGCGCTACTTGGAGGTTGCGGAGGCGCTGCGTCCAAAATTTTTGGTCATAGAAAATGTTCCACAAATGCTGAACCACGGTTTTGAAGGTAGGCTTGGTAAACTCTCCGAAATCGTCATCGAAATGTTGGAAAAAGATCTAGGCTACAAAGTTGAGGTCGCTGTTTTGAATGCTGCCGATTATGGTGTTCCTCAGCTGCGCGAGCGTGCCATCTTCATCGCTAGTTCAATCGGCGCTGCATCGCTTCCTCCTGCGACACACGCTGATCCATCTAAACCACATTTATTGGCACAAGGCCGTTTACCGTGGGTAACGGTGGGTGATGCAATCCGTGATCTACCATCGCCCTCTGACAAAACAGATGAGTTCGGTGGCATGGGGTTGGAACTTTATGCGAGTGCTCCGAGCGCATATGCAGCGGCAATGCGTACTTCGACCGTGTTTCCTTACAATCATGTCACCCGTTCTTATAAGCAGGCGATACTAAACATCATCAGAAAAATGCGTCCTGGCCAAACATGGGATGCTGAGAGTAAGCGAATTCGTATTGACTATGAGGTCGCCATTACCAAATTTGCGAGTGAGCAAGGGATTTCTACCGTTGCTGCTCGAGAGGTGCTAGAGAAGTCCGGTCAGATCAATCCAGTCTTTTACAAAGATTATTACTGGAGCGCATACACTCGATTAGCGTGGGATGCACCGGCTTTAACCATTACGGCCAACGCAAATTTCCTTGGTTCTGGTCGGTTCTCTCACCCAGAAGAGCTTCGCGGTATCACTATGCGCGAGGCTGCCAGACTTCAGTCTTTCGATGATGATTTCCGCTTCATCACTTCTGACAACGAACACTTGGATAGCGCTCGCATGGGGGTAGGTATGGACATGATCGGCGAGGCTGTTCCGCCAGGGTTGGCGCAAGCTATCGCCCAACACTTGGCAGCTCAGCTCGACGCACATCGTGCGGGGTCTCGACAGCAAGTACAAGAAAAAGTCGTTTACGCCTAGAAGGATTCTAAATGTCTCTTACCAACGACCAAGTTACAGAGCTGGCACGCGAAGCCATAAAAAAAATGTTCACCGAGCAGGGGCCGGACTTTAAATTTCCCGCAGATGTGATATGGCAAAATATTCGCCCAGGTGTCCAGATCCCCAGTACCGCTCGCCCACATCAACCAAAGCGACTGATGAAGGAGGGGTTGTTGGAAAAAACTGGTGCTATGGCCAAGGCCCAGTCCGAAGCGCGTAATGGCAGCTCGACAGCGGAGTATCGCTTCGGTCCCAGCCTTGTAAGTCGTAAAGCTCCAGCCACGCCACTTTCACTAGCCAATTCAACTCGAGCAAGTGACCTGCTAATTCGGCTTCAATCGAAGATTGAGTCCGAAGGTTATGCATTTTCGGTTGCAGAACTCGCTAATTTTTACTTGGCGATGATGGTGAGCCCATTGGTGATCCTCTCCGGTATTTCAGGTACAGGCAAGAGCTTGCTGCCACGAAAATTCGCAAAATATGCAAAGTCCGAGTTCAAGTTAGTCCCGGTTCAGCCGCAGTGGTCAGACAACAGCGACTTGTTCGGTTATGTGCCAACCCTTTGCCCCTCCGAGTACATCGAAGGAGCACTAATCACCAGTTTAGTAACAGCCAAAGAAAACCCTTCAACTCTTACAATCACGCTGCTTGACGAGATGAACCTCGCGCCAGTTGAACATTATTTCAGCGATTTTCTCAGCATCGCGGAGACCCGACGGCGGGACGCAGGTGCAATCGTTACAGATTCATTGCCGATTGAACTGCCAAAAATCCCAACAGAGCCGCTGAACAAGTATAGTTATTTGGAGAATATTGGCCTGCCCCATAATTTACGTGTTATCGGGACCGCTAATATGGATGAGACGACACACTCATTCAGTCCAAAAGTTCTTGATCGTGCGTTTACGATTGAATTCGACGATCCAGACTTAACCTCCTTTGCAAGCTTTACTGTGACTGCCGAGGAGGACTTTTCGAAGCTTGCCGATTTGATCATTGATGCTAAGAATCCTATCTCAATTCAGGAGGCTTATCAGAACAGTCAAGCACTATTCGATGAAGTGGCCGGCTTACTTCAAGAGGTTCAGAACATCCTCTCTCCGGCCGGCATAAAATTTGGCTATCGCACTCGCGACGCAGTGTTGTTGTACTTACATTTTTGGAAACAGCTTGGATTGGAAGACATCATAAGCGCCAATGCTGCGTTGGACTTCTGCTTGCTTCAGAAAGTGCTGCCAAAAATTTCTGGCAGTGGTGACCAATTGGCGGATGCGCTGTCGACGCTTACAGATTGGCTCAAGCACGAACGGACAAGTGATGGCAACGCGGGGGCTCAAACTTTCCTTGGACCATTCACTCGGAGCCAAAAAAAAACGGAGCGCATGACCAGCCTCCTCGATGTTGATGGTGCGACACATTACTGGGGTACGTGATGCCGCTACTCCTAGAAGCAGATGGCGTGGGCTGGAGGCTGGAAATCGTTGGGAAACTTCCAGAATTGCCTCCCTTCATTGATGTCATTCCGCAATTCTCAGTCGCAGTAACTGGCGTTCTCTCCAGCATGCGGACGCTGGAGCGTACATCCCAACAATTGGTGGCCTCGACCTCAGGTCAATTAATTGAGCCGCTATTCTTTGAGCAAGTCGCTTACGACATCCATCTTGAAAAGTCGTCGGATGTAAGCATTCTGCTGCCCCCAGGAGCGGAGGCTCGTCGAATCCGCCCGAGTTCTGAACACTACGTCATAAATTTCCGAAATAATGTCGGCTTTGCCGACATTCGCATAAATACACCAGAAGGTGTTGTAACTCTTCGCATAGAAGTGTTTTCTCGGAAAGTCGACTACCGGACTGACTACGTTTTGATGCGTGATGATGTATCCAGGATACTTCGTAACTTGGCTATGACGGCGAACGCTAAGAGCTATAGCCTTGCGGCCCCAGATCGAAACCACCGACCTACACTGGTGGAGTGGTTTGCCTTGCTTAAAGGGCACTTTGAGGAGTTAATTAAGTTGACTAATGCGGTAGCCAGAAAGCCGCATAGTGCATTGACCAGTAAAATAGTTAAGAGAAAGACGGAACAAGCACGCAAGCTTTCTCGCCATTCGATCTCACGTGCATTGCGCCGGGGCAATGGAGGGACTGTAATTCCGCGACTGAATATCGCCCTCCCGTGTAAGATTGATGAAGAGTTGACTGCCACTACCTTCGATACCCCTGAAAATCGCTACTACAAGGGATTGTTGAAAGCGACTTATCGAAACGTCCGAACTTTGTCCCGCGTACATCAAACTGCTGATGAGGATGGCGAAAAAGATTCAGAGAGGCGATTCTTTGAATCCATTCGTGTGGAGCTGAATGGGATGGAACGGCGTTTAGAGACAGCTCTAAAAGCACCATTCCTTGCTCTCGTCGGTGAGGGAACTCTGTTACGGCCAAATTCAATGGTCTTCCACAAACATTCGGCTTATTCTCGCATCGATAAGATAGCTAGATTGCTAAATGGCGGGCTTTCATTTACCGGAAATATAGTTCCTATTGGGGTGAAGGATACGGCACTACTTTATGAGTATTGGTGTTTTTTGAAAATTGTCGAGTTGCTCTGCGAGCAGTTTGAATTGGAAGAGCAATCTATAGTTAAGGTTTCTCGCTTCAGAACTACTGTCACGTTGGCGAAGGGGGTCACAGCTGCAATGCGATTCTTGCATCGTCCGACTGGTCAGAATGTTTATGTTATATACAATAGGTTGTTTAATAGACTGCCAACTATCGCGCAGAAGCCTGATAATGTAATTCAAATTGCAAGCGATAATCGATTCTATATATTTGATGCTAAGTATCGGTTGCAGTTTGATAGAGAGTACGTGGAGCAATATGGCGGGCCTGGTCCTACTGTTGAGGATATAAATACCATGCATCGATATCGAGATGCAATTGCTATTCCGCATCCAATGCGCCCCGACGAATACATAACTGGAGTCGTACAAGGCGCAGTCGTATTGTTTCCGCTTCCAGACGAAGCGGCTTACCAGGTGCAAAAATTTTACAAAAGTATTTCTCAGGTGGAAATAGGTGGACTTCCTTTTTTGCCGCGGACTACGAATTTAATTAAAGAAAAGCTTTTAAGAATTATTGATTCTGAGCTGAAATGTAAGGTTAATAGTCCCTCTTAGCTTTCTTGTTAAGCTGAACGGTTGATGTAGGTACTCAAGCTAATTAGCGATCGTGTTGATAGAAGTATGGTACGGGTTGGTAATGCTCTCCCAGTAGTTATCAGGATTGGGAGTTTGCTTTAGCTTGGTAAACGTACGGATAGGCCAGCCATGGAGGGTTAGTGCAAGTGAGCAAAGCACCTGAATGAGCGCAAGAACTAGATTCGGGCTGACTTGGCTTGATCTAAATTGAAAAGTTAAGTACCTTAAAGGGAAGAAAGCGTATTTTTAGTTAAAATCTGCAGTTGTTTTTTCTTGGTTTTCTGTAGCTGTTTCCACAGGGGCGATCCAAGTGATTGTAGTAAGAACCTTAACATCCAAAGGGCTTGGTGCAGCCATAGGTACTAAGGACAATTCAATGGAAGATGAAGCAGGTGACATTCAAAATCGACCAAAGGAACTGGAGGTGCTCCCCAACTACACTGATTTTCCTGACGAAAATTTCATCATAAAACTCGAGCATTCCACTGGGGAGTTTCTGGCGCACGACTTGCGTGAATTAATTGGTAGTCAGCCTGTAGAAGGGAAAATCCTAAGCCTTATGGGCGGTGAGTTTGACATAAATCCACCGAAAGAGGTGATAAAATTCTACGGTAAGCGTGGTGATGATTTTCAAATGGTAAACATTGTCGTCAGCTGTTACGCATTTGATAGAATTGACGGGCAATTGGTAGGCTTGCCATATCACATTTCTTTACGGCCCGCTCAAAAGCGTGGAAGCCCGCAGCATACTGGGCCAGGTACTATAGATGCACTTGATCTGGAAACCCTTCGCGATGGCTTTCCGCGATATATGGGATATAACCCATTTTCGAATGCTTTTGGCTTATTTGTAAAGGGGGCCATGGCAGTGCCGAAAGGTATGCATACTGATGTCGTTGGTATCGTGTATAACTCTTATTTCGTTTCGTCGAAGTATGATCGAAAAGATGTTCTGCTTCCGGCGAGTTGCATTGGCCTCCTCGGCGCTCGTAATGCGCTGTTAAAGGATTATCAGGACTTTCGCTGCGAGCACTATTTTAAACATTTCAAAAAAACAAAGCCCAGAAAGATCTGGGGGTGCGACTCTCCGATCGAACTATTTCTTTTGCAAGGAATGGGGGCCCTCGGGCTACGCCCGCAACTGCAAGTTATGATTTTTCCAGATGGATCGACATTTCCTCTACTGCACGAAATGTGGAGGGATGGGAGAAGAAGTAAGGCTTTTGCAAAAAAGATCACTGAGGTTGATTTCTACTTTGAGAGCAATAAATTAGCAGTGTTTTGCGACTCGGTAGCATATCATTCGTCAGAGGAAGCTATCGCGAAAGATAAAGCGATTGACGAAAAATTAGAACGGATTGGAATAAAAAGCTTGCGTATTAGTGGTCCCGATATTATGAGGTCACCCATGGAATGTGCTAAATATGTTCAGGAATGCTTGAATAGTAGGGTGTAATTGTCGATATCCAGTTCTCGAGAGTGCGTTAAAAGTCTCAAGCTATATCGCAGCGATATTTTGTGCTAGTTTATTAGTTTTTTACGGAAAGCAGCCGAGCCGCGATCAGGCAAAAAACAGGCAAGGAAGCGAATTGCGCTGGTTGCCAATGAGCATCCGAGCCTGTTTTCAACGCAGCATGGTCCGAGAGCTGGCACTTTTGTACTAGGCTAGAAGTGCAAGCGTACTTGTTGTACATGATAAGCCCGTAACAGCCTAAAATTTCAATACATCATGCCCAGCTCGGCATCGTCGAGTAAGGCTTTGGCCAAGGCGCAAAGGTAGTGAGATGCCCAGATCAGCTGAGGTTTGTCTTCCATCACACCGTCGACGGTCAAGTCCCGTGCGCAGCCCAGCAACTCGGAAGCCTGTTCTCTGGCATGCTGACAAGGGATTCCGGCTTCGATGCGGAACAGCGGTTGGGTCTGATTTTCCCCTTGGTAGAAGGTGGTCTTGCCTACTGTGAACTTGGTGTCGTCTGAGCACATTTTTCGATCTCCTTCAAATTCTTGCTGTCTAGTCTGGTCAGCTCCTATAAACAGCTCGCTTTCACACTCTGCGAAGTGTTGTAGGCATTTTTATAATGTTTCCGCGACAGCGCTATGCTAGTCAGTAAATTATTGGCTATTACTAGAGGGGCTGGGGCCGCTAGGCACCTGTAACTGGATCAGTGCAGACTCAAGCAATGCTTTAAGCGCCTCTATCTCATGCATCGACGCCATCATCAGAATCGACACCGGCGACTTGGGCTGTAATAACAATGCCTGTTGCACAACTGTCTCCGCACACAGAGCGTAATCAGTGGCCTGGATCAGAGTATCTTCAAGGGTGAGCAAACTGTGAGGGGGATCGGGAACGATCTTAAGCATGGTGTGGCTCCTGTCGTGATGGAGCAACCACCTAACGCGGCTAAACGAATAGGTGGCAGCTGTACGCGGGTTAGCCGACCGGGACGTCAGGCACCCGGCGCACCCGAAGGTGCCCCACGTACAGCCGCCATAAAGGCGCAGATGTCGATTACTCGGCATTGCACGGCTGTGGTGTCTGACGATGTCGGGCGGCTAAACCCGGTCGTTGAATAGCAACGACATGCCGAGACTAGAGCTCACTGTTGGCGCGTGCAACGGAAAATCAGCGGAGAGAGTATCTTTGGGAAATGGACTACAAGGAAGGGGCAAAATCTGATTTTTCACAACAATACCTTCAACGCCGCTTACCTGTAGCGAGCCGCATGCTCAAGTTAAATCACTAACTTTTGTGGCTTCTGCATAAGCCGGCATTTCGATAACTATCACCCGTGGCACCCGATTTTATGAGGGTGGGGTGAAGCGTGTTACAGCGTTCGTGGGCAAATGGTAGGTCTATGCCTAACCGCGAACAGGTGATAACTACCGCATGGATTGTGTAGGTAAGCATCGCATCAATGGTTTAATGGTTGAGCATCACCATACCGGTAAGACTGTCTGAACTAAGTTAGGCGATGACAGGGAGGTGGTGTGCGATACCCGCTGTTCCGAGTGGTGGCGGGGCATCCGCTGGACCATGCGGTGGAGCAGGCGACCGTGCTGATGTGTGCGGTGCACAAGATCAGTGATCTGGCGATGGTGGAGACTGATCGTCTGCCTATGCTGTTGACGGCGGTGCATTACCTCAGTGGCATGGCCAAGGCGTTGGCCCAGGATGTGAATTGAGTACATCGCCAAGGCAATGTTGCCTGGGCGCTTTCCCATTCTGACGTTGTGAGGGAATATTCAGCTGCACTAATCCAGCGCCACTGAGCAAGGTTGTGCGCTGTACCGCCGACGACACCGCTTTCAGCTATAGGCCCGCCCATGGATGCGACCATCGAACTGAAGATCAAAAACGCACTGCACGATCTCTTCGCCGCTGTCGGGCAACTGCAGGCGGCCTATCCTGGCAAGCCTTTTACCCTGGACGGCAGGTTGGTCGGCGATATCGGCGAGGTGGTGGCGAGCCTGGCGTACAGGCTGACGCTCAATGACGGGCTCACCAGGCATCACGATGCGCTTTGTGATGCGGGGCGTAATGTGCAGATCAAGACCACCTTCGGCACCACACTGACATTCCCCGTGCACCACGTGCCTGACTATTACCTCGGTATCCGCATGAACCGGGACGGCACGTTTGAAGAGGTCTACAACGGTCCGGGCTACTTGATTCAGCAGCAACTGGCTGGGCGTAGGCCTACGCGTACGGGGTTGCATGGGAATCTGATGGCCATGCTCAGGCGGCTAAATGGCACGGTGGCTGAGCAGGATCGGATACCGCGGCGTTGAGCGGGGTTGATTTGGCAGGGTAGGCCTCCAGCTCGCTACGAAGCAGGCCAAGTGGTGGATGTGGCTGCGCCGGTGTTCGCGGGCAAGCCCGCTCCCACAGGATTTGTGTTTCGCCTTGTCGCTATGGTGCCAGGTTCACCCCGTTACAGCGGCCCTTGGTGGAGAAATCGTTAATCTGCCGCGCCTTGTTCACCGACATCAGGATCGTGCAGCCGCCAGGGTGGGCCACGTCGTCCCAGTAATTGGTGTGGACCATCACGTTGCCTTGCATCTCGGCGGTGCTGCCGACCACCTCCTTTTGCACGTAGGTGGTATCGCGGTACCAGCCCAACTGCACCCCACCGCCGTCGGGCAACGGCTCCATGCGCATGGGCGGGCCGAAGAAGTCGATGGCCTGCTTGGCGTCGCGCCCTTGCCATTGGTTGCCTGCCATCAGCTCTGGCAGGGTCGGGATGCAGCCGGCCAGCGCAGGCAGCAACAGGCCAAGGATCAGCAGATGGCGTGTGCTCATCGTGGGGTGTTCGCCAGCATGTCGTCCAGCTCCTGCACCGCCTGGCTGTTGGCCTGCACGCCAATCAACTGGATGAACATGGCCTGGATGGTGGCGACCATCTTCGCCGCCGGCATCTTGCCGATCGACAGCATCTGGTTGCGCGCGCGGTTATCGGGGGCGCAGACGAAGGCGAAGGTGCGCTGCAACCAGTAGTCCTTTGGTGCGGCCCAGTCTTTGGCATTGGTTTTCACATCGCGCACGGCGCCGTCGAAGCGGCGTATCGCCCGGGCGCTGTCCAGGCGGATCTGCCGCTGTTTGCATTTGACCTGCACCTCGTAGGCGGCGAGGGTCGGGAAGGCCGGGTCTTCAAACAGTTGCATGACCTGGGCCGATTGCACCCCGCCGGGCTTTTGCAGGATGCCGGCGGCATCGGCGACGTAGACCTCGTTGTGCAAGCGTTCCCCTTTGCCGTAGATGATCCAGTAGTCGCCTGAGGCGGGGGCGGCGAGGGCCGGGGTGCTGCAGGTGAGGGCCAGGATGGCCAGCCATTGGCAGAGGGGTGGAGTTTTGTGACCCATGGAGTCCTTTCCTGGTTATTGTAATCAAGAAGGGACTATACGAGCGCTGGGTGAGCAGGGTCGATTAGGGCGGTTGTGCTAATGGCAAAGGGCCTGTGGCGTTCAGATGCGGTAATACAGAGCGTCCGTGAAAAGTTAGAGCAGGCGCCTGTGCCGATTGATCGGCAAAGGGTATGTAGTCCCGTTCTGAAACATGTAACGGTGGGCTTGGCCCTGATTTCCCTCAAGCGATTCTGCTGTACCATTCCCTTGGTCAGACCGCACATGCGGCAGCTGTCGCATGGTCCGGATGAAGGAGCAAAACATGTCCAAATCAAGGGTAAAAGTGGCCCTTCTAGCCGCCGAGCGCGAAGCGCAGGAGGCCAAAAGAGCCTTTCTCGAGCTTGTGCATGCTGACATTACCGAACACCCCGAACGTATCCAGCCCATTCCGGCATCGTTACTGAATCGCATGGCGCATCTTCGGGCCCGGGCGCAAACGAATCGCGAGCGTAACGAGCTGCTAGAGGGTTGAGACATGCCGTCAGGGACGATGACGATAGTCAACGACTGGGCGCTGTTCGGCCATCCGCTTTTTCTCGGACGCTTCGAAGCGCTGATTGCCGAAGCTGAGATACTGGCTGCTAAAGACCCGAACGGATTTCATCAGCATCCCCATTTCAAGCTTCTGGAGAAGGTCGATACCTCCATCATGGAGCGCGTTCCGGAAGATCCCAGTTCCAGGATCTACCTTCAGGGCAATACGCTCGGCAAAAATTGTCGGCACTGGCGCAGGGTGAAAGCCGGGCTTCCCAATCGATATCGCCTTTTCTTCCAGTACCGTTGCGACGCACCTAAAAGCATTATCTATGCATGGCTGAACGACGAGGCGACCCTTCGCAAAGATGGCTCTCGAACCGATGTCTATGCGGTTTTCAGGGGAATGCTCAAGCATGGCGCGATGCCGGGCACCTTCGCTAACCTTCTCGAGGCATCCCGCCCAGTGCCTGAGCATGGCTGAGCAAATCTGTTCCTTTTCGATGAAGCCAACCGGCCTCTCAGTTCAAGGGCGTCAGTTCGCGTTCGAACGGTAGTACTGGCCCAGACCGTGAACAGGTAACCGCTGCGGCACGGATTGCGTAACTCAGTACTGCGTCGATCATTGCGCGATCGAGCGTCGCCAACGTTGTTGGGTTGTCCTTGCCCAGCCGCGACAGGCAGGCAAGCACCGCCGCCTGGAAAGTATCACCAGCACCCACTGTATCGCTAACCGGCAACGAAGTATCCGCCGGACGCTGCCATGACCCATGCGCGCAATGCACGCTGGCACCGTGAGCACCATGGGTGATGAACACCAGCCGGCACCGTTCGTTCAACCAACCTCGGGCCACGTCACGCGCTTCTCGACCTGGATAGAGGATGCCGATGTCTTCCTCACTGGCCTTGATCACATGCGCATGCCCAGCAAACGCCTCCACCTGCCGTCGCCACAACGCCACATCCGGCTGCGGATTAAGCCGCACATTCGGATCCAGGCTGATCAACCGCCGGTCCCGCTCGCGCTCCACCAGCGCCATCAGCGTATCGGCCACGGGCTTCACCACCAGGGTGTACGAGCCCACATGCAGCCCCCGCACACGCTCATTCAGCACCGGCAAATGCTCCAACATCACCTGCCGATCCGCACAGCCTTCACCGCGAAACTGATACTGCGCCGAGCCATTGGCATCCAGCCCGACCATCGCCAGGGTGGTCGGCGCATCGCTGGTCACCACATAGCGGCAGTCCACCCGTTCCTCTTCCAGCACCCGGCGCAGCCGGGCACCGAGGTAGTCGCTGGACAACCCGCCAAATAACGCCGACGCCGCGCCCAGCCGACGCAGGCCGACGGCCACGTTGAACGGCGACCCGCCGGCAATCGCGGTAAACCCCAGCTCGTTGCTGCGGGTGCTGTTTTCCAGGCTGAAGACATCGAACAGGGCCTCGCCACACACCAGGTACATGCAGTTCTCCAGAACGATAGATAAGGGCAGGATACCTGCGCTCAGTGCGCAGGCAGTTGATCCCCGTAGCGTTGATAAGCAACCTCGTACTCGGCCTGTTGCGCCGGGCGGGGCAGGGTTCGGGTGCTTTCGTCGAGGGCGACGCAGCGTTCGCACAGGGCTTCGAGGCTGTCGCCCTGGCCCAGCTGGCGGCCGAGGCTCCAGGCGGCCTGGATCGCGGCGCCCAGGGCGGCGGCTTCGGTCTGTTGGGGGCATACCACCGGCAGGCCGAGCAGATCGGCCAGTGTCTGGCGCCACAATGGGCTTTTCGCCGCGCCGCCGACCAGGCGGATTTCGCTGCCTGGCAGGCCGCTGGCGCGCAGCAGGTCGAGGCCGTAACGCAGGCTGAAGCAGGTGCCTTCGAGCACGGCGCGGCAGAGGTTGGCGCGGGTCAGGTTGGCGCTGGTCATGCCGTGCAGGTTGGCCGTGGCTTCGGGCAACGCGGGCACGCGTTCGCCGTCGAAGAAGGGCTGCATCAGCAGGCCGTCGGCGCCGATCGGGGCTTGGGTGGCGAGCTCAGTGAAGCGGTCGAGGTCGAGTTCCAGCAGGTCGCGCACCAGGGCGCAGGCGCTGGTGAGGTTCATGGTGCAGATCAGCGGCAGCCAGCCGCCGCTGGAGGCGCAGAAGGTCGCCACTTCGCCCTGGGCGCTGACGTGGGGCTGGTCGGCATGGGCGGCCAGGGTGCCGGAGGTGCCGAGGCTCAGGGTGATCATGCCGGGGGCGATATTGCCGGTGCCGATGGCGCCGAGCATGTTGTCGCCGCCGCCAGTGGCTACCCAGGTCTGTGGGCTCAGGCCGAGGGCAGTGGCGGCCTGCGCGCGCAGGGTGCCGATGCAATCGCCGGATTCGACTAGCTCAGGCAGCGCAGCCAAAAGACGTTCGCCCGGCTCGATGTGCTGAAGAACATCAGGCGCCCAGGCGCGACGACGCACATCGTAGTAGCCGGTGCCGGAGGCGTCGCCGGGCTCAGTGCAGACGCGACCGGTCAGCCAGTAATTCAGGTAGTCGTGAGGCAGCAGGATATGGGCGAGGCGGGCGAACAGTTCGGGATGTTGGCGCTGGGTCCACAGCAATTTGGACAGGGTATAGCCCGGCGCGATGACCAGCCCGAGGCGTTCGAGCGAGCCTTGGGCGCCGCCGAGGGCATCGAGCAACTCCGCGTTCTCGGGCGCGCTTTCGGTGTCGCACCAGAGCTTGGCCGGGCGCAGCACCTGGCCTTGGGCGTCGAGCAGCACCAGGCCGTGTTGCTGGCCGGACACCGCCAATGCGCGAATGGCCTGGCCATCCACGCCGGCATCGCGCAAGGCAGCGGACACTGCCGTGCGCAGGGCTTGCAGCCAGTCGACCGGATCCTGCTCGCGCCGGCCATCGCGACCTTGGGGCGGTGCATGGGCAGCGCTGCCCAGGCCCAGCACCTGGCCGCTGCCGGCGTCCAGCACCAGGGCCTTGGTGCCCTGGGTGCCGCAGTCGATGCCGAGGAACAGTCCATCCATTTCGAAAGCCTCCGTGTCAGTCGCCGAGCACCTGGCGCAGGGTTTCACTCACGCCGACTTCGCGCAAGCTGTCGTACAGGCGCTCGAAGGCGCTGACGAAGGCTTTGGACGCGGGGATCGCCGTGCCGAAGATCGCCTCGTCGCCGAGCACCCGGGCAGCCAGGCCGTCGCGCTGTGCTACTCGGGCCTGGCAGTCGGCGGCGCGGGGGTCGGGGATGCTGTAGCGCGTGCCCTGTTCGTCTTCGCCGCGCAGGTACAGGGCCCAGGCGGCTACCACCAGGGCCACGCGCTCCAGGGGCTTGCCGTCGGCGATCAGGCGGTTGGCGGTGGGCACGATGAACTTGGGGAATTTCGACGAGCCGTCGGAGCACACGCGCTCCAGCTGGTCGGCGATGGCGCGGTTAGCGAAGCGTTCGGTGAGGCTGTGCTTGTAGCGCGTCAGGTCGATGCCCGGTACCGGGGCCAGTTGCGGGGTGACGTCCTGGTCCATGAAGGTGCGCATGTAGCGCTGCAGCAGTGGGTCGGCGAGGGTTTCGTGGACGAAGCGGTAGCCTTGCAGAAAGCCCAGGTAGGTGAGGGCCAGGTGGCTGCCGTTGAGCAGCTTGATCTTCATTTCTTCATAGGGCGTGACGTCGTCGGTGAACTGCACACCGACCTGCTCCCAGGCTGGGCGGCCGGCGACGAACTTGTCTTCCACCACCCACTGCAGGAAGGGCTCGCATACCACTGGCCAGGCATCGTCGACGCCGTGGCGTTCGAGCAGCTGCTGACGGTGGGCGGGGCTGGTCATCGGGGTGATGCGGTCGACCATGGCATTGGGGAAGCTGACGTGGCCGTCGATCCAGCGGGCCAGGTCGTGGTTCTGCAGGTGGGCGAAGGCCAGCAGGGCCTTGCGGGCGACGTCGCCGTTGTGCGGGAGGTTGTCGCAGGACATCACCGTGAGCGGCCCGCTGCCGGCCTCGCGGCGGCGGCGCAGGGCTTCGCAGAGGAAGCCGAACACGCTCTGCGGGGCTTGCGGGTTGGCCAGGTCGTGCTGGATCTGCGGCAGGTCGGCGCGGAATTCGCCGGTGCTGTCGTCGATGCAGTAGCCGCCTTCGGTGATGGTCAGCGAGACGATGCGGATGTCGGGTTCGGCCAGTTTGGCCAGCAGCGCTTCGGCGCCGTCCTCGGCCAGCAGCATGCCGTTGATCGCGGCGATCACGCGGACCTGGGTGTCGGGCTGGTCGCCCAGTTCGAACAGGGTGTAGAGGTGGTCTTGCGCGGCCAGGGCATCGCGCATGGCGCGGTCTTCGCGGCGCAGGCCGGCGCCGCAGATGGCCCAGTCGAGGCCTTCGCCCAGGTTCATCAGGGCGTCGGTGTAGGCGGCCTGGTGGGCGCGGTGGAAGCCGCCGACGCCGATGTGCACGATGCCCTGGCGCAATTGGCTTGGGTCGTAGGTGGGGCGGGCTACGGTGGGGGGGAGGTGGTTGAGGTTGGGGTGGTTGAGTTTCATGCTGGAGCGTTCCTTATCGAGGTCAGGTTGGATCGCGTGATGGCGGCGAAATGCTTGGCGGGAGCCTTGTGGCGTTATTGAGATCGAGCGCCGCCCACGCGGCGCATCGCGGGACAAGCCCGCTCCCACATTTGTTTCGGGCCAATCACTCCTGGGCCATTACCTGGTCCGCTTTGTTCGTACGACGCGGTTTCAGTGTGGGCACCACTGCCGCTCCGCCTGTCTCAAGGCATGCGCCAAGGCGGGCAGAGGTACCCTCACAGGACTCACTGGCCCGAAACAGATGTGGGAGCGGGCTTGTCCCGCGATGCGCCGCGCGGGCGGCGCTCGATCTCATAGGCGCCACAACCCTCTCGGCGAACACCTCAGGCCACCTTCTGCGAGCGCTTGTCGATCGCCTGCCCATTGCTATCAAACAAATGGCAATGGCCCGGATCAAAGCCCAACTCCAGCCCCTCACCAAACCCCGGCGCGAAGTCCCCGCGCACGCGCACCGTGAGCATCTCGCCGGACGCGGCGCGCACATGGCAGTAGCTGTCGCTGCCCAGCCGCTCGCTGACATCGGCCGTCACCTGCAGCGAGCCCGGCGTGCCCTGGCACACCGGGCTGATGCTCAGGTGCTCGGGCCTGATCCCCAGGGTCACCTGGCTGCCGGTATGCAGCTCGCCCGCGCACAGCGGCAGGGCGATGCGCGCACCACATTCGAGTGCCACCTCGCACTGGTTGCCCTGGTTACGGCTCAGGTGTCCGCGCAGGAAGCCCATCTTTGGCGTGCCGAGAAAACCCGCGACGAACAGATTGGCCGGATGGTGGTACAGCTCCAGCGGCGAGCCCACTTGCTCGACGCGTCCGCCGTTGAGCACCACCACCTTGTCGGCCAGGGTCATGGCCTCGACCTGGTCGTGGGTCACGTAGATCATCGTCGCGGCCAGCTCCTGGTGCAGGCGCGCCAGCTCCAGGCGCATCTGCAC
Organism: Pseudomonas sp. 2848; assembly: GCF_003253945.1. Classification (NCBI taxonomy): domain Bacteria; kingdom Pseudomonadati; phylum Pseudomonadota; class Gammaproteobacteria; order Pseudomonadales; family Pseudomonadaceae; genus Pseudomonas; species Pseudomonas sp. 2848. The sequence continues at coordinate 85,647 of NZ_QKZD01000012.1, forward strand.
GCGCAGGGCGGCGTCGAGGTTGGACAGCGGCTCGTCGAACAGGAAGATCTTCGGGTTGCGCACGATGGCGCGGCCGATCGCCACCCGCTGGCGCTGGCCGCCGGAGAGCTGGCGCGGCTTGCGTTCGAGCAGCGGTTGCAGCTCGAGGATGCGCGCGGCGTTGTCGACCTTGGCGGTGACTTCTTGCTTGGCGACGCCGGCCAGGTCCAGGGCGAACGACAGGTTCTTGCGCACGGTCATGTGCGGGTACAGCGCATAGGTCTGGAACACCATGGCCAGGTCGCGCTTGGCCGGGGCGGTGTCGGTGATGTCGGCGCCGTCGAGGGTGATGCTGCCGCTGCTGACCTCCTCGAGGCCGGCGATCAGGCGCAGCAGGGTGGACTTGCCGCAGCCGGAGGGGCCGACGAACACCACGAACTCGCGGTCGCGCACGTCCAGGTCGATGCCCTTGATGATGGCGTGGCCATCGAAGCCTTTGTGCAGGTTGCGGATTTTCAGGTCAGCCATGGCTAGTCACCTCTGTGGTGGCCGGTTGATTGAATGTGGGTCTGTGGGGATCACTGGCTTGCAAAGGGGCCGCTTTGCGGCCCATCGCTGGCAAGCCAGCTCCCACAAGGGAATTGCGAAGCCAGGTCATTTCACAGCCCCGAAGGAGAGCCCGCGCACCAGCTGCTTCTGGCTGATCCAGCCAAAGATCAGGATCGGCGCGCAGGCCAGGGTCGAGACGGCCGAGAGCTTGGCCCAGAACAGCCCTTCGGGGCTGGAGTAGGAGGCCACCAGCGCGGTCAGCGGGGCGGCGGCGGACGAGGTCAGGTTGAGCGACCAGAACGCCTCGTTCCAGCACAGGATCAACGACAGCAGCAGGGTCGAGGCCAGCCCGCCGCGGGCGATCGGCAGCAGCACGCGGACGATCTCCTGCCAGGTGCCGGCGCCGTCCAGGCGCGCGGCTTCGAGGATGTCCACGGGGATGTCCTTGAAGTAGGTGTACACCATCCACACGACGATCGGCAGGTTGATCAGGGTGTAGACGATGACCAGCGCCAGGCGCGAGTCGAGCAGGCCGAACTGCTTGGCCAGCAGGTAGATCGGCATCAGCACACCCACCGGTGGCAGCATCTTGGTCGACAGCATCCACAGCAGCGTGCGCTTGGTGTGGCGGGTTTCGAAGAAGGCCATCGAATACGCCGCCGGCACGGCGATCAGCATGCACAGCAGGGTCGCCGAGAACGAGATCAGTACCGAGTTCCAGGCGTAGGCGAAGTAGTCGCTGCGCTCGTTGATGTGCAGGTAGTTCTCCAGCGTCGGCGCGAAGATGAACTGCGGCGGCGTGGCGAAGGCGTCCAGCTCGGTCTTGAAGCTGGTCAGCAGCATCCAGAAAATCGGGAAGAAGATCACCAGGGCGATGGCCCAGCACAGCAGGCCGAGCAGGGCGTTCTTCAGGGTGCGGGTTTGCTTGAGTGTCAGCATGGCGGGCTCCTCAGCTGCGCGCGGTGAGGTTCTTGCCGATCATGCGAACCAGCACGATGGCGGCGATATTGGCGATCAGCACGGCGATCAGGCCACCGGCCGAGGCCATGCCGACGTCGAACTGCAGCAGCGCCTGGTTGTAGATCAGGTAGGCAAGGTTGGTGGACTCGTATCCGGGGCCGCCGCTGGTGGTGGTGAAAATCTCGGCGAATACCGACAGCAGGAAGATGGTCTCGATCATCACTACCACGGCGATGGGCCGCGCCAGGTGCGGCAGGGTCAGGTGCCAGAAGATCGCCAAGGGGCCTGCGCCATCCAGGCGCGCGGCTTCCTTCTGCTCCTGGTCCAGCGACTGCATGGCGGTCATCAGGATCAGGATGGCGAACGGCAGCCACTGCCAGGAGACGATCAGGATGATCGACAGCAGCGGGTAGTGCGCCAGCCAGTCCACCGGTTGCGCGCCGAACAGGCGCCACACGGCGGCGAGAATGCCCGACACCGGGTGGAAGATCAGGTTCTTCCACAGCAGCGCGCTGACCGTGGGCATGATGAAAAACGGCGAGATCAGCAGCACCCGCACCACGCCTCGGCCCCAGAACTCGCCGGCCTCCAGCAGCGCGGCGATCAGCACGCCGAGCATCACGCTGATCGCCAGCACGCTGCCGACCAGGGTCAGGGTATTCAGGGCGCCAGGCACGAAGCCCGCGTCGGTGACGAAGAAGGCGAAGTTCTCCAGGCCCACGAACTGGTTTTCGCCGGGGTACAGCAGGTTGTAGCGGATCAGCGAGAAATACAGGGTCATGCCCAGGGGCACGATCATCCACAACAGCAGCAGCGCCACCGAAGGGCTGACCAGGAACCAGCCGGGGCCGACGCGGCGTTTGCCGGGGCGCGCGGTGGCGAGGCTCGGGGTGTCCAGGGCCGATGTGTTCATGGCGACTCCGTGTGCAGCAAAAAGGGGCGGTCACCGCGCCGGGGTTCGGCGCGGTTGGTGGCGGTAGGGGTTACTTGGGGTAACCGGCGCGCTTCATCTCGCGTTCGGTGGACTGCTGGGCCGACGCCAGCACCTGGTCCACTTTCATCTGCCCGGTGAGGGCGGCGGCGAACAGCTTGCCGACCTGGGTGCCGATGGCCTGGAACTCGGGGATGGTCACCAGCTGGATGCCCACGTAGGGCACGGGCTTGAGGGTGGGGTGGTTGGGGTCGACACGCTTGAGTGATTCAAGGGTGACCTTGGCGAATGGCGCGGCGGCCAGGTACGCGTCGTTGTAGGTCGAGGCGCGGGTGCCGGGCGGCACGTTGGCCACGCCTTCTTTTTCGGCCACCAGTTTGCCGTAGGCCTCGGAGGTGGCCCAGGTGGCGAACGTTCTGGCGGCGTCCTTGGATTTGGAACTGGTGGGGATCGCCAGTGCCCAGGAATACAGCCAGGTGGCGCCCTTGTCGGTGACTTCCTTGGGCGCAAAGGTGAAGCCGACCTGGTCGGCGACCTTGCTCTGGGTCTTGTCGGTGACGAACGAGCCGGCGACGCTGGCGTCGACCCACATCGCGCACTTGCCGCTGTTGAACAGCGCGAGGTTTTCGTTGAAACCGTTGCTGGAGGCGCCGGGCGGGCCGTATTGCTTGAGGGTGTTCACATAGAAGTTCAGCGCGTTCTTCCACTCGCTGCCGCTGAACTCGGGTTTCCATTGCTCATCGAACCAGCGTGCGCCGAAGGCATTGGCCACGGTGCCGATCAGCGCCATGTTCTCGCCCCAACCGGCCTTGCCGCGCAGGCAGATGCCGTACTGGCCCTGGTCGGGGTGGTTGAGCTTGGCGGCGAACTCGCCGAGCTGGGTCCAGGTGGGTTGCTCGGGCATGCTCAGCCCGGCTTGCTCGAACAGGTCCTTGCGGTAGTAGGTGATCGAGGCTTCGGCGTAGAAGGGCAGGGCGTACAGCGTGCCGTTGGCCGACAGGCCGTTGCGTACCGAGGGGAACACGTCGTCGAGGTTGTAGTCGGCGGGCAGGTCGGTCATCGGCGCCAGCCAGCCCTTGGCGCCCCACAGCGCGGCTTCGTACATGCCGATGGTCAGCACGTCGAACTGGCCGCCCTGGGTGGCGATGTCGGTGGTCAGGCGCTGGCGCAGCACGTTCTCTTCGAGCACCACCCACTTGAGCTGGATGTCCGGGTGCTGCTGCTCGAACACCTTGGCCAGGCGCTGCATGCGGATCATGTCGTTGTTGTTGACCGTGGCGATGGTCAGGGTGTCGGCGGCCTGGGCATGCAGCGGCAGGCTGAGGCAGGCGGCGGCCAGGCAGGCCTTGATCGAGTCGTTCATCAGTGAACTCCCTTATTGTTTTTGTATCGCTCGGCGCTGATTACACCCGTGCACGGCGATGCCGACAAAGCCTTGCCTGCACCTTGGCTGATACTTTTTTGCAGTGGATGAGCTGGGACTGCTACGCGCCCCAAGGCTCAGGCGCGGTTCTGCTCGGTCAGCCGCTGGGTCACCAGGCTGCGGTAGTCGGAAGGGGTCATGCCCTTGAGTTGCAGGAAGCGCCGGTTGAAGTTCGACAGGTTGCTGAAGCCCGATTCGAAGCACACCTCGGTCACCGGCAGCTCGCCCTTGGCCAGCAGCTCGCACGACTTGCTCACCCGCAGCCGGTTGACGAACTCGACGAAGCCGCGCCCGGCGGCCTGCTTGAAAAACCGCGAGAAGTAGGTCGGCGTCATGCCCAGGTGTTCGGCCACCTCGTTCTGGCTCAGGTCCTGGGCGTAGTGCTGGAAGATGTAGTCCACCGCCCGGTTGATACGCTCGACGTTGTGTTCGTCGGCCAGCTGCGAGGAGGTGACGGTGGACAGCAGTTGGTAGTCATCGCAGGCGGCGAGCTGTTCCATGAGGATAAAAAAGTATCCCAGGCGGGTCATGCCGCGGCTGTCGGCGATACATTGCAGTAGCTGGCGGCTCTCCTGGATCAGTGCCGGGTCGCGGAACTCGATGCCATAGCGTGCCCGCGCCAGCAGCGGTGCCAGCTGGGTGAGCTCGGCGAACACCTGGCTGCCGTCTTCAAGTACCTGGTCGGTGAAGTTGACCAGCATGTCGCGCTTGCCCACCACTTCGTCGGGGCCGACCTGGCTGATCCAGTTGTGCGGCAGGTTGGGGCCGGTGAGGAACAGCGTGTCGGGGGCGAAGTTGCCGATGTAGTCGCCGATGAACACCTTGCCGGCGCTGGCGACGATCAGGTGCAGCTCGTACTCCTTGTGGAAGTGCCAACGCACCAGCGGGCTGGGGAAACCGTGCTGGCGGTAGATCAGCGAGGCGCCTTCGTGGTCGTCCATCAGCTCGTAGGACGGGTCGGTGACTTTGCTCGTTCTGGGCATGGCGGTGGCTGGGCCTGGAGGGGCGAGCTGTCATCGTAGCCTGAAGTGCTCGAGCAGGGCAGAGGGGTCTAAGCCGGCATCATGACTGGCACGGGGTGGGGAGGCCCAGGGTTCTGCTGATGGCATTTAGCCTGTAATCTGGCGCCTCTGTAATATTCGGGCAAGGATTGCGTAGGAATGTTTTCGTTTACCCAGGATAAAAGTCTCGTCGTCGACCTGGAGGTCAAGCCCGCCAGGTCGGGCAAGCCGGAGGAGATCTTCAAGGTCGGTGCGCTGCGCAAGCATCCGGACAGCGAGGTCGAATGCGATGTGAACAAGGACCTGGCCCAGGTGCTGGCCAAGGTCGATGACCTTGCCGAAGGCGCCGACTACCTGCTGGGCCACAACCTGATTGCCCACGATCTGCGCATCCTGCGTCAGCAGGCGTCGAACATGCTGTTGCACGACCTGCCGAGCATCGACACCTTGCGTCTGTCGCCACTGGCCTTTCCGCGCAACCCCTACCACCGGCTGGTGAAGGACTACAAGCTGGTGCGCGACACGCTCAACTCGCCGTTGGCCGACTGCCGCCTCACCCTCACTTTGTTCAACGATCAGCGCCAGGCGTTTGCCCAGTTGCAGCAGACCGAGCCCGGCGAGTTGCTCTGCTACCAGGCGCTGCTCGCGCCCACGCCGGCGGAGGACGCCGCAGGCCTGTTCAAGGCGCTGACCGGCCGGGATTCGGTGGCGGTAGAAGAAATCGGGCCGCTGATCGAGCAGCAGATGAAGGAGAGCGATGCCCAGGCCAATCGCGACCTGAAGGTGTGCCGTACGCGCTTGGGCAAGCTGCTCGCCGAAGACCTGCAGGACCCCGACATGCACCTGCCGCTGGCCTATGTGCTGGCCTGGTTGCGGGTGTCTGGGGGCAATTCGGTGCTGGCGCCCTGGGTGCGACATCAGTTCCCCAAGGTCGGCGCGCTGATCCGCGAACTGCGCGATGTGCCTTGTGGCCGCGATGATTGCCAGTACTGCCTCACCACCCATGACCCGCGTCATGAACTCAGGCGCTATTTCAACTATCCGGATTTTCGCCTGGAGGCGTCGGGCAAGCCCCTGCAGCATGACATCACCCTGGCCGGCATGCGTGGCCAGCATGTGCTGGCGGTGCTGGCCACCGGTGGCGGCAAGTCGCTGACCTACCAGATTCCGGCGCTCAATCGCTACCACCGCACTGGCAGCCTCACGGTGATCGTCTCGCCGTTGCAGTCACTGATGAAGGACCAGGTCGACGGCCTGTTGAAAAAGGGCGTGCACTGCGCGGCGGCGTTCAATGGCCTGCTCAACATGCCCGAGCGCGCGGATGTGCTGGAGAAGATCCGCCTGGGGGACATCGGCATACTGCTGGTGTCGCCGGAGCAGTTTCGCAACAAGGCGTTCTGCAGCGCCATCGAGCAACGCGAGGTGGGCGGCTGGGTCTTCGACGAAGCCCACTGCCTGTCCAAGTGGGGCAACGACTTCCGCCCCGACTACCACTATGCCGTGCGCTATATCGCCCAGTACCACGGTGCGCGCAAACCGGCGCCCATCGGCTGCTTCACGGCCACGGCCAAGCCTGAGGTGCTGGCGGATATTCGCAGTCACTTCAAGCGCGTGCTGCGGGTCAGGTTCGATGAGTTCCTCGGCAGCCACGAGCGCACCAACCTGACCTTCGAAGTGATGCGCTGCGATCGCGGCGAAAAGGCGCAGCGGGTCCATCGCCTGCTGGAGGAGTACCTTGGGCAACAGGCTGGCGCGGCGGTGGTGTTCGTGGCCAGCCGCAAGGCGGCGGAGCAAATGGCGGAGTTTCTCGCGCATCAGGGACTCAGTTGCCGACACTTCCATGCCGGGATGGATTCGGCGGACAAGGTCGAGGTTCAGGGGCTCTACAAGAACGGCGAGATCCAGACCATCGTCGCCACCAACGCCTTCGGCATGGGGGTGGACAAGGAGGATATTCGCCTGGTGGTGCATGCCGACATTCCCGGCTCGCTGGAGAATTATCTGCAAGAGGCCGGGCGGGCGGGGCGTGACCAGTTGCCGGCGCATTGTGTGTTGCTGTACGACCCGCAGGACATCGAGACGCAGTTCGGCCTGTGCGAGCGTGCCTGCCTGAGCCAGCGGGATATCCAGCAGATCCAGAAAAAACTCAACGGTGAGTCGAAGCGGCGAGGTGGGGGCAAGCTGGTGATCACGGCGGGTGAGATCCTTATGGACGACAGCGTGCAGACCTCGTTCGACGCCGATGCCCTGGATGCCGAAACCAAGGTGGTCACAGCGGTTGCCTGGCTCGAGCGTGGCGGCTATCTGACACGAGAAGAAAACCACACGCAGATCTTCGCCTCCAGGGTGGACGTGCCGCTTGAGGAGGCCGAGCGCACGCTGCGCGCATCAGCGTTGACGGAGCGTCGTCAGGCGGAGTACCTGGCCATCCTGAGCTACCTGCACAAGGCCAGCCCCGCAGAGCGTATCGATATCCAGAAGCTGGTGGACCTCACCAGCCTGGAACCCCAGGAGGTCGGCCATGTGCTCAAGGACCTGGAAAAGCGCGAGTTGCTGGTGAGCGACACCCAGTTCACGGCGGTGCTCAGCTATGGCCAGGCGGATGCTTCGCCGCAGTTGCTGCAGCAGTTGCTGGAACTCGAGCGGGCGCTGTTGGATACCCTGGCCGAGCAAGCGCCCGACGCGCCGGGCGCGGGATGGCAGGACATCAACGTGACGGCGCTGACCTCGATGCTCAAGCTCCGCCTCGGACGCAAGAACCTGCTGCCCCTGCATGTGTTGCGCCTGTTGCGCGGGCTGTCGCCGGATCGCGATGCGATTTCCGAGCGGCGCAACAACAGTTTCGAGATGCGCCAGCTCAGCCACGAGTACATCAAGGTGCGTTTCCGTCATGCCGAAGGCTGGGCAGGCCTGAAGGCCGTCAGTGAGACCCGCGGCATCATCGCCACGAAGCTGCTGAACCACCTGATTCGCAAACTCTCCAAGCGGGGCAAGAACCAGTTGGTCGAAGCCACCTTCGGTGAGCTGGTCGGGCTGATCGAGCAGGACCTGGAGCTGCGCGACCGGGTTGCGGACAACCGTGAAAGGTATGTCGAACGGGTGCTGCTGTTCCTGCATCGCCAGGAGGTATTCAGCCTCAACCACGGCATGACCGTGATGCGCCGGGCCATGACCATCAAGGTCGATCCCCAGCGCGGTCGCTTTCTCAAGGACGACTACCAGGGCCTCGATGAGCATTACCGCGAAAAGCGTATCCAGGTGCATGTGATGCGCGAGTACGCCGAGTGCTGGCTGCAGGACCCGAAGGTGGCGCACCAATTGGTCGACGACTACTTCACGGCGGACAAGGCGGATTTCCTCAAGGACTATTTCGCCGGTCGCGAGTCGGTGCTCAAGTACTCCACCAGCGAGGCGTCGTGGCGAATGATCGTCGAGGACCTGAGCGATACCCAGCGCGGTATCGTCACCGACGATCTGGACAGCAACAGACTTGTGCTCGCCGGGCCCGGTTCGGGCAAGACACGGGTCATCGTGCACCGTATCGCCTACCTGTTGCGGGTGCGCCGGGTGCCTGCCAGCGCCATCGTCGCGCTGACCTTCAACCGTCATGCCGCCAACGAGATCCGCAAACGCCTGCTGACACTGGTGGGCGCCGATGCCTACGGGGTCAGCGTGATGACCTATCACAGCCTGGCCATGCGCCTGACGGGTACGCGTTTCCAGCGCGGCGACGAGGTGGATGAGACCACGCTGGGCAATCTGATGCAGGACGCGGTGAAACTGCTCGAAGGCTCGCTGGTGATGAACGCCGACGATGAAGACGGCGTGACCGAGGACGAGCTCGACGAAGCGCGTGCCAACCTGCGCGCGATGTTGCTGCGCGGCTACCGGCATATCCTGGTGGACGAGTACCAGGACATCGACGAGCTGCAGTACCGGCTGGTCAGCGCCCTGGCCGATCGTGGTTCGTCCGATGAAGCCAGGCCATGCATCATGGCCGTGGGCGACGACGATCAGAACATCTACGCGTTTCGTGATACCAACAACCGCTACATTGAGGCTTTCCGCAGGGACTACGAGGCGCAGGAAGCCTTCCTTGTGGAGAACTACCGCTCCAGCGCCTGCATCATCGCGGCGGCCAACCACCTGATCGGTCTCAACGGCCAGCGAATGAAGCTCGGCAATCCCATTGCAATCGACGTACGACGCCGGGACGATCCGCAGGGCGGCGAGTGGCAGGCGCTGGATCCTCAACGCTGCGGCCAAGTGTTGCGCCTGACTGTCGACCCGGCCGATCGGCCGTTCGGCAACCGCCAGGCCCAAGCCGCGCTGCAGGAGTTGCAACGCCTGCTGGTGCTCGAGAACGGTGTTTGGCAGGGCTGCGCGATACTCGCCCGCAATCACCGATACCTGCTGGCGGTCCAGGCCTGGTGCGAACACAATGGGGTGCCGTATCACCTGGCGTCGGACAAGGACAGTGGTCTGCCGCCGACCCGTCAGCGAGACTTCGTGGCGGTGGTCGACTGCCTCGCGCAACTGGCCGAGCCCCTGGCCATCGATCAGGCGTGGCAGCGGGTGCGGGCGCTGCTCGATGAGTACTCGACGGCCTTTTTCGAGGCGGCCTTCGACGAGCTCCGGGTCGAGTTCGGCGACCTCCAGGTGAAGCCTGCGACGATCAGCCAGAGCTTGTACGACTATGTGCGCGAGGTGCGCCGGCAAGCGGGCAACGGCCTGTATCTGGGAACCGTGCATTCGGCCAAGGGCCTGGAGTTCCGCCATGTGGTGCTCCTGGACGGGGGCTGGGTCGACAAGCGGGAGACACTCGAAGAGGAGCGTCGCCTGTACTACGTCGGCATGACCCGTGCCGAGCAGACCCTGACCTTGTGCGAGTTCACCGTGAACAACCTCTTCAGCGGTTGCCTGCCCGCCAGCATCCCGCGTCAGGTCTTCGCCGGATGCCACGACCCGGCCCTTGACCGGCGCTATCAGCAATTGACCCTCAAGGATGTCAACCTTGGCCATGTGGGGCGCCATGCAGAAGATGACGACATCCATTCGCGGGTGCGCGACTTGCGCCCTGGCGCACCACTGACACTGAGGCCTCAGGGCGAGAGCTACCTGATCCTCAACCAGCGGGGGCAGGTGGTCGGGCGAACTGCCAAGGCCTTCGAGCCGGGATTCTCGGTCGAGCGATGTGAGGTGGCTGATATCGTCGTGCGCTACCGGGAGGAAGGCAGTGAGGAACACTGGGACAAGTACCCCTGCCAGCGTTGGGAGGTCGTGGTGCCGCGCATCTGTGGCATGCCCGGTTAGGGCGGGGGAAGCCACAGGCTGAGTGATCGAGGCAAACCGGGGCTGTTGGCAGGCCAGTCCGGTTTGTCCATGCCGTGGTCGGTGGAACGAGCCTGCTGATGTGTGGGGCGTTTGCTGACAATGATCTTGGCGATTTATGTGGGTCCTACAGTCATTCTTCCGTTGTTTATGTAGGCCTTTTCCTAAAGGTACCTTTTCCCCCCGGTAGCCCGTTGTGGCGGATTGGCGCTCGCTTTAGTCTCGGCCTGCTCGTCGCGCTTCACCCGCTGGAACAGGCCGGACCACTGGGCAGCTTACTGCGCAGGGATCGCGCGGTTCGGTCTGGCGGTTCTGGAGGATGAACCGCGACGGGCTCTTTCTTTTTCCAGGGGGCAAGGTCATGGACAAGGACGAACACGCAAAGGGCATTGGCGATTTGAAGATCGTCAGCCTGGTCGGCCGCACCAAGCGGTACGCGGTGCGTGACTGGGTGCAGGCGATCCCGGGCATGCCGACCGAGGACGTGCTGCAGGAAACAACGATCATCCTGGGTTGCATCACCGGGCTCACCTACCAGGCGTTGAGCCAACCGAAGGAGGCACAGACGCTGATGCGGGCGACGTACTACCTCAGCGGCATGGCCAAGGCGATGATCGATGGGCAGTTGCCGGTGAAGCGGGAACAAAGCGACAGTTGAACGTCGGTGTAACGACACGGGCCGCTTTCGAGCAATCGAAAGCGGCTGTTTTCGTCTAGGTGTCACACGTGGCGTGGCACCGGCTTGTCCCGCGATCAGCAGCGCAGCTGGTACCTCTCAACTCACCCCGGCCAGCCGCTTGATCTGCTCGGCGAAGTCCTTCTCGGCAATCTTCACCTCCACCAGTACCGGCCGCTGCACCACCATCAGCAACTGCGGCAGCAAGCGTTCCAGTTCGTCCACCGTTTCCACCCGATACCCCAGCGCGCCATAGCCGCTGGCCAGCGCCGTATAGTCCAGCGCGGGCAGGGTATCGAACGGCGCGAACTCACCCTCGGGCGTGAACGCGTCGGGGTCGACGAAGGCCTGCTCGATCGCATACACCTGGTTGCTCATCACGAACACCACGGCATTGATCTTGTTGCGCGCCAGCGCTGCCAGCGACTGGCTGACCATCATGAACCCGCCATCGCCGGCCACCACCACCGGGCGCCGGCCGCTGCCCAGCGCCACGCCCAGGGCGCAGCCGGTCTCGTGGCCGAGCGAGCCCCAGATGGCGTCGGAGATGAAGCTGCCGCGGGGCATGCCGTTGATGTTGCTGGCCACGTACAGCGACGAGCTTTCGCCGAGGATCAACGTGCTGGTCTGCCACAGGCGATGCTCCTGGGCGAAGTTCACCAGGCTGTCGAAGAAGCTCGCATAGCTCAGCGCGCTGGGCACCGCGCCGCTGCCCAGCAGCGGGCGCGAGGCGGCCAGGGCGGTGCCCGGGCGGGGGAACTGGGTGTCCACCTTCAGGGCCTTGAGCAGGGCCTCGACATAGTCGGGCAGGCGCACGTTGGGGTAGTAGTCGGCGCCGGCGCGGGCCAGCTCGCAGTTCACCTGGACGATTTCGCCATAGCGGGCCTTGAGCAGGTCGAGGTAGTCATCGGTGAAGATCACGCCGATGGCCAGGATGCAGTCGCAGGCATCCACCCGGGCCGAGGTTTCCGGGCGCGAGGCGGGGCCGGCGTAGGTGCCGATGAACGGCGCCTGGCTTTCGTCGAGCACGGTCTTGGCGTCGAGGGTGGTGGAGAAGGGCAGGCCACAACTGTCGATCAGGCGTTGCACGGCGTCCTGCAAACCGTAGCGGATGATCTCCACGCCCAGCAGTACCAGCGGCTGGCGCGCCGTGGCCAGGCGTTGCACGGTGGCCTCGACCAGGCTTTGCAGGGCTTGGGGGTTGGACGGGCGCGGGGCTGGGGTCAGTTGGCCGTGGGGGCGGCTGACCTCGGCGCCCCAGATGTCCTGGTAGGCCTCCAGGTAGATGGGCTGGCGGTGGGTGAGGGCGGCGATCAGCGCGTTGTCGATCTGCCACGGCGCGCGGTGCGGGTCGGCGAGGATCTCGCAGGCCACGGTCACCTGCTCCAGCACGTTGCGGTCGGCCTCGAAGTTGCCGGTGGAGTGATGGAACAGCACGTTCTGGGCATTGGCCTTGAGCCGGTCGCTGGTCGAGGGGCTGGCGGAGATCACCACCACCGGGTTGCGCTCGACGTAGGCGCCGGCGATGGCGTTCACCGCGCTGAAGGTGCCCACCCCGTACTGCAGCGACACCGCGCCCAGGCCGTGCACACGGGCGTAGCCGTCGGCGCTGTAGGCGGCGCCCATCTCATAGACTTCGCCCACGGCGTCGATGCCGTCGAAGGCGTCCAGCGCGCTCATGAACCTGGAGCAATAATCCCCCGGCACCTGGAACACCTTGTCCAGGCCCAACTCCTTGAGCCGGGTCAGCAGGTAGTCGGCCACGGTAAAGGTGCTCATGGCTTGACCCCCGCGCAGATGGCCTGGGTGATGGCCTCGAGCACCTGCGGCGCGTGGCCGGGCATGGGCGGCGTGGCGTAGTCGATTTCTTCCGGTGCCGGGGTCGGCAGCAGTTGGTAGGAGGCCGGTAGCCAGTTGGGGCGCGGCAGTTCGAAGAACTCCTGCAAGGCGGACTCGGCGGTGGTCAGCGCGCCTTCGACCCAACCCTGGCCATAGGAATAGGCTTCGCCGACGATGAACACCTGCTGGTCCTTCACCGGGTGGCGCATCTTCTGGATGATCAGGTCCAGGCGGTAGTTGGCCTTCCACTCATGCCAGCCGCCACCGTAGGGGTCGGCATCCCAGGCGTGGTACACGGCGCTGTAGGGGGCCGGCAGCTCGACCTGGGCGTGCAGCTGAGTGACCTGGCGCTGGGCGATGCGCACCATCTCGTCGCTGATCTGGAACTGCGTGCGCGGCACCACCGCGTCACTGGCGATGCGCCCTTCGAGGCTGCGCGGGGTGTAGCCGATGAATTCGGGGCCGTCTTCCAGGCCTTTCCAGAACGGTACGGTGCCGATGTCGTTGTAGGAGGCCATCAGCAGCGAGTTGAAGGTGTTCTCGCCACCGGCCTGATCGCACTCCGTGCCCATGTAGTAGCACTGGCGGATCGGCAGGTCGGTGACCGAGCGCCCGGCCACCAGGCCCAGGTTGCGCCACCAGGGTTGCTCGTAGGCCAGGAACAGCTTGAACGCTGACTGCACCAGCACCGAGCCGAGGTTGTCCTTGAGCCACGGGTCGTCGAACAGCGGTGAGTCGATCAGCTCCAGCGCGCGGCGCGGCAGGGCGAGGATCACCTGACGGGCGTGGACGATGTCCTCGCCTTCGAGGTCGTGGGTCTTGCCGTTGACGGTCTCGGTGTGGCGCAGGTGCAGACGGTAGGGGTACTCGGTGTCGTCGCTGTAGCTCAGGGCGGCCAGGCGGCGGTTCATCTGGATGCGCTGGTCGGCGGGCACCCGGCCGCCGGCCTGTTCGCTGAAACGCTGGGCCAGGGTCAGCGGCAGGCTCTGGAAGCCATCCTTGAGCGTGCGGAACACGGTGGCGTCGCTGTATTCGGTGGCGGGCAGCTGGGTTACCGCGCTGGCGTTGGCGACGTTGGCCTCGTAGCCGCCGGCGTCCTTCATGAACTGGTAGCCCTCGTTGCTCAGCACGCGGTAGAGCAGATCCCAGAAGCCATAGCGCCAGATCGGCTTGCCGAACACCTGCACCTGCATCTGCTCGGCCAGGCTCAGCTTGTCGAAGCCGGGGTAGATGCTGTTCATCACGTTGACCTGGAGGTCTTCGGGGTTGTAGCCGCGCTCGGTCCAGCCCAGGTCGTAGGGAATCTTGTGCGGCGCCTCGACGAAATCGCGGAATCGGAAGCGCTGGCCGCGCAGGTAGAACAGGTTGTCCTGGGCGCCGATGGGCGCGTCCTTGGGCAGTTCGTTGCCCATGGGGAAGTCCTTGCTCGGCAGGCCCAGGTGCTGCACCAGGGTGTCGACCATCACATGGCCGTCGGCGCCGGGCATGTAGCGCATGCCGCCCACCTCGGCGACCACGTTGGGCAGGCCGGGCAGCTTGACGCTGAACAGCCGCCCGCCGATGCGGTCGCCATATTCGAACAACTGGATACGCATGCTGTCGCCGTGGGCCTGTTGCAGGCGCCAGGCGCTGTAGGTACCGGAGACACCGCCGCCGATGATGGCGACGTCCAAGGGTTGGGGCTGGCTCATCGCAAAATCCCTTTTGTTGTTGTGGGCAAGGAATCCATGTGACGAGCCAGTATTGTCGAGGTTTGGCGGAATGCCAGTTTGCCATCATCGATTTTTCGAAGGGGCCCAGGCCCTGGCGCAAGACGCGGTACGGGGTATCAATGTCCGTGATACCAATGTGCCGTCGATTGCGGCAGCTAGGTACGCCCTTTCAATAGTGCTGCCAGGGCGATGGTCAGGCCAACGGCGGTCGCCATCGCAACCAGCATGGTAATGGCGACGCCCGTATGTTCGAGCAACCCCGCCATCGCCAGGTAGAACGCAATCACCCCTACCGCGCCGATGGCATTACCTCGCACCATCGCCGCCATCCCGGCGCGGCCGCCCTGTACATGGGCGAACACCACCAACGGCCAGGCGATCACCGGGATCGGCGCCAACATTCCGCTGGTCGCCGGCCCCAGCCAGCTGGCCAGGCTGGTGGTGAGCATCAGCAGCGCGGTGGCGGACACCATGCGCAGGGGGATCTCCCAATAGCGGTGCCGGGGCTGGGCAAGCGTATCGGGGCTTGGCTCGCGGCCACTGGCGCGGATCAGCACGCCGATCAGCAGCAGCGCCACGCCGATCGACAGGTACAACCCGCCCCAGTGGGTAAAGGCATAGGCCGCCAGGCCATAGAACAGGATCGCCAGCGATACCGCCGCAGCGATGCCGAGCTTGCGCGTGGCGAACAGGTAGAAGGTGTAGGTGGCCTGCACGGCCGCCAGCCCACCCAGCGCACCCGGCACCGCGCCCAGGGCGAAGGCCGTGCCTTGCTCCAGGCACAGGAAGGTCATCACCAGCGCCGAGGTGATCGGCAGGCCGGACAGCAAACCGCCGAGCAGGCCGCCCCAGCGCCGTGAAGCGAGTGAGATGGTCCACATCAGCAGCGGGGTGACGAGGAGTTTCAGGTAGAAGAGGGTCATTGCGCGCGGTTCCGGTTCTGCAAGTGGGCGCCCGCCGTCGGCATTGGGTGGGGCGCGGGTGGATCAGCCGCGGCTGGCCTCCAGGGCCTGGGCGAGGTCGGCGATGATGTCATCGCTGTGCTCGATACCGATCGACAGGCGCACCATGTCTCGCGGCACACCGGCCTTTTCCAGCTCGTCGTCGTTGAGCTGGCGGTGGGTGGTGGAGGCGGGGTGGCAAGCCAGCGACTTGGCGTCGCCGATGTTCACCAGGCGCACCACCAGTTGCAGCGCATCGATGAAGCGCGCCCCGGCGGCCTGGCCGCCCTTGATGCCGAACGACAGGATCGAGGCCGGCTTGCCGCCGGTGTAGCGCTGGGCCAGTTGGTGCTCGGGATGATCGGGCAGGCCTGCGTATTTCACCCAGGCCACCTGGTCGTGTTCCTGCAGGTAGCGGGCAACCTTGAACGCGTTCTCGGTATGGCGCTCCATGCGCAGAGCCAGGGTCTCCAGGCCTTGCAGGATCAGGAAGGCGTTGAACGGCGACAGCGCGGCGCCGGTGTTGCGCAGCGGCACCACGCGGCAGCGGCCGATGAAGGCGGCGGGGCCGAAGGCTTCGGTGTAGGTGACGCCGTGGTAGGACGGGTCGGGAGTATTGAGCAGGGCGAAACGTTGCGTGTGATCGGCCCAGGGGAATTTGCCCGAGTCGATGACGATGCCGCCGATGCTGGTGCCGTGGCCGCCGATGTACTTGGTCAGCGAGTGCACGACAATATCAGCGCCGTGCTCGAACGGGCGGCAGAGGATTGGCGTGGCCACGGTATTGTCGACGATCAGCGGCACGCCGTGGCGGTGGGCGGCCTCGGCCAGCGCGGCGATATCGACGATATTGCCGGCAGGGTTGCCGATGGACTCGCAGAACACCGCCTTGGTGCGTTCGTCGATCAGCGCCTCGAGGGCGGCGATGTCGTTGTGGGCGGCGAAGCGGGTGGTGATGCCCTGGCGCGGCAGGGTATGGGCCAGCAGGTTGTAGGTGCCGCCGTACAGCTTGGCTACCGAGACGATGTTGTCGCCGGCCTCGGCCACGGTCTGGATGGCATAGGTGATGGCGGCCATGCCCGAAGCCACTGCCAGCGCGCCAACCCCGCCTTCGAGGGCGGCCATGCGCTGTTCGAGCACATCGTTGGTGGGGTTCATGATGCGCGAGTAGATGTTGCCGGCGACCTTGAGGTCGAACAGGTCGGCGCCGTGCTGGGTGTCGTCGAAGGCGAACGAGGTGGTCTGGTAGATCGGCACGGCCACCGCCTTGGTGGTCGGGTCGGGGCTGAAGCCCGCGTGGATGGCGAGTGTTTCCAGCTTCATGCGGTCATTCCTTGAGCGTGGGGTGGAAGCGGTCGAGCATGGAGTGGGCTGGACGCGCTGGTCAAGGGGCCAAGGTGGGGGGACCTGGCAGTTTTGCCAGTAGTTGCCGGAGGGAAGCCTGCGCCATCATCGGCGCACGCACCTGGCCATGTGGGCGGTGCACGCTCAGGAGCCATGCAATGTCGACCCTGATGGTCGCTTCATCGTCTTTCTACGGCGCCGCCTTGCTGCTCGTTCTGTTTGTAGGTGTGGTCTACAGCACGCGCAAACAGTTCATGCCCTATCACAGCGTGGCGCTTTCGCGCAGCTGGCGCGATCTGGATGACGCTCAGCGGCTACTACTGCTGGCATTGATCCACTTGGTTGGCTGGGGCTGGATGGTCATTGCCTTCGCCGGTTTTGCCTTGTTGTTGGGCGCCTGGTACTACCAGCCTGCGCAGCCTGGCCTGCTTATGGCATTGCAAGCGTTGATCACGCTGGGCACTGCGCCGGTCATCAGGGTGTCCAGTGGGGTTAGGCAGCGTACGGGCGCCGCGCCGCCCATTTATATCGGTTGGATCATTCTGTGCCTGAGCCTGGCCGGTTTTCTGCTCGCCTGGCCGCTCTGGTCGCAATCTTGACGGTGTGCAGTGCCATCAAGCGCGCATCCCTCTGGATGTCGGACACAACGTTTGGCAAGCGCTGCAGGGTGGCCGCCAGCAGGCATCTACTGCCCATTCAGCCGAGTGGTTTCTTCGTCCAGATACCCCAGTAAGGCGGCCACCTCGGTTTCCCCCAATCGCATGTTGGGCATCGCCAACTGGTTGTACTGCGTGAACAGCAGCATCGCCAACGGGTCTTTCTCCGCGAGCATCCGATCAGGCTCCATCAGCCAGCGCTTCAACCACAGTTCGTCCCGTTGCCGGGTCACCCCCAGCAGATCCGGGCCGATGCCACGGGTGGCGCCTGGCTCCGCGTCGCCCAAGGTATGGCACGACGAGCAGCGGGTCCTGAACAGTTGTTCGCCTTTGCTCGGCGGGCGGATGTCGGGGGCCAGGGTGTAGTCGCGGTGCTGGGCGCTGGCGGTTTTCCAGTTGTGCAGGCTGTTGGCCAGGCGGTCGGCGAGGATGTACGGGCTTTCGAAGGGCGAGGCCTTCATCCAGCGGCCGGTGGCCTGGTTGCCTATTATCAGGCTGAGGTTGTGGTCCTTGCTGCGGCCATTCTCCAGGCCTTCGATGTACAGGCCCAGGCTGCGGCGCAGCTGTTCGATGTCGGCGGCCTCGCCGGTGAGCAGGGACCAGCCGGGGCCGATGGCGAATTTTTCCGCGTAGCGCTTGAGGGTGGCGGGCGTGTCGTTGTAGGGATCGATGCTGATCGAGTAGATGAAGATGTCCTGGCCGACGCGTTCGCCCAGCAGCTTCTGTACCTGGCGCAGGCGGGCGGTCTCCACCGGGCAGGAGTCGCCGCAGCCGGTGAAGATGAAATTGATGGCCACCACCTTGTCCTTGATCAGGTCGTCGAAGAAATGCACCTGGCGGCCGTCCTGGGTGAGCAAGGGAATGTTGGGGAAGTAGTTGGCACCCCAGGGGCTGGAGGGCGTTGCGCGGGTGCTGGGGGGCAGCGACCAGGCGAGGCTGAGGGTAAGCAGCAACAGGAGCAGCAGGCGGAAGAGGCGGGGCATGGTTTTACCCTCTGGTCAGGGGCAGGCCAGGGCAGCGTGGGAGCGGGCTTGCCCCGCGAACACCGGCAGAGCCGGTGCCATGCGGTGCGTTCATCGCGGGGCAAGCCCGCTCCCACGCCAATTCCCTGTCGGGTCTTGGCGATATCAACGTATGCTCAACGGTACCGTCACGCTCTGCCCCAGCGCCGACTTGACCGTTACCGCCGGTGGCGAGGCCGGGCCGCTGCCGGTGGTGGTTACCGACAGTTTCCAGCGCGCGCCGGAACCGCTGGCGCTCAGCGTTGCCAGGCCCAGGTCGAGCGGCCCGCTGGTGGTGTTGCTGGTCACCCGGATGCTGTTGCCGGCGGCCACCGAGGTGGTACCGGAAACCTCCCAGGTCCAGCGGCTGTTGCTGCGCAACTGCACCGAAGCGCTGGTGACCTGGATCTCGTCCATCGGCACGGCGGGCGAAACCGCGATGCTCACCGTGGCCGGGGCCAGGGATTCGAGGCCCTTGGCGTCGCGTGCGGCGTAGGTGAAGCTGGCGGTGAACGCCGTGGCGACGGTGCCCGGTGGGGTGTAGGTGACCTGGGTACCGTTGCTGCTGACCGTGCCCTGGCCGGAGTCGGGCTGGGCCAGGCTGCTGACGCTCAGCGGCAGGTTGCCGTCGGGGTCGGTGTCGTTGGCCAGCACGTTGAGCACGATCGGCCTGCCGGCCATGGTCGCGGCGCTGTCGTTGACCGCCACCGGCGGCTTGTTGCTGTCGTTGCCCGAGCCGCTGCTCGAGGTGCGGAAGGTCGGCAGGGCCGCGGAGTTGACATACTCCACGCCATCCCAGCCAGGCAATGGCGTCGGCATCATCTGGAACTGGCCGGGGTGCTCGAGGTCCCAGCGCAACAGCATCGAGGTGTCTTCGTGCTGGGTGTTGTGGCAGTGTTCCATGTAGGTACCGGCGAACTCACGGAAGCGGATGGCCATTTCCACTTCTTCCGAAGAGTCGCTGTCCGGGCCGATGCGGTAGACGTCCTTGCGTGCCCATTTTTCCCATTCCGGCGGGGCCTTGCCGTCGCGGCTGAGGATCACCCCTTCCTCGAAGTGCACGTGCACCGGGTGGCTCCAGCCGTTGCCGCCGTTCTTGATCTTCCACACTTCCAGGGTGCCGTCGCCGCTGAAGCCGCCGTCGGTGGCCTCATTGGCCAGTTGCGGGGCGGCGCTGATGCGCCGTGGGTCCATGGTGTAGCCGAAGCCGCCGTCGGTCTTGATGGTCCAGGGGGTGCTGTCGGTGCCGTCGGAGCGGCCGAAAATGAACTCGCGGTGGCGGGCGGCCTTGATCTTGGTCTGGTCACTGGCGCTGTTGCGGTCGATCGACAGGGGGATCATCACCAATCCGGCGGTTTTGCCGGGCTTGGCCGGTTCATACAAGCTCGGGTCCATGCTGAGGTCCTGGCCGGTATAGGGTTGCACGATCAACTGCATGAACTTGCCGACAATCGGGTCGCCGCCATCCCATTCCGGGCCTTTGCTGGTCTGCTTGATCACCGCCTTGTACTTCTCCGACAACACGTCGGCCAGGGGTATGGACTGTTTCGGGCCCTTTCCGGTGTCGTGCTCCATGAGGTTGACGAAGTACAGCTTGTCGCCGACCTTGATCCCGTTTTTGGCGAAATTGATGATGATGTCGTAGCGCTCGGCGATGCCCTGCAGCGGCAGGATGGCGTTGTTGTCCTGCAGGTTGCCGTCACCGTTGAGGTCGAGGGTGCCGTCGAACGGCACGGCATGTTCCATGATATTGCCGTCGTTGGCGATCATGTGGAACGGCACGCGGGCATAGGAGACGTTGGAGCCGCTCGGGCCCTTGAACTCGCCGCCGTTGCCGGCGATTTCACGCACCACGGCAAACTTGAAGTAGCGCGACACCGAGCCGTTGAGGAGGCGAAAACGATAGCTGCGCGCGCGCACCTTGAGCTTGGGCTGATACTGCCAGTTGACCAGGATCTGGTCGCCGAGGAAACCGTCGGTGTTGAACGGGTTGAACCACAACTGGCCGTTGGCGTCCCACGCCTTGTCGGCGATCACCAGGTTGACGTCGTAGTCGCGGTTACCCCACGGCATCGCCGCGCCGCTGGGGAAGCGCAGGTTGACGCCGTCCTGCAGGGCTTCGTTGCCACGGTCGATGGCCGAGTAGTAGTTCATCATCACCGCGTTGCCCTTGTAGACGTTCTGCGCCGTGAAATCGAGCATGTGGTCGTGGAACCAGTGGGTGCTCATGGTCTCGCGCCAATCGCCGCGGATCTTGATGCTGCCGTTCTCGCAGGTCTTGAGGCCCGGGGAGGCATCGTTGACGTACAGGGTTTCGCCCGGCGCGCAGGGGAAGGCGGCGCGCGGGTCCTGGGCGCGGGTGTTGATGGTGTCGTAGCCGGCCAGCTGGATCGGCCAACGGTAGTCGTAGTACTGGCCGGGGAAGAAGTAGGCGTTGGCGAAGCCGTCGCTCTCGGCCGGCGAGTGGCCGTTGTGCTCGTGGGTGGAGATGGTGTGCAGGCCGAAGCCGTTGTTGGCCGAGGGGTCGATCGGCAGGGCGTTGTAGTGGCGCATCAGCACCGGCTGGCCATAGCGCACCATCAGCAGCTTGACCGGGAAGGTGCCGTCGAAGGTCCACAGCGCCTTGTGGCCCTGCAGGGGCATTTTCGGGTGGAAGCGGGTATCAATACCCTTGGTGGTACCCAGGGTGGTGGGGATGTCGGAGGTCTGGTAGTACAGTCCGCCCGGGGCGAATTCGCCCTTGGCGTAGTTGTGCAGTTGCTTGCGGTCGCGCAGGCCCTGGTTGATGCGTGCTCCGGCCTGCGCAGTCTTGAATGCGGCCTGGGGGTAGAACTCGTTCCAGCGCTGGTGCGACCAGCCCTTTCCTGGTGGGCGGCCCTCGGCGGGAGAGCCGACCCCGCTGCGGTTGAGGAACATCTCGATCTGCGCCTTCCACGGGTTGCGGTCGAGCACGTTGGCGTACTGCGACGGGAACGGTGTCAGCCCCGGTTGGGTGAGGAACGCCTCCAGGGCATTGCCGTTGGGGCTGCTGCGCGCGGCGTAGTCTGGGTCCTGCGCGGGCGCGGCACCGAGCACCGGGGGCGGGAAGGTCAGGCTGTAGGGCGGGGTGGCCGGGTCGAGTTTCTCGGGGCCGAATTCTTCGAACAGCAGCAGCTGCTGGGTAAAGGGTTCGGCGCCGAACAATGGGCTGGGCTTGCCATTGGTGGGGTATTTACGTGAGGTCTGCTGCGCCGGGGGCAGGGCATTGTCGCTGGTCACCGTGGCACGGGTGCCGTAGACCCCGTTGCTCAGTTCGAGCGAGCCTTCGTTGGCCTCGGGCATGTTCTTTAAGGCCTCCAGCGCAGCCGCCTGGGCTACCGGATCGGCGGCCGGGTCGCTGAAGGCGGAAGGGTCGGTGGGCGGTGGTTGGCTCACGTCGTCAAGCGACCCAGCGAACACGTTGGCCATCCCCAGGCTGAGCAGCAGCGCCGTGAGGGAGGACAACCTGAACACCTGGGTCGATGTTGCCACTGGTTTCTTCATTGCCGTATGCCCCGTGTTGTGCAGGTTGGCATCTGTTGCCACTGCGATAAGTGGCGATGTGCCTTGAACAGGGGTCAGCAACCGCTGTGCCAATCGGCAAGTGGCTAAACGCCACGTGTTTCAAGATGTTGCAGGAGTGCGAATGAGACACGCTCGGGCAACTGCCACAAACCTGGGGATAGACACCCGAGGCTGGGTGGGGAATGCTCCCCACCTCACGAACACGAGGTGGGCTAGGCTCCTGTCGCGGGCTTGCCCCGCGATAGTGTCGTCACAGGCAGCCAGGCCTTGCCCGCAACCGGTGTTCTTGGCACCCTTGCCTGCCTTGCGTCTCGTCACGCCCATCAAACAAGGAACCTTCAAGGTGAGTTGGGAGAAAGTCGGTAAATCCCTGGTGGGCCTGCTGGCCCTGGTTGCCGTCGGCGCCACGCTTTATATGGCGTTGCGCGACGACGACCGTTTGCAGGCGCGCCTGACCTACGCCCATCTCACCTACCCGGGCCAGTTCAACGAGCGCATCAGCCAGGCCAACGACCTGCTCAAGTACGAGCGGCTGCATTCCCAGATCAGCGAGATCGGCGCAGGCGCCCTCAGCCACCCGCAGATCGACAAGCTGGTCGACTTGGCCCAGGCGCCGTACCTGCACCTGTTCGCCAGACCCTTCGAGGCCGGCTTGGTGGACCACCGCACCGGTCTGCTCATCGAGCTGTCCAACCCCGCCCGTGTACCGCTCAAGGCCGTGCACATTCGCCTGCCGGCCAAGGGGCTGGTGCAGGTGCGCGATGCGGCCGGCAACGACACGCTGGTGCCGACGCCGACCAGCAGCATCGACCTGCCGGCCATTGACGGGGTGAGCGAGAGCAAGGTCTGGGTGTACTTCGACGCTGACTATTCGCAGATCCGCCAGGGTGGGATCAGCATTCGTGATGCCGATGGCAGTGCCGATATCCAGGTGGTTCGTGAAGTGACGGGGTTCCCGGCGCTGTTGGCGCGTTACAGCCAGGTGGTGGTGGCGGTGTTCGCCGCGCTGGGGCTTGGGTTGCTGGCGCTGGCGTATATCTGGTTGGGGCGGGCGCGGGTCACCGGGGTATCGCATAGCCTGTAAGCGATAAGCCTATGGCGCGCCGGCTTGAAAAAGACCTGAATTCAGACCAATCTATGGCTCTTGAATGAGGGCGATCGATATGCAGAACATCTTTGCCGACGTGACCGTCAGCGTCTCGGAACTAAAGAAGAATCCTACGGCGGTGATGGCCGATGCGCAGGGGAAACCGGTGGCCGTTCTCAACCATAATCGCGTCATGGGTTACATGGTGCCCGCTGAACTCTACGAGGCGATTATGGAGCGACTGGAAGACATGGAGCTTGCGGCATTGGTAAAGGCGCGTGCGGGAGAGAAAGGCATCCCGGTCGAACTGGATGACTTATGAGCTCGAGTTTCTGCCTTCGGCGCTGAAAGAATGGAAGAAGCTTGGGCACACCGTGCGCGAGCAAGCCAGGAGAAAACTCAAGGAGCGTCTGCTCTCCCCCAGGGTTGGGGCGGATGCAATGCGTGATTTGCCTGACCATTTCAAGATTAAGCTCAAGGCCAGCGGCTATCGGGTGGTCTACCGCGTCGAGGATGATCGGGTGGTTGTCGTGGTCGTGGCGATAGGTAAGCGCGAACGTGGGCAAGCCTACCGCTCGGCCGCTGATCGCCTATAGGATTGCAGCTAGATCACAGATGTGGCGGCCGACAGCAAGGCCTCGACGAACAGGCTTTCAGCACGGCTCATGCGCTGGTCCTTGTTCCACAACAGGTGGATGTCGACGTCGACAATGCCTTCCTGCGGCGGCAGTTTCCACAACAACCCTGCATCCACATCCGGCGCCACCACATGCTCGGGCAGGCAGCCGATGCCGAAGCCGGCGATCACCAGGCGGCGCACCTCTTCCAGGCTCGGCGACGAGGCGACGATGCGCCCGGCGAAGCCCTGCTGGTCGCGGAAGATGGTCAGCGGCGAGAGCATGCCGCCGATCTGGTCGCTGGTGAAACTGACAAAATTCTCCCGCTGCAGGTCGCCTTCGGCCTGGCCGAACAGCGCGTGGTGCTTGCCGCAAAAGAACGCGTAGCGCTGGCGCAAGAACAACCGCTGCTCCAGCCGTGGCTGGGGCCGGCGGTTGAGGCTGAGGCCGGCGGTGGCGGTTTTTTCCTGCAGGGCGGCGACGATGTCGGAGCTGCGCATCACGTCGATCTCCAGCTCCACCCGCGGGTGCTGGCGGTGGAAGTCGGCGAGGAAGTCGTCGAAGCGTTCGCTGACGATACGGCTGATCATCAACAGGCGCACCTTGCCCACCAGTTCGTCCGCCGGCTGCTCCAGCAGGCCGCCGATCTGCGACATCTGCCCGTACACCTCGCCGGCCAGCTGGAACAGCTGCTCGCCCACCTCGGTCAGCACGAAGCGCGGCCCACGGCGGGCGATGAGCTGGCGCCCGAGTTGCTCTTCAAGGCGCTTGAGCGCCTGGCTCACGGCGGGCTGGGTAAGGTGCAGGCGGGCGGCGGCGCGGCTGATCGACAGTTCCTGGCCGATGACGCGGAAGGTGCGCAGCAGGTTCCAGTCGAGGCGGTCGTTGAGCAGGCGGTCGGGCATGGTCGGGCTCGATGATAAGCGTGGTTAATAATTCGAATAATAAATAGAAAATTGAATTATAGGCGCCCGCGATGAATGATCTCCAGCAGTGCGGGCCTCTTCGCGGAGCCCGACCCAGGCGCCGCCAGAGCGCCACCGTGACCCGAACCACTCCTGCCAGAAAAACAAGCAAAGGAGCCACCCCATGAAGCCCGCCGCTTCGCCACAACCGCGCCGTGCCGCCGCCGCCGCGTTCATCGGCACCATGATCGAGTGGTACGACTTCTACATCTATGCCACCGCCGCCGCGCTGGTGTTCGGTGCCTTGTTCTTCCCCTCCGACAACAGCCTGTTCAGCACCATGGCTGCCTTCGGCACCTTTGCCGTGGGTTTCTTCGCTCGGCCCTTGGGCGGCATCATCTTCGGCCATATCGGCGACCGAATCGGGCGCAAGAAATCGCTGATCATTACCTTGCTGATGATGGGCGTGGTCACGGTCGCCATCGGCCTGCTGCCGACCTACGCGCAGATCGGCGCCAGCGCGCCGGTGCTGCTGATCCTGTTGCGCGTGGTCCAGGGCATCGCCGTGGGTGGCGAGTGGGGTGGGGCGGTGCTGATGGCCGGGGAGCATGCGCCCAAGGGCCGGCGCAACTTCTTCGCCTCGTTCGCCCAGTTGGGTAGCCCGGCAGGCCTGATCCTGTCGCTGCTGGCGTTCAGCGCGGTCACCCGTCTGCCGGAAGAAGACCTGATGAGCTGGGGCTGGCGCGTGCCGTTCCTGGCCAGCGCGCTGTTGCTGCTGGTGGGCCTGGCAATCCGCCTGGGGGTCAACGAGTCGCCCGAGTTCCTCGCCAGCCGCGAGCACGCCGAACAGGCCCGGCGCAAGGAGCAGGCACCAGTGCTGGAAGTGCTGCGCAGCGCCTGGCGGCCTCTGCTGCTGTGCATCGGCGCCAACACCCTGGGCATCGCCGGGGTCTATTTCACCAATACCTTCATGATCAGCTACACCACCCAGCAGTTGCATCTGGAGCGTTCGCTGATCCTCGAATGCCTGTTCTTCGTGGCGATCATCCAGTTCTGCGTGCAGCCGTTGGCGGCGTGGCTGTCGGAGCGACTCGGCGCCACGCGCTTCCTGGCCCTGATGGCGCTGCTGGCGATGGCCTCGCCGTACCCGATGTTCGTGTTGGTGAGCAGCGGCGAAGGCCCGCTGATCGTGCTCGGCATCGCCCTGGCGGCGGCGTGCATGGCTTCGTTCTACGCAGTGATCGCCGGCTATGTCAGCGGCATGTTCGCCACCCGCGTGCGCTACACCGCCATCTCCCTGGCCTATCAGGTGTGTGGCGCCATCGCGGGTGGCCTGACCCCGCTGATCGGCACCTGGCTGGCCCACAGCTTCAGCGGCCAATGGTGGCCGATGGCGGTCTTCTACAGCCTGATCGCCTGCACTTCCCTGGTCTGCGTGCTGGCGCTGGCGCGCCGCTACGCCCTTGGCCGGCAGCTCGAGCTGGCCTGAATCTGGAGTATCCGCAATGTTGAAAAGCAATGGCGATCGCCTGTGGGCGAGCCTGATGGCCATGGCCGAAATCGGCGCCACCGCCCGCGGCGGCAGCTGCCGCCTGGCCCTGAGCGACGAGGACAAGGCCGGGCGTGAACTGTTCGGCCGCTGGTGCCGCGAGGCCGGGCTGAGCCTGAGCGTGGACGCTATCGGCAACCTGTTCGCCCGCCGCGAAGGCAGCGACCCGCACGCCGCGCCGGTGATGATGGGCAGCCACCTGGACACCCAGCCCGAGGGCGGGCGTTTCGACGGCGTCTACGGCGTGCTGGCCGGGCTGGAGGTGGTGCGCCGCCTGAACGACCTGGGTATCCGTACCCGCAAACCGCTGGAAATCGCGGTGTGGACCAACGAGGAGGGCGCCCGCTTCACCCCGGCCATGTTCGGTTCGGCGGTGTTCACCGGCACCTTGCCGCTGGCCCAGGCCCTGGCGATCCGCGATGCCGACGGCATCAGCGTCGCCGATGAACTGGCGCGCACCGGCTATGCCGGCCAACGCCCGCTGGGCGGCAAGGTTGACGCCTATTTCGAGGCGCATATCGAGCAGGGCCCGATCCTTGAGGACAACGCCAGGAGCATCGGTGTGGTCAGCGGCGGGCAGGCAATCCGCTGGCTCGACGTCACCGTCGAGGGCATGGCCGCGCATGCTGGCACCACGCCGATGAAGCTGCGCAAGGACGCCTTGTACGGCGTGGCACGGATGATCCAGGCCATCGAACAGCTGGCCAGCGATTTCGCCCCCGAGGGCCTGACCACGGTGGGTGAGCTGAGCATCGCCAAGTCGTCGCGCAACACCATCCCCGGCCTGGTGCGCTTCACCCTTGACCTGCGCCATCACCGCGACGAGGCCATCGACGCCATGGAGCGCGATATCAGTCTGCAGTTGCAGGCCATCGCTAGCCAGCGTGGCCTGGCGGTACGCATCGAACGCCACTGGGTCAGCCCGGCCACCCCGTTCGACGCCGACTGCGTGGCCGCCGTGCAGCAGGCGGTGGATGGCCTGGGCTACAGCCAGCAGTCCATCGTCAGCGGTGCCGGCCATGATGCGATCCTGCTGGCTCGCTACTGCCCCACGGCGATGGTGTTCATCCCCTGCGTCGGTGGGCTGAGCCACAACGAGGCCGAGGATGTGCTGCCCGAGGATGCCCGCCAGGGCGCCGATGTATTGCTCAACGCCGTGCTGGCCCGTGCCGGCCAGGTTGTCGAAGGAGAAGCCTGATGCGCTGCTATTTCCACCCTGAACAATTGCTCCACCACCCGCGCAGCTACTATTCGCGCGGCGCCATGCGCACCCCGCAGGAAGTCCCCGAGCGCGCCCAGCGCCTGCTGCAGGCCGCCAAGGACCTTGGCTTCGATATCCGCAAACCCGAAGATGCCGGCCTTGCTCCGCTCAAGGCGGTGCATGGCGAAGCCTACCTGGCGTTCCTCGAAGAAGCTCATGCGCGCTGGAAGGAGGTGCCCGAGGACTGGGGCGACGAGGTGATGTCCAACATCTTCGTCCGCGAACCCAACGACCTGCGCGGCATCCTTGCCCAGGCCGGGCGCTACCTGGCCGATGGCAGTTGTCCGGTGGGCGAGCATACCTGGCGCTCCGCCTACTGGTCGGCACAGAGCGCCGTCGCCGCGGCCCAGGTCATCGTTGACGGTGAACCCGCCGCCTATGCCCTGTGTCGTCCGCCGGGGCACCATGCCCGGTACGATGCCGCCGGTGGCTTCTGCTACCTCAACAACGCCGCTGTCGCGGCCCAGGTGTTGCGCGGCCGCTATCAGCGCGTGGCGATCCTGGATACCGACATGCACCACGGGCAGGGCATCCAGGAGATTTTCTACGAGCGGGACGACGTGCTGTACGTCTCGGTGCATGGTGACCCGACCAATTTCTATCCAGGAGTGGCGGGCTTTGCCGACGAGCGCGGTAGCGGAGCAGGAGAGGGCTGCAATCTCAACCTGCCGATGGCCCACGGGGCGAGTGAAACGGACTTCATGGCGCAGCTGGAGGTTGCGTTGCAAGCGCTGAAGGACTTCGGCGCCGAGGTGCTGGTACTTTCGCTGGGCTTCGATATCTACGAGCTGGACCCGCAGAGCAAAGTGGCGGTGACTACCGAAGGGTTCGCCCGCCTTGGTGAAGAGATTCGTGGGTTGCGTTTGCCGTGCCTGATCGTGCAGGAAGGCGGGTACCACCTGGAGAGCCTGGAGGCGAATGCGCGGGCATTCTTCGGCGAAGAGCGCGATTGGCGTTAAGCCTGTCGAGGGGCAAGCCCGCTCCCTCGATTGTGGGGGCGGAGCTAGTGATTGGTGTCCGAGCGTACAGCACGCGTTCCAATGTTGGGGCAGTTCGGCGTCGGTCAGCAGGTAGTCGAGCTGATCAAGGTCGTAGCCGGCAGATACACCCACCAGCACGGCGTCATGTATGCGGATGAGGTTTGGGTAACCGAGCATCACATCACCAGAACCTGAAAGGGCTTGGCTGTGCTCACCATGAGCCGCGTGCGGCCCATGGTCTGCTTACTAATTAAGGTGCGAATTTGTATTTTTTTTCGGTCAGGAACTGCGGTTCTCGCCAGTGGGGGCCTTTTACGAAACCCTGCTTGCTTCGACTGAGCAGGCCTCGGTCACACATGCCATCGATAACTCTCATAAGGCCTTGAATGTCACCGATATATGGCCAGTCGCTAGAGGCGTAGAGCCTGTCGATCCGAGGGTATGAGATGCTGCGATTGGTGGCGGTCAGGAACAGCATTACGTCCTGAGGATCTTCATTTCTGATCACCGCGCTGAGTGTGTCGAAAATGTTGTTCATGGATACTCCTTCAGAATCTGCAGGGTGTCAGCCTCAACGGCCTCAGGTGTGTACAAAAGCTCGAAATCTTGTCCGAGTTTATAGTCTTCTAAAGTGGCAGTGTGAGCGTTGTTCCAAGTGCCATCCAAGGGGTTGGCGTCATCGGGTACTTTGAGTGCGCGATAGCGTTCCAGCTCCCTCAATTCGTGCGTGTAAAAGCGTTTATCTGTATCGGTTACCAATAACTCGCCTCGCAGAATTTTCACCAAACGATTTATCATAACCTCATTAGCGTCAGACTTTTCGAAGCGGCCTGTGTGAATTTTTACGAGTTCAATGCCGACTTCAGTTATTAAGGCGGTTCGCCAATCCAAATCCAATATTGGTCCTCCTGCAAGTGTGGGGTCATAGGGGCGACCGCTATGGATACCCAGTGTGTTGCCTTGGTAGGGACTGCTAAGTACCACATACAGTGGGGGTAAGCCGCTCTGTGCAGGGAAACAATAGATGCAATCCTTGAGGTTTTGGAGTTCAGCAGCAGGCAATGAATATGCCTCTGTCTTGATAGGTCGTAACGTGAGTCCATGGTATATGGGAACTTGAGGAGGTGTTGCCGGCGTACTGGTCGAGTAATCTGCTGGCCGGACTATCGGGAAGCTGAGGGTTACAGGTGGACTGTCTGTCGATGTGAAGCGGTAGCTGGCACTCGCTTCATCAAAAGAAAGAGCGCGTACAGGGACATCTCTTGAAGTGCCGGGCGACGAAGTGGATACCAGTGCATAGCCACTGCGTTGGCCATGGATCCTGTATGGAAGAGCGATACTGCCATTCGCCGCTGCGATCTGCTGCAAGTTGTCGGGTAGTTCCGGCAACAAGGTGCTGGCTGCAAGGCCCAGCGCTACTTCCGACGGCAATTCACCGTTACCGAGTGCGGGGGAGTACACCAGTGCCCCAATACCGACCGCAAACACTCGGTTGGCTACGACCTCCAGTCCTCCCTTGAGAAGCTGAATGGCTTGGCGAATTGCCGACTCTAGCGTGAATTCAATATTGGAAAGGGTGGCGGTGGTCGTCAACTGAGGGCCACCGGAAATGGCAAGGGTAAGGGTATTCGCTTTGGCTTCTACGTTTTTGCCAAACGTGCGTTCGGCTTCGGCGGCGATACGCTCGGCCTCTGCGCGTGCGGCGGCTTCGGCGGCGATACGCTCGGCTTCTGCGCGTGCGGCGGCTTCGGCGGCGATACGTTCGGCTTCTGCGCGTGCGGCGGCTTCGGCGGCGATACGTTCGGCTTCTGCGCGTGCGGCGGTTTCTACGGCGATGCGTTCGGCTTCTGCGTGAGCGGCGGCAGCGCGTTCAGCTTCAATTCGAGTGTTCGCAATCAGCGTCGACAGTGCTGCGATCCTTGTTTCGAGCAAGCTGATAGAGCGGGTGAGCAGGATGCTCATATGGGCGGCGCTCAGGGATTCGATGAACGACGCATAAACAGCGCTGGGACGGCTGCCGTGCCGTTTTTGCATGCGATTGACAAAGTTAATGGCATGACGTTTCTTGTTGGCCGTATCGATAGGTTGGCCGAGAAATCGGGCTTCTAGCGTTCTGCTTTCAAGCAAGGCTTGTCGTTTGCTGACGGTCAGTTTATAGAGGGCATCCAGTTGCCGTTCCATATGCCAGATGTCAAAATTTCCTGACGGTGCAATGGCCTGTATTTCACTATCCAGTGCAGCTTCAAGGTGTGCCTGGTAGCGTGCGTATTGTTCTTCTGTTTTTAATTGTGCCGATATGAAGATGTTTACGAGTAAAGGAACTTTCTCCAAGGTATAAAACGTGCCGAGTTTGTCGATGTCATGGGGTGCATGTATTGCAGGGACCCCTTGTTTCCAATTTTTTGGCGCTGTGAAAACGGGTTGGCTCAGAGGCGGTAGAGTATGATGCCCTAGAGAAGGCAACGGATCGGGAGTTACCCATTGAGCGGGCAATGTGACAGTGTTTGGCATGGTGATCTCCCTAGGCTGGCTCCGAAAATGGAGCGGGTTAGAGAGTGTTCGGCTTTCAAAAGGACTCGTTAATCTGGAAGTGCTGGCCCATGAAACGCAGGCGCCATTGGCCTGTAAGCAAGGTCAGTTTTTTATGGAATTAATACACTGTAGTGATCAGTCGTTAGTTCCATGCAATGCGTGGGAAGTATCGTTACATCCCACCCCGGCGTACATGCTTCACCAACACCTTCTCCAGCAACTCCCACATCGCCGGGTCGGTACTGAACGCCACGTTGAAGCGCATCCACCCGGTAGCTTTGGCATCGACCATGAACAACTGCCCGGGCCCGAGCATGATGCCTTTCTCCAGCGCATCGTCGAGCAGCGCGGCGCTGTCGGGGATGGCCGGATGGCGGGTCCAGATGTACATCCCTTCGTCTGACTCGATGAACAGCTCGAAACCCAGCCGATGCAGGTGCCGGCCCACTTCCTGGTGCGCCTCGGCCAGGCGCTGGCGCAGGCGCTTGAGGTGCTTGCGCCAGCGGCCGTCGATGATCGCGGCGTACACCACCCGCTCCATCACCTGCGAGGTGGTCAGGCCCGAGCGCATCTTCAGGTGCAGCAGTTGCTGGGTCAGCTCGGGGTTGGCCAGCAGGTAGCCGACGCGCACATTGGGCGAGATGCTTTTCGAATAGCTGCCCACGTACACCACCTGCTGCAGGTGGTCGAGGCTCGCCAGGCAGGGCTGCGGGTCGGCGATCATGTCGGCGTAGAGGTTGTTCTCCACCAGGCGGAAGCCATGCTGGCTGGCCAGCTGCAGCAGGCGGTGCAACTGCGCCAGCGGGGTGCGCGAGCAGGTCGGGCTGTGCAGGTGCGGCTGGGTGAAGAACGCCGTGGGGCGGTGGTGGGCCAGCAGGCGCTCGAGCTGGTCGAGGTCGTAGCCGGCCGGGGTGCGCGGCACGCCCACCAGGGTGGCGCCCTGGGTGCGCAGGATGCTCATCAGGTTGGGGTAGCCGGGGTCGTCCACCAGCACCACGTCGCCGGGGCGCACCAGGGTGCGCACGGCCAGGTCCAGGGCCTGGCTGGCACCGTGGGTGAGCATGAGTTGCGCCGGGTTGGCGACGATCGACAGCTCCTGCTGCAGGTTCTGTGCAGTCAATGCGCGCAACTCCGGCAGGCCCATGGGGTCGCCGTAGCCGGACAGCTCCAGCGGGCTACCGGCGACCTGGCGCAGTCCGCGGCGCAAGCCTTCTTCGTACATCCAGTCGTTGGGCAGCCAGCCGCAACCCGGTTTGAACGGCAACTGGCGGATCTCGAAGATCTGCTGCAGGTACCACTCCGAGTTGAACGTGGGGCGGCTGGTATCGGCCTCGACGCTGTGCTTGTCCAACAGCTCGTTGGCCGCACGATTGACGAAGAACCCCGCATTGCCCTTGCTCACCAGCAACCCCTGGGCCACCAGGCGGTCGTAGGCCTCGACCACAGTGAAGGTGCTCACCGAGTAAGTCGAGGCGAACGCCCGGATCGACGGGACCTTCGCCCCGGGCTTGAGGGTCTGGTCGTCGATCAGCGCGCGCAAGCCGTCGATGATCTGGTTGACCAGCGGGGTGGAGGAGTCCGGATGTAGCTGGAGCATTCGGGGGCCTTCAGGTGTGCGGGACGCCAGGCGCCTGCGGGGCACAGCGGGTGTATTGCATCGGCGGCCTGTACAGTGCAGTGCGTTTTTCATGCCGCTGTGCATGGCTCAATGTGTTCGACATTTTTACATTACGTGTCAGATATAGCCAACACAGCACATGACAGCGCCATGAATAATCACAACATCGCTGCTTTACCGTCGAGGTCCGCCTCGCACCTTCTTCCCGCCTGGCCGGACGCTGCTCGTCCGTCCCCAGCATGGTTCAGTTCGTCCAGAGGGTCGCCTCTGGCCGCGTAAGCAGGCCGCCACGGATGGCCTGCGTGTGCTCGCGCACACCTCCCTGCCCGCAGTAGCACTGATGTACAGGTGAGACCGATAACCATCGGGGTTTCACAGTTTTTCCTTGGATAAAAAGAAGCACGGGGTAAATAACTGATGGACGCAACATCCACATCCACCACCGCGAAGGATGGGCACGAGAGCAAGCTCAGTGCCTCGCTCAAGTCGCGCCACCTGACGATGATGTCCATCGCCGGGGTGATCGGCGGCGCCTTGTTCGTCGGTTCCGGCAGCGTGATCCACAGCGCCGGCCCGGCCGCTGTCCTGGCTTACCTGGCCGGCGGCATCCTGGTGGTGCTGATCATGCGCATGCTGGGTGAAATGGCGACTTCGTCGCCGGACACCGGCTCGTTCTCCACCTATGCCGACCGCGCCATTGGCCGCTGGGCCGGTTTCACCATCGGTTGGCTGTACTGGTGGTACTGGGTGATCCTCATGGCCTGGGAGGCCTACGTGGCGGGCAAGATCCTGCACGGATTTTTCCCGGACGTGAGCGTCAACGTGTTCGTGCTGGCCACGACCCTGCTGCTGATCACCGTCAACTTCTTCAACGTCAAGCACTACGGCGAGTTCGAGTTCTGGTTCGCGCTGATCAAGGTGGTGGCGATCGTCTGCTTCCTGGTGGTCTGCACCGCCGCGGTGATGAACGTCTGGCAGTTCGGCGAGGTGCGCGGCATCAGCCACCTGACCGCCGAAGGCTTCATGCCCAACGGCATCACCACGGTGATCGGCGCCTTGCTGGGGGTGATGTTCGCCTTCCTCGGCGCCGAGATCGTCACTATCGCCGCCTCCGAAGCGAAGGACCCGGCCACCCAGATCGTCAAGGCGACCAACTCGGTGGTCTGGCGGGTGTGCCTGTTCTATGTCGGCTCGATCTTCCTGATCGTCTGCCTGGTGCCGTGGAACGACCCGCACCTGGGCGTCTCCGGTTATGGTGCCTACCGTCGCACCCTGGAGCTGCTGGGCGTGCCCTATGCCGAGCTGCTGATGAACTTCGTGGTGCTGACCTCGGTGAGCAGTTGCCTGATCTCCGGCCACTACACCGCCTCGCGCATGCTGTTCTCCCTGGCCCAGCGTGGCGATGCGCCGCGCCTGTTCAAGTTCACCCGCACCGGCACCGGCGTACCGGTGAACGCGATCATCGGCTCGTGCCTGGTGGCGGTGTTCTGCGCGCTGATCAACTTCAGCGACACCCTGCGCCCGAAAGACGTGCTGGAAACGCTGATGAACACCACCGGCATGATCGCCCTGCTGGTGTACTTGGTGATCGCCTTCTCGCAACTGCGCATGCGTCGCAAGCTGGTGGCCGAGGGCAAGGAAGTGCGCCTGAAGATGTGGTTGTTCCCGTGGCTGACCTACCTGGTGATCGTGTTCATCGTGGCGGCGCTGGTGACCATGGCCTTCATGCCTGACTACCAGATCCTGGTGATCTCGACCGGCATCGCCGCGGCCATCGTGGTGGCCATGGGCGTGGTGCACCAGATGCGTACCGCCAAGCGTCACTGACTGCGGTAGCGCCGCGCGCAACGGCCGGTACCCGTCAAGGGACCGGCCGTTTCCGTTTTAGCCTGCGCCAATCGGATCATCCCTACGCTGTGGGGGGCCGACATGGCTTATGCTGCACGCAATTGCCCTACAAGGAGTGTCCCATGTCCTGGTCCGCCACCCAGTATTCGCTGTTCGAAGACGAACGCACTCGCGCCGTACGCGACCTGCTTGCCGCCGTGCCGACGCGCCCGGTGCGCCACGCCACCGACCTTGGCTGCGGTCCGGGCAACTCCACCGAAGTGTTGCTGCAACGTTGCCCCGATGCGCAGGTCGTCGCCCTGGACAGCGATCCGGACATGGTCGACAAGGCCCGGCAGCGGCCACGGTTGAGCATTCCACGGGTGCGTTGCGAGATTGGCGAGATCGCCGGCTGGGCGGCCCAGGTGCCCCAGGACCTGATTCTTGCCAACGCTTCGCTGCAGTGGGTGCCGGACCATGCCAGCCTCTATCCGCATCTGGTGCGGCAGCTTAACGAGGGTGCGAGCCTGGCCGTACAGACGCCGGACAACCTCGACGAGCCGGCTCACCGCCGCTTGCGCGAGATTGCCAGCCAAGGACCTTGGGCCGACAAGTTCGCTGACTTCAGCCTGCTGCCGCGGCACAACGCAGGTTTTTATTACGATTTGCTCAGCCCTTTGTGCGCGCGGGTGGATGTGTGGCGCACCACCTATCACCACCCCTTGATCGGTGGTGCCGAGGCGGTGGTGGAGTGGTTCAAGGGCTCTGCGTTGCGGCCTTACCTGGCGCGGCTGGATGAGCAGGAGCAGGCGGGTTTTCTGCAGTTGTACCTGCAGGCCATGCAGCATGACTACCCGGCGGCCAGCGACGGTCGGGTGTTGTTGCCGTTCCCGCGGCTATTTGTGGTGGCCACGCGTTAAGCGCCAGAGCACCCAGGCATAGATGCCGAGGTTGAGCGCCAGCACGATGGTGCCCAGCCACAGCTGGATCTGTGGGGTCAGGCCGGCGGGGTAGATCACGGGCCAGATGTAGTGCTCGACGAAACCGCCGTGGTAGCCGGCGTCGCCGGCGGCTTTGCGCAAGTGGTTTTCCCAGTCGGTCAGGGGGCACTCCAGGTGCAGGCCTTCCACGGCAAGGCCCCAGGCGAGTGCGGGGAGGTGGATCAGCAGGGCGCGGCGGCGCCAGAGCACCAGCAGGCCGCCGAACAGGACCAGCAGGATGAACGAGAGGTGGAGCAGGACCAGGGTGTCGGCGGCCAGGCGGTGGAACATGGTGGGTGGGGCCTTGCTGTGGGAGATGGGTTAGGTTGTCC
Organism: Pseudomonas sp. 2848; assembly: GCF_003253945.1. Taxonomy (NCBI): domain Bacteria; kingdom Pseudomonadati; phylum Pseudomonadota; class Gammaproteobacteria; order Pseudomonadales; family Pseudomonadaceae; genus Pseudomonas; species Pseudomonas sp. 2848. The sequence continues at coordinate 121,221 of NZ_QKZD01000012.1, forward strand.
TGGTTTTTCGGTTTTTCGTTCCTGAGTTTGGTTAATTGTTTTGATAGTTGTATGCGCATTCATTGGCGATGTCGACGCTTAGTCACCTTTCCGCCCTTACGGCGGGTCCCTTTTTATCAAAAAGGAACCAAAAAATCCTCGCTCCATTCATCCGGCCCGCCGCTTCGCTCCGGGTCCCCTCACTCCGGCCTTGCTCCCGGGAGGACCGCGCTGAACGCCCCATCCTGGGGCGCAGCGCTTGACGGGCATCCATGCCGTCACCTCCCTGCGCAAGACCTGCGTTCGGCCTCCTGAAGTCGCGAAGGTACGGGCGGCGCCTGCACTAACGCAGCTAGTCGCTAGTTACCATCGTGGGAACTCTAGATCACCATCGCGGGGCAAGCCTGCTTCCACGATAGTTTAACTATGTAATTCAACGTGAGAGCGGGCTTGACCCGCGATGGCGTAATGAAGAACAACACTTCACCCACTCATAAACCAAAATATCTGCACTTGCTCTGCACTTGATCTTGCTTCTAAGCGCGCGATAGTTCAGGCGACACAAATTGCGACTTCAGGAGGCCGAACGGAGGGCTTGCGTAGGGAGGTGACGGGCATGGATGCCCGTCAAGCGCCGATCAGGCCATGGATGGCCCGTCGGCGCGTCCTCCCGGAGCGAGCCCGGAGTGAGGGGACCCCGGAGCGAAGCGTAGGGGCCGTATGAACGGAGCCGAACGGTTTTGCCTCCTTTTCCCAAGAGAAAAGGAGGTCGCCGTAAAGGCGAAAAGGTGACTGTGCGTCGACATGGCGAATGAATGCGCATAAAACTTTCAAAACACACGCTGTGTAAGTCAAAGTCAAACATGCCCGTCACCTCCCTGCGCAAGACCTGCGTTCGGCCTCCTGAAGTCGCGAAGTTACGGGCGCCTGGGCTGACGCAGCTGTCGCTAATGGGGTATGAGGCTAGACTCCTGAACGGCAACGGCAACGGCAACGGCAACGGCAACGGCAACGGCAACGGCAACGGCACCGGCACCGGCACCGGCACCGGCACCGGCAACTTGCCCAGATGCTGCTTTGATTGACGTCATCCCACGCCTGGGTAAGGCTACCCTTTTCCCCAGGCATGAGGCTGACAATGCTGATCGATCCTCGCAAGGCCACGCTGTTGGTAGTCGATATCCAGGAAAAACTCATCGGCGCCATGAGCGACCCCGAGGGCACTACGGCCCGCGCCCGCTGGCTGCTCGCGGCAACCGCCGAACTGGAGCTGCCCACCGTGATCTCCGAGCAATACCCCAAGGGCCTGGGCCATACCCTGGCTGCGCTCAAGGCCGCTGCGCCAGCCGCTGAGATCGTCGAGAAAATGCACTTTTCCTGTGTCGCCGCCGAGTGCCTGCCGCCCAGCCTGCTGGCGCGCGAGCAGGTGATCGTCTGTGGCATGGAGACCCATGTCTGCGTGCTGCAGACCGTGCTCGGCCTGCTGGCCCTGGGCAAGCAGGTGTTCGTGGTCGAGGATGCCTGCGACAGCCGCACCCCGGCCAGCAAGGCGGCGGGTCTGGCGCGCATGCGCGATGCCGGGGCGCAGGTGGTCACCCGCGAGATGGTGCTGTTCGAATTGCTGGGCAGCTCCAGCCATCCGCTGTTCCGCCAGATCAGCAAGACCTACCTGGTGGGGGAGCAACTCTGAACGGGCGTCTGTTGGCCTTCGGGCTGCTGGCACTGGGCCTGCTGCAGGGCTGCGCGGGGCGCCGCGAAGAGGCGCCGGAGGCCGACCCGGCCAAGGTCCGCGCCCAGCTCATGCGCCTGCTGCCGGCCCAGGTCAAGGACCGCCAGGGTTGGGCCGAGGATATCCAGGTGGCCTTTCAGGCCCAGGGCATCAGCCCGAGCAAGAGCAACCTGTGCGCCGTGCTGGCGGTGACCGAGCAGGAGTCCACCTTCAATGCCGACCCTCAAGTGCCAAACCTGGGCCGCATCGCCCGGGAAGAGATCGACCGCCGGGCGGCTCGGCTGCATGTGCCCCGGCTGCTGGTCGATGGCGCCCTGAGCACGCCTTCGGCCAACGGCAAGACCTACCAGCAACGCCTGCTCGCCGTGCGCAGCGAAAAGCAACTCAGCGCTTTGTACGACGAGGTGATCGGTGGCCTGCCGCTGGGGCGTTCGCTGCTGGGCGGGCTGAACCCGGTGCGCACCGGCGGGCCGATGCAGGTCAGCGTGGATTTTGCCGAGCAGCACGCCAAGGGCTATCCCTACGACCACCCGGGCAGCATTCGCCAGGAGGTGTTCAGTCGCCGTGGCGGGATGTACTTCGGTATTGCCCATCTGCTCGGCTACCCCACCCATTACCAGCGCCAACTGTACCGCTTCGCCGACTTCAACGCGGGTTGGTACGCCAGCCGCAACGCCGCGTTCCAGGCGGCGCTGAGCCGGGCCAGTGGGGTGCCGCTGGCGCTCGACGGCGACCTGATCGCCCCCGGCGCGATCATGCCCGGCACCACCGAGCAGGCGGCGCGCAAGCTGGGGGCGAAGCTGGGGCTGCGCAATCCGCAGATCAGGGCGCAGCTGGAGAAAGAGAATGACCTGGCGCTGGAGGAGACCGAGCTCTACCACAAGGTCTTCGCCCTGGCCGAAGCCAAGGCTGGCAAGCCCTTGCCAAGGGCGGTGCTGCCGGGGATCGAGCTGAAGAGCCCGAAAATCACCCGCAAGCTGACCACGGCGTGGTTTGCCGGCAGGGTGGATGAGCGTTATCAGCATTGCATGAAGCGCTGAAGCTGTCGCAGCGTGGGAGCGGGCTTGCCCCGCGATAGGGCCGGCATTGCAATCGCGGGTGCAAGCCCGCTCCCATGGCGATCAGCCCTGACCGAGCGCCTTGACCACCTGTTCGACACTGGCCTTGAGCCCGGCCACGGTATCGTCCGCGTCGCTCTCCACCACCAGCAGCTTCGCCCCGGCGGCGGCGATCACTTCGGCCACCTTGGCATCGGGCTGGCGATGGTGCAGCACCAGCGCCACGTCCTGCGCCTTGAGGTTGTCTCCAAAGGCCTTGAGCGCCGCCTCGTCCCACTTGTCGTCGGCCGGCAGCACCTGCTCGACCACGTCCAGGTTCAGTCCGCTGGCCAGGTAGCCCAGGCGTTCGGACAGGCTGACCACGGTCAGGTTGTCGACCTCGGCCAGTCGCGTCTGGCTGTTGGCGGTCAGCTCCAGCATCTGCCGCTTGATACCGGCCAGGTTGGCCTGGATCTTCGCTTTGTCCGCCGGCGAAAGGCGCTCCAGGTCATTGGCCACCACGTCAGCCATGCGCCCCAGGTTGGTTGGGTTGAGCCAGGGGTAGGCGGCGAAGGCTTCGTCGCCCTTGACCGCGATGCCGGGCAGGGCGCCGTCCACCGGGCGCGCGGCGTCGATCTCGACGATACGGATATTGCTGCGCCGGGCCATGGGGTAGAGCGGGTCGTCGCGCCAGATCGAGCGCACGCCGATCACCGCGTCGGCCTGTTGCGCCACCTTCTGCAGGCTGGCGCCACCACGGCCGCTGAAATACGAAGGTTGACGGCTGGCCGGCAGGTTGGCCGGGGCGGCGCGCTTGAGCTGCACCGAGGTTCCCTCGAGCAAGGCGCTGGCCAGGCTGTGGGTCACCGGCAGGGTGGTCAGTACTTCGGTGGCGCCCGCCAGCAGCGGCAGGCCGCTCAGGGCCAGGGCCAGGGTGAGTTTTTTCAGGTTCATGCCGGGTTTCCTTGCAGGCGTGGGACGAGGGCGCGGGCCAGGGCGGCGAGGGCGAAGCAGATCCCGGCGACCAGGATGATCGCCGCACCCGAGGGCACCGGCAGGTCGAAGACGATCGGCAGCAGGATGCCGAGCAACGTACTGAGGGTGGCGATGATCACCGAGACGAAGAAGAAGCCCTTGAGCGACTGGCTGACCAGCCGTGCCGCCGCCGCCGGGATCACCAGCAGGGCGCCGACCAGGATCGCGCCGATTACCTTGACCGAGGCCACGGTGACCAGGGTCACCAGCACCACGAACAGGTAGTCCAGGGTCTTCACCGCCACCCCGCGCACCGCCGCCAGCTGCGGGTTGAAACTGGCCAGCATGATGCGGTTGTACAACGGCAGTGCCAGCGCCAGCACCAGCACCGCGACGATGCCCAGCACCAGCAGGTCCTGGGCGCTGACGGTAAGCACCGAGCCGAACAGCACGTTCTCGAGGATGTGCACGTTGATCTTGCCGGCCAGCATCAACAACAAGCTTGCGCCCAGGGCCAGCGACACCGAGAGGAACACGCCGATCAGGGTGTCCGGCGACAGGCCGGTGCGGTTGCGCAGGAAGTTGAGGAGGATGCCGAACAGCAGGCAGTAGCCGAACAGGCTGCCGTACGGGCCAGTGTAGGGCTCGCCGAGCAGGATGCCGATGGCCACCCCGGTGAGCGCGGCGTGGCCGACCGCCTCGGAGAAGAAGGCAAAGCGCTTGACCACCACCAGGGTGCCCAGGCCGCCGAGTACCGGGCCGATCATCACGCCCGCCAGCAGGGCGTTGACCACGAAGCCGTAGGCCAGTGCCTCCGGCAGATAGCCAGCTGTGGCCCAGTCCTGGACCAGCTGGCGCAAGGTTTCGAAACTCATCAGGCAAGGCTCTCGCTGCGCGGGTGGACGGAGAACAGTCCGAGCAGGCGCTCGGGAGTCAAGGCCTGGGCGGGTGGGGCGTCGAACAGCACCTGGCGGCTCAGCCCGGTGACGCGGTCGGCCAGGCGTAGCACCGCTTCGAGGTCGTGCTCGATCCACAGCACGGTGGTGCCGGCCTGGCGCCAGCCGTGCAGCAGTTGCTCGAACACCTGGATACCGGCCTCGTCGAGGGCCGACATCGGCTCGTCCAGCACCAGCAGCTGCGGTTCGGGGATCAGCCCCTGGGCCAGCAGCACGCGCTGGCGCTCGCCGCCGGAGAGGGCGCCCATGCGCCGCTTGCGCTTGTCGAGCATGCCCACCCGTTGCAGCGCCGCGTCGATTTCCGGGCGCACGCGCCGCGACAGGCCGAGGAACGCCGGACGGCGCTGGCACATGGCGGCCATGAAGTCGTCCACGGTCATCGGCAGGCCGCGGTCGAACTCCAGGGCCTGGGGCACGTAGCCAATCACCTCGCGCTCGCCGGGCCAGTGCAGGGTCAGCTGGCCCTGGTGCGGCATCTGCCCGAGCAAGGTCTTGATCAGCGAGCTCTTGCCGCCGCCGTTGGGGCCGACAATGGCGTGCACGCTGCCCGGGGCGACACTGAAACGCACGTTTTCGAGGATGCGCGTGCGGCCGAGGGTGAGGTCGATGCCGTCGAACTCGATACGCGGCCCGCAGGCGCTGGTGAAGTTGGCGGCGGCGGTCACGTGCGGTTCTCCTGGATGGCCTGGACCACGGTGTCGAGGTTGCGCTTCATCTCCACCTCGTACTTCTCCTTGGTGTAGTCGCCGTAGGAAATGTGGGTGAGCGGGTAGATGCGCACGCCGGACTCGCGGTGGATGGTGTCGACATAGGCCGAGGGGAAGTCCATCTCCGAGAAGATCACCTTCACGTCCAGGGCTTTGAGCTGGTCGATGGTCTTCTTCAACTGCGCCGGGCTCGGCTCGATGCCGTGGGCAGGCTCCACCACGGCGGTGACCTCCAGGCCGAAGTCACGCACCAGGTAGTCGTAGGCGGCGTGAATGGTGGCCACGCGGAAGGTCGCGTCCGGCGCCTGGGTGACCTTGGCCAGGGCCTCGGCACGCAAGCCACGCAGGCGCTTGGCGTAGGCACGGGCATTTTGCGTATAGAACCTGGCGTTGTCCGGATCGAGCTTGCCCAGTTCGCGGGCGATGTTGTTGACCTGGGCGATGGTGGCGCTGATCGACAGGAAGGTGTGCGGGTTGACCACCTTGCCGGCGCCGCGGGCGGCGATGCCGGTGGCCGCCAGCAGCGGCACGTTGGCGTTGGACTCGATGGTCTTGATGTCGGGCTTTTCGCTGGCGGCGATCATGCGGTCGGCGAAGTCGTCGTGGCCGACGCCGTTGAGCACGATCACATCGAGGCTGCCGATACGCTTGATGTCCTCGGCGCGCGGCTCGTAGGCATGCGGGTTGAAACCGGCCGGGATCAGCGGCACCACTTCGGCCTTGTCGCCGACAATGTTGCTCACGTAGCTGTAGTAGGGATGCAGGGTGATGCCGATGCGCAGGGGCTTGCCGTTGTCGGCGAGGGCCAGGGCGGGCAGGGCGCAGGCCAGGAGCAGCGCCAGGGTGTGGCGGGCGAAGCGGAGCATGGGCAGGTCCTTAGTGACGGTGTTGGCGGGTGACCCCGGCGTCGTAGTGGGTGACGATCTGCTGCCAGCCGGCGGCGATCAGCGCATCGCTGTCCAGCGCGTCCGGGGGCAGGGCGGTGCTGTCGCGGCGCAGCCAGACATCCGGCTGGGCATCGCTGGCGGCTGGCAGGATCACCAGGAAGCTGCCGGCCACCTGGGCGTCCTGGCTGCGTCCCAGGTAGGCACCGTTGGCCAACAACGACCACTGGTGGCTGCCGCGGCTCTGGCTGCTGGCGTCGCTGACGAAGGGTGGCAGCCCCTCGTCGGCCAGGGCTTGGGCATCCGGGGCGACGCCATTGTCCTCGCGCAGTGCGCGGATCTCCTCGACGGCCACCCACAGGTCGGTGTGGATGCCCTGTTCGGCGGCATTGAGGTCGCGGCGGGCGTCAAGCTGGTGGGCGGCGATGGCCTGTTCATCCTCGCGTTCGCCGCGCACGGCCACCACGCTTGCGGCCAGCACCACGATCAGCACGGCGGCCAGCAGCACGTAGAGGGTCTCGTGCCCGGCACCGGCCGGGCGCACCACCTGGGCGCGGCTCATGGCGCACCGATGTCGGCGTGGTCGACTTCCACCACGTGGCCGGGGCCGGCGTCGAACAGCACGTAGAACTCGCCGTCGGGGCGCTTGAAGGTCAGGGTCGAGTCATCGCCGAGCTTGCTCGCCACCAGCACTTGTTCGTCGTAGCCGATCACGTCCAGGGTCACCCCCGGTGCGCCGCTGCCGTCGGAGAAACCGCCCTTGCAGGTGATCTGCTCGCCGTGCTCGGTGCACTCGCACATGGGGTTGTGCGCCAGCGCCGGGGTGGCGGCCAGGGCCAAGAGGGGCAGGGCCAGCCTGCGCATCAGCTGTTTCATTTGTTGCCTCCTTGTTTTTCAAGCCAGGCCGCGGTGGCGGGGGATGCCTTGGCCAGCGGCACCGAGGCCTGGTACATCTTGCCGTCCCAGCCTTCGATGGTGATCCAGATGTCGGCGTCGGGGCGGGTGCGTGGCGGGATCGGCAGCGAGGTGCCCATGCGCGCTGGCGCGCCGAAGAAGATCGTGCCGGCGGCGCGCAGGCTGCGCGGCTTGCCCACCCGCAGGTAGATGGCCTTGGCGCCGTCGTTGCAGTTGCCGCAGGCGGCGTTGAAAGCCTTGAAGTAGCCGGCCGGGCCTTCGGCACGCGGGGCTTCGTCGCGCAGCTCGGCCAGGTCCAGGGTCCAGCGCCCGACCTGGACGTCCTGGATGATGTTGGCGCCCAGGCCGCTGTCGCCGCGGAACAGGCTGGCGTCGGCGAAGTACTTGGGCATGAAGCCCAGCGGCACGAGGATCAGCAGGATGTTCAGGTGGAAGCGCCATTTCAGCCACAGCTGCTTCAGGCCGCTGGGCGGCAGGGTGTCGGTCTGGCTCAAGAGTGGGCCTCCAGGGTGATTGGGCGCGCCGGGCGTTCGCCGCGCTTGAGGGCGGCGCGGGTGGCCTGGGCGGTGCGTTTGGTCCAGATCAGCAGGCCGCTGAACACCATCAGGGTCAGCACCAGGCCGAAGAAGAACCAGATCAGCTTGATCGCCAGGCCACCGAAGTCACCGGTGTGCAGCGGGCGCATGGATTCGGTGACGAACTCCAGGGCCGAGCGGTCGCCGAGCAGGAACTGGGCGTCGACGTTGCGCGTGTAGGGGTTGACCTCGGCGGTCTGGAACATCAGCGGGTACCAGCCGCGGCCGCCCATGCTGTAGTGGCTGTAGGCAGTGGCGGGCAGCGAGATGAAGCTGACGTCCAGGCCAGGGACCGCCTGGGTGGCGATGCGCGCCGCCTCGTCCAGGTCGATGCGTGGCGCCGGGCTGCCGTCGGGGGTTTGCGGGACCTGCTGGCGGGCGATCACCGGCGTGACGGGCTCGCTGGAAATCGTCATGTGGTTGTCGCCGAGGATCGCCTGGATCAGGAACCAGGTGCCGGTGATGGAGATCACCGCGATGAACCAGATCGACCACACGCCGGCCAAGCGGTGCAGGTCGCCCCAGAAGATCCGCCGGCCATGGCCGGTGCGCACGGGCTTGAAGAAGCCGCGCCAGAATTTCTTGTACACCACCAGCCCGGTGACCAGCGAGGCGAGCATCGGCAACCCGAGCAGCGACACCAGGTACCAGCCCCAGCTGTAGCCGTTGGTGAAGGGCACCAGCCACCAGCCGTGCAGGGCGCGGGTGAACGCTTCGAAGTCGAAGTCCGGGCGCTGGCCCTGGATGGCCCCGCTGTACGGGTTGACGTAGAGCAGCGCGTTGGTGCCGTCGGCGCGGGTCACCGAGGCCTGCAGGGCGAAGTGCGAACCGTCCGGCTGGCTGAAGAAACGCACCGCCAGGTCCGGTTCGGCCTTGTGCATCGCGTCGAGCACTTGCTGGTAGCTCAGGCGCTGGCTGTCGTCGTCGGGCTTGCTGGCGCGCACGTCGGCGTTGGCCAGCCAGACGATTTCCTGGCTGACCACCGCGAGCATGCCGGTGAAGCAGACGATCAGGACGAAGAACCAGATCGGCAGGGCAAGCCAGCTGTGCACCAGAAACCACAGCTTGGAATTGGATTTCTTTCTCGATTGTCGGGCCATCGGTCGGTCTTCTGCATAAAAAAATACGGTCGAGTCTGTGCTCAACCTGGAGGGCTGCATAAGTAAGGACGAATGAGAATCAGAAAGCTGCCAAAGCAAATGAAAGAAAATGTTTCAAGAACTGGACGTGACCTCCGTTGCAACCGGCTGCTTGGCCGTGCGCGCCTGCTTTTGGCTGCGCTTGAGCGCGTTGGCGGTGGCCAGGGCGGTACGTTTGCTCCAGATCAGCAGGCCGCTGAGCACCATCATGCTCAGCAGCAGCCCGAAGAAGAACCAGATCAGCTTGGTGGTCAGGCCGGCGAACTCGCCGGTGTGCAACGGGCGCATGGACTCAGTGACGATTTCAACCGCCTTGCGATCGCCCAGCAGGCGGCTGGCTTCCATCTTGCCGGTATAAGGGTTGATCTCGGCTTTCTGGTACACCAGTGGATACCAGCTCATGCCACCGATGCTCAGATGGGCATAGGCGTTGCTGGGGAAGCCGACGTAGTCGACGGTGAAGCCCGGGATTTCGCGCTGGGTGATCCTGACGGCCTCGTCCGGGCTGATCATCGGCGTCGGACTGCCGTCGGCAGTCAGTGGCACCGTCTCCCGTGCCACCACCGGCACGATGGGCTGGCTGGAGATGGCGATATGGTTGTCCGCGAGCAGGGCCTTGATCAGGAACCAGGTGCCGGTGATGGAAATCACCGCGATGAACCAGATCGACCAGATGCCGCTCAGGCGGTGGAAATCGCCCCAGAAGATCCGCGCGCCCTGATTGAACCGCAAGGTTGGCTTGAAGAAACCTTTCCAGAAACGTTTGTAGATCACCAGGCCGGTGACCAGCGAAGCCAGCATCGGCAGCCCGAGCAGTGACACCAGGTACCAGCCCCAGCTGTAGCCATTGGTGTGCGGCACCAGCCACCAGCCGTGCAGGGCGCGGGTGAATTCCTCGAAGTTGAACTGCGGGGGAACGCCCTGGATATGCCCGGTGTAGGGGTTGACGTAGACCCTCAGCGTGAGGCCGTCAGGGTAAGTGACATCCGACAGCATGGCGAAGTGCGACTCGCTCAGGGTCATCAGGCTGGCCACGGCGATGCCGGGCTCGTCGCGCTGCATGGCCGCCAGCAGCTCGTCGTAGGACAACCGCCGGGCGTCATCCGAAGGCGGATTGGCGCGGGTTTCCGGATTGGCCAGCCAGACGATCTCCTTGCTGATCACCGCCAGGGTGCCGGTGACGCAGACGATGAGCACGAAGAACCAGATGGGCAGCGCCAGCCAGCTGTGCACGAGGAACCAGATTTTCGAGCGTGACTTTTTCGACATGGGTACACAGTGTCAATGGCGAATTAAGGGGCGGATTGCCCGGCCGTATCAGAAAGAGACGCATGAGCAGGGCAAAACCTGATGGGGTAATTGCAAGCAAGTGTTTCCAGGTTGCCCTGCCTGTTGGTCCAGGTTCCTGCGCAGGGACTAATTTGCCGTCTTCCCGAAACGTCCCCCTATCACCGGATGCGAGCGTGCCCCTGGGCCGTCGCTCCCTTTTCCTTAGGTGTGTACAGGAGGCCCGTCATGGGTGTTGCTGTGGGATTTACAGTGCGTCCGCTCTTGCCGGAGCAGGGACGTTTGCCATTGCTGGTGGAGGCCGGTGACGACGACACCAGCCTGCTGGACGTGTTCGATGAGCTCAAGGCGCTGGTGGACGAACACCTGTTGCGCGATGGCGGCATCCTGTTCCGCGGTTTCCGCCTGGAGGGCGCCGAGCAATTCCGTCAGTTCGCCGCCAGTTTCGGCCATCCGCTGCTCAACTACGAGTTCGGCTCCACGCCGCGCACCAACGTCACCCAGGGGGTCTACACCTCCACCGAGTATCCGGCGCACCAGCACATCCCGTTGCACAACGAGCAGGCGTACTCGCGCGACTGGCCGATGAAGATCTGGTTCTACAGCATGATCGCGGCAAAGTCCGGCGGCCAGACGCCGATTGCCGACAGTCGCGAGGTCTATCGCAGGGTACCGGGGCACATTCGCGAGCGCTTCGTCAGCAAGGGCCTGATGTACGTGCGCAATTTTGGCAACGGGCTGGATGTGTCCTGGGAGGATGTGTTCAATACCGAGGATCCGCAGGAGGTCGAGGCCTACTGCAAGGCCCATGGCATCACCTGTGAATGGAAGGATGACGGTGAGCTGCGCACGCGCCAGGTATGCCAGGCGGTGGCCGAGCATCCCGTCACCGGCGACAAGGTCTGGTTCAACCAGGCGCACCTGTTCCATGTTTCCAACCTGCCGCCCGAGGTGCGGGAAAGCCTGCTGGACATCGTCGACGAGGAAGACCTGCCGCGCAACGTCTACTACGGTGACGGTTCGCCCATCGAGGATGAAGTGCTCGAAGAGATCCGTGCGGTGCTCGAGGACTGCAAGATCAGCTTCCTCTGGCAGGAAGGCGACGTGATGATGCTCGACAACATGCTCGCCGCCCATGCCCGCGCGCCGTTCGAAGGCCCGCGCAAGGTGATCGTGGCGATGGCCGAGGGGCACTCGCTGGACCAGGCCTGACCTGTCGAGGCTGGGGCTGCCGCGCAGCCCCAGGCTTTTCAGGCTCGATACCCGCTAAATCATCCCCCCGCCCATTCGTTCTTGTTGATGCGCCCGGACCTTCCGGTCGCGCCGCCGATCAGCAAGGACCCCACACATGAATGCCGCAGACGCCCAGAAACTTTCCCGCCGTTTCATCGAGTTGCCCCTGGACAAGCGTCGCTTGTTCCTCGAAGGGATGCGACGCGAGGGTATCGATTTCGCGCAGTTGCCCATGTCGTCCTGTGTCGGCCTGAGCGAGCGCGACGGCTTGTCCTACGCCCAGCAGCGCATGTGGTTCCTCTGGCAGCTGGAACCCCACAGTGCCGCCTACAACCTGCCGATGGCCGTGCGCCTGGAAGGCGAGCTGCAGGTCCAGGCACTGGAACGGGCCTTCACCTTGCTGGTCGGCCGCCACGAATGCCTGCGCACCACCTTCGCCCAGGACGGCGAGCGCGCCGTGCAGCGGGTAGCCGAGCCAACGCAGGTAGGCATCCAGCTGTTCGACCTGGCCGATCTGCCCGAAGCCACGCGCTGGGAGCGCGCGCACCAGCAGATGGCGGCCCAGGCGACCCAGGCCTTCGACCTCGAGCGCGGCCCGCTGTTCGGCATCGCCCTGCTGCGTCTGGCGCCCCAGGAGCATGTACTGCTGCTGACCTTGCATCACATCATCGCCGACGGCTGGTCGATGAACGTCCTGATCGACGAGTTCATGCGTAGCTACGACGCCCTGGTGGCGGGGCGCGAGCCTGCGCTGGCGGAAATCAAGGTGCACTACCGTGACTACGCGCTGTGGCAGCGCAGCTGGCTGGAGGCCGGTGAGCACGAGCGCCAGCTGGACTACTGGCGCGATCAGCTGGGCGACGAGCACCCGTTGCTGGAGCTGCCGACCGACCGGCCTTATCCGGCCCAGCCCAGCCATCTGGGCGAGCGCCTGGAGCTGGTGCTCGACGCTGGCCTGCGCGAAGATCTCAAGCAACTGGCCCAGCAGCACGGCGTGACGCTCTCCACGGTGCTGCTGGCGGTGTTCAAGACCCTGCTGTACCGCTACAGCGGGCAGGCCGACATCCGCGTCGGCGGCCTGATCGCCAACCGCAACCGCAGCGAAACCGAGGGGCTGGTCGGCTTCTTCGTCAATACCCAGGTGCTGCGCAGCCAGTTCACCGCGCAGACGCCGTTCAGCGACCTGCTGCGCAGCCTGCACCAGGCCTCGGTCGGTGCCCAGGCGCACCAGGACCTGCCGTTCGACGCGCTGATCGAAGCCCTGCAGCCCCAGCGCAGCCAAAGCCACACGCCGCTGTTCCAGGTGATGTTCAACCACCAGCCGCTGGTCACCGACCTCAAGGACGTGCGCCTGGACTGCGGACTGCGCGTGGGCTACCTGAGCGCCGAGCAACTGGCCGGCAGCCGCCGCCAGCATGCGGCCACCAGTGACCTGATGCTCGATACCCGCGAGGAGGGCGAGCAGGTGTTCGCCGCCTTCACCTATGCCACCGATATCTTCGATGAAACCACCATCAGTGCCGTGGCCGGCCACTGGCGCAACCTGCTGCGCGCGGTGTGCAACGATCCGCGCCAGCGCCTGGGCGAGCTGCCGATGCTGGCTGAGGCCGAGCGCCAGGCGTTGCTGTGCCCGGTGGCCGATGTGGCGCCGTGGGAGCCGGTGCAGCGCCTGTTCGAAACCCAGGCCGCGCGCAGCGGCGAGGCCCTGGCGCTGATCCTGGCCAATGGCGCCGAGGCGCCGTCGATGCGCTATGCCGAGCTCAACACCCGGAGCAATCGCCTGGCCCATTTCCTGCGTCGCCAGGGCGTTGGCCCCGACAGCCTGGTCGGCGTGGCCCTGGATCGCTCGCTGGACCTGGCCGTGGCCCTGCTGGCCGTGCTCAAGGCTGGTGGCGCCTATGTGCCGCTGGACCTGCAGGCCCCATCCGAGCGCCTGGACCATGTACTCGAGGACAGCGGCCTGCAGTGGCTGTTGACCACTTCCGGGCAGTTGCCTGGCTTGCCGGCGCGGGAGGCAGTGCGTTGCCTGTGCCTGGACCAGCTGGCACTGGCGGACGAGCCGGCCGCTGACCTGCCGCTGACCGTCGTGCCCGACAACCTGGCCTATGTGATCTACACCTCCGGCTCCACCGGCCGGCCCAAGGGCGTGGCGATCAGCCACGGCGCCTTGAGCGAGTTCATCGCCCGCGCCATCGACTACAGCGACCTGCGCGAAGGCGACCGGGTGCTGCAGTTCGCCACCAGCAGCTTCGATGGTTTCGTCGAGCAGTTCTTCCCGCCGCTGTGCCATGGCGCCTGCGTGGTGCTGCGCGATACCCGCCTGTGGGACAGCGCCGCCCTGCACGAAGTGCTGATCGAGCACGGGGTGACTCTCGCCGACCTGCCGGCCGCCTACTGGTACTGGCTGGTGCAGGACTTCGCCGCGCGTCCGCCGGCCAGCTACGGCGCGCTGCGCCAGATCCACGTCGGCGGCGAGGCAATGGCGGTGGACGGGCTGCGCCTGTGGCAACTGGCAGGGCTGGGCCATGTGCGGCTGCTCAACACCTATGGTCCGACCGAGGCCACGGTGGTCTCGACCATTCACGACTGCACCGGGCTCGGCCACGAGGCAGTGTCCTGGCGTGGCATCCCCATTGGCCAGGGTCTGGCGCAGCGTCGCCTGTACATCCTCGATGATGACCTCGAACTGCTGCCCCAGGGCGCGGTGGGCGAGTTGTACATCGGCGGCCCGGGCCTGGCCCGTGGCTACCACGGCCAGCCGTCACTGACTGCCCAGCGCTTCGTCGCCGATCCGTTCGCCCAGGGCGAACGCCTGTACCGCACCGGCGACCGCGCGCGCCTGGGCAGCGATGGCGCCATCGAATACATCGGCCGCGTCGATCACCAGGTCAAGGTGCGCGGTTTCCGCATTGAACTCGGCGAGATCGAGGCGCGCCTGCAACAGTGCCCGGGGGTTCGCGAAGCGGTGGTGCTGGCCTTGCCGATGACCGGCGGCCTGCAACTGGTTGCCTATGTGGTGCCTGACGCCGCCGAACAGGATGCCGCCGAACAGGCGCGCTTGCGCCAGCAGGTACGCAGCCTGCTCAAGGCCCGCCTGCCCGAGTACATGGTGCCCGGCCACCTGCTGCTGTTGCCGCGCCTGCCCCTCACGCCCAGCGGCAAGCTGGACCGCAAAGCCCTGCCGGCGCCGGACCCGAGTGCGCTGCAGGCCGAGTACCGGGCGCCGCAGAGCGCCGTCGAGCAACAACTGGCGCAGATCTGGATGCAGGTGCTGAACGTGCCGAAGGTTGGCCTGGACGATCACTTCTTCGAACTCGGCGGGCACTCGTTGCTGGCCGCCCAGGTGCTGGCGCGGATCAAGGATCAGCTGGGCCTGGTGCTGCCGTTGCGCAGCCTGTTCGAACAACCGGCGCTGGGTGACCTGGCCGCCGAGCTGGCGCGGCTGCAGGGCGGCGATACGGATGATGACTGGGCGGATATGGACGCGTTCCTGGGTTCCTTGGAAGGGGTTGAGGCATGAGTGGCAACATGGCGGTACGCATTGCGAAACGGTTCGTCAGCCTGCCCCTGGAGCAGCGCCGGCAGTTCCTCGCCAAGCTGCGTGAGGACAGCAAGGACTTCAGCCTGTTGCCGGTGGTCGAGTCCCGGCACGACTTCGCCAGCATCCCCTTGTCCTTCGCCCAGCAGCGCCTGCTGTTCCTCTGGCAGCTGGAGCCGCACAGCGCGGCGTACAACATGGCTGCTGGCCTGCGCCTGAGCGGCCGGCTCGATGTGGCAGCACTGCAGCGCTCATTCGACTACCTGGCGACACGCCACGAGGCGCTGCGCACGGTGTTCCAGGTCGAGGGCGAACAGCCGCGCCAGGTGATTTTCGATCATCTGGCCGTGCCCCTGGAACAGGTCGACCTCACCGCCATCGCCACTGACCAGCGTGAGGCCGAGCTGGCCACGCGGGTGCGCGAGGCCAGTCACCAGTCGTTCGACCTGCTGCACGGCCCGCTGCTGCGTGCCACCCTGTACCGGCTGGCGGCCGAGGACTATGTGCTGCTGGTGTGCATGCACCACATCGTCTCCGACGGCTGGTCGATGGATGTGATGGTCAAGGAGTTCGTGCACAGCTACCAGGCGTTCAGCCAGGGCCAGGCGCCGCAGCTGCCGGCGTTGGCGGTGCAGTACGCCGACTACGCCATCTGGCAGCGCAGCTGGCTGGAGGCCGGGGAAGGCGAGCGCCAGCTCGACTACTGGCGCCAGCAACTGGGCGAGGAGCAACTGCTGCTGGAGGTCGCCGCGGACTACCCGCGACCACTGACCCAGAGCTTCGACGGCCAGACCCTGGTGTTCGACTTCGGCGCTGAACTGTCCCGACGCCTGGGCGGCTACGCCCGCGCCCAGGGTATGACCCTGTTCATGCTGGTGCTGACCGGTTTCTCGCTGTTCCTGTCGCGCCAGGCCGGGCAGCGCGATATCCGCATCGGCGTGCCTAACGCCAACCGCGGCCGTGCCGAGGTCGAGGGGTTGATCGGCTTCTTCGTCAACACCCAGGTGCTGCGCTGCCAGGTGGACGAGCGCCTGAGCTTCGATGACCTGCTGGCCCAGGTGCGCGAAGCGGTGCTCGGCGCCCAGGCGCACCAGGAGCTGCCGTTCGAGCAACTTGTTGACGCACTGGTGCCGGAGCGCAACCTCGGCCACAACCCGCTGTTCCAGGTCAAGTTCAACCAGAACGTCGGCATGCAGCGCCAGCGCTCGCTGGCCTTGCCGGGCCTGAGTGTCGCCGAGTACCCGTTGGATAAGGTCGGCACCCACTTCGACCTGGCGCTGGACATCACCGACGACGGCCAGCTGATCCATGGCGAAATGACCTTCGCCAGCGACCTCTACCAGCGTTCGACCGTCGAAGCCTTCATTCCGGCCTTCATCGAGTTGCTGGGCCAGCTGCTCGACGCCCCGCAGTTGCCGCTGCACCGCCTGGCCGCGCCGCTGCGCAGCGAGCAGGCGCCGCAGCGTGAGGTGCCGGCGCTGGTGCTGGAACACTGGCAGCAGCAGGTGCACCGGCAGCCCGAGGCGCTTGCCGCTTGCAGCCTGGAGCACAGCCTGAGCTTCGCCGCCCTGGACCAGGCCGCCAACCGCCTGGCCCATCACCTGCAACAGCAGGGTGTGGTCAGCGGCCAACCGGTTGCGGTGCTGATGGAGCGTTCGCTGGACTGGCTGACCTGCATGCTTGGCATCCTCAAGGCTGGCGCCGTGTACATGCCGCTGGACCCCAAGGCGCCTGAAACGCGCCTGCGGCAGATGCTCGACGCCGCACAAGCCAAGGTGCTGCTGTGCGCCGCCGGCGATGCGCGACTGACCAGCCTGGCCGCCGCCGATCGCCTGACCTTGGCCTATGTCCCCGAACAATGGCAGGACCTGCCGGCCAACGCGCCGGCGCTCACGTTGTGGGCCGAATCGCCGGCCTATGTGATCCACACCTCCGGCTCCACTGGTCAGCCGAAGGGCGTACTGGTCAGCCATGGCGCCCTGGCCAGCTACGTCGCCGGCCTGCTCGAACGCCTGGCGCCTGCGCCGGGGGCGAGCATGGCGCTGGTCTCGACCATCGCCGCCGACCTCGGTCACACCGTGCTGTTCGGTGCCCTGTGTTCCGGATGCCTGCTGCATGTACTGCCCGAGGCGCTGGGCTTCGACCCGGACGCCTTCGCCCGCTACATGGCCGAACACCAGGTCGGTGTGCTGAAGATCGTCCCCGGCCACCTGGCGGCGTTGCTGCAAGCCGGCAACCCCGCCGATGTGCTGCCCGAGCATGCACTGATCGTCGGTGGCGAGGCCTGCACGCCAGCCCTGGTGGAGCAGGTACGCCGGCTCAAGCCGGGCTGCCGCCTGATCAACCACTATGGCCCGAGCGAGACCACGGTTGGCGTGCTGACCCATGAAGTGGCCGCGCTCGCTGAGGGCGCCCGTGCCGTGCCGGTGGGTGAGCCCTTGCCGGGCGCCCATGTGCTGCTGCTCGACGATGTGCTCAACCCGGTGGCCGATCAGGTCGCCGGTGAGCTGTACATCGGTGGCGCCAGCGTGGCCCAGGGTTACCTGGGCCAGCCGGGCTTGACCGCCGAACGCTTCCTGCCGGACCCGACGCGGCCTGGCCAGCGCTTGTACCGCAGTGGCGACCGGGTGCGGCGCAATCGTTCGGGCCAAGTGGAATTCATCGGCCGCGCCGACGACCAGGTCAAGGTGCGCGGTTATCGCGTCGAGCCGGCCGAGGTGGCACGGGTACTGCGAGGGCTGGACGGGGTCGCCGAGGCGGTGGTCCTGGCGCAGCCGGTGGAAGGCGACGAAAGCCGTCTGCAGCTGGTCGGCTGGTGCGTGGGCCAGGGGCTGCAGGGTGAAGCCTTGCGCCAGCAACTGCAGGATCGGCTGCCGGACTACATGGTGCCGGCGCAGGTCCTGGTCCTTGACCGCCTGCCGCTGACCGCCAACGGCAAGCTGGACAAGCGCGCCTTGCCGGCGCCGGGCGTCGCCCGGCGTCAGTACACCGCGCCGGTCGGCGAGATCGAAGAGGCCCTGGCGACCATCTGGGCCGAGGTGCTCAAGCTCGACCAGGTCGGCAGCACCGACAACTTCTTCGAGCTCGGCGGCGACTCGATTCTCAGCCTGCAGATCATCGCCCGGGCCAAGCGCCAGGGCATCAAGCTCAGCCCCAAGCAGCTGTTCGAGAAACAGACCATCGGCCAGCTGGCGGCGGTGGCCAAGCGCATCGAGAAAAAGGCCGTGGCGGCCGAGCAGGTCAGTGGCTCGATGCCATTGCTGCCGATCCAGGCGCGCTTCTTCGAAACCGCTATCCCCGAGCGCCAGCACTGGAACCAGGCCTTGCTGCTCAAGCCGAACCAGGCCCTTGGCGCTGACCACCTGCAAGGCGCATTGCAGGCGCTGGTCGCTCAGCACGACGCCTTGCGGCTGCGCTTCACCCAGGGCGAGGCCTGGCAGGCCGAATTCCAGCCCACCAAGGCCGACGATATCCTCTTGGTTCGTCAACTGAGTGACCTGGCCGAGCTGCCGGCCTTGGCCGAGCAGGCCCAGCGCAGCCTCGACCTGGCCCAGGGGCCGCTGCTGCGGGCGCTGCTGGTAGAACTGCCCGAGGGCCAGCAGCGCTTGCTGCTGGTGATCCACCACCTGGTGGTCGACGGTGTGTCCTGGCGGGTACTGCTGGAAGACCTGCAACTGGCCTACACGGCCCTGGCCGCCGGCAAGGCCGTGACGCTGGCAGCCAAGAGCAGCTCGCTCAAGGCCTGGGCCGAGCGCCTTGGCGCCTATGCCCGCAGCCCGGAACTGCTGGCCGAGGCCGAACACTGGCTGCGCGGCCTTGAAGCCGCTGGCGGCGAGTTGCCCCGCGATAACCCGGCGGGCGCCCAGACCACTCGTCACGTCGCTCATGCCTCGTCACGCCTGGACGCAACCTTGACCCGCAAGCTGCTGCAGGTGGCACCCGCCGCCTACCGCACCCAGGTCAACGACCTGCTGCTGGCGGCCTTGTCACGGGTACTGTGCGACTGGACCCGAGAGGATTCGGTACTGATCCAGCTCGAAGGCCACGGCCGCGAAGACCTGTTCCCGGAACTGGACCTCAGCCGCACCGTCGGCTGGTTCAGCAGCCTGTTCCCGGTACGCCTGGCACCGGCCCAAGGGCTTGGCGAGGGGCTGTGCGCAATCAAGGAACAACTGCGTTCGGTGCCGAACAAAGGCATCGGCTATGGTGTGCTGCGCTATCTCGGCGAGCCCGATCTGCGCGAGCGTCTGGCGGCATTGCCGCAGCCACGGGTGACCTTCAACTACCTGGGCCAGTTCGACGGCAGCTTCGCAGAGGTTGAAGGTGCCCTGTTCACCCCGGCCAGCGAGGGCAGTGGCGCCACACAGGGCCTGGACAGCCCACTGGGCAACTGGCTCGGCATCAACGGCCAGGTCTACCAGGGCGAGCTGGAGCTGGACTGGAGCTTCAGCCGTGAGATGTTCCACCCAGAGACCATCGAAGCCCTGGCGCGCCGCTACGAGCAGGTGCTTGCCGAATTGGTCAAGCATTGCGCCCAGGCGCCGCACCAGGGTGTCACGCCATCGGACTTCCCGCTGGCCGAGCTGACCCAGGCGCAACTGGACAGCCTGCCGCTGGCGGCCGGGGACATCGAAGACCTCTATCCGCTGTCGCCGATGCAGCAGGGCATGCTGTTCCATAGCCTCTACGAGCAGGACGCGGGCAACTACATCAACCAGCTGCGCGTGAACGTGCAGGGGCTGGACGTGTCGCGCTTCCGCGCGGCCTGGCAGGCGGTGGTGGACAATCACGAAGTGCTGCGCAGCTGCTTCCCGCAGGACCTGCCGTTGCCTGTGCAAGTGGTACGGCGCCAGGTGCAGGTGCCGTTCGTCGAGCTCGACCAGGCCCAGGATCCGGACGCCGTGGCCCAGGCCGAGCGCCAGGCTGGCTTCGACCTGGCCAGCGGCCCGCTGCTGCGCCTGACATTGATCCGCACGGCTGACGGCGGCCATCACCTGATCTACACCAGCCACCATATCCTGATGGACGGCTGGAGCAGCTCGCGCCTGCTCGGCGAGGTGCTGCAGCGTTACAGCGGCGTCGCCCCGAGCGCCAGGACCAGCCGCTACCGCGACTATATCCAGTGGCTGCAAGGCCAGGACCAGCAGGCCAGCGAAACCTTCTGGCGCGCCCAGGTGGCCGAGCTGGACGAGCCAACACGACTGGTACAGGCGTTCAAGTCCTCGGTCCAGGGGCAAGGGCATGGCAGCCTGGCGCTGTGCTTCGAGCCGCAACAGACCCAGCAGTTGGCGGACTTCGCCCGGGAGCAGCGGGTCACCCTCAATACCCTGGTCCAGGCCGCGTGGCTGTTGCTCTTGCAACGCTACACCGGCCAGGCCAGCGTGACCTTCGGCGCCACCGTGGCCGGTCGCCCGGCGGAGCTCGCGGGCGTCGAGGAGCAGCTGGGGTTGTTCATCAACACCTTGCCGGTGGTCGCCAGCCCGCGCCCGGAACAGACCGTCGGCGACTGGGTGCAGCAGGTGCAGGCGCTGAACCTGGCCCTGCGCGAGCACGAGCACACGCCGTTGTACGAGATCCAGCGCTGGGCCGGCTGGAGCGGCGAAGCACTGTTCGACAACATTCTGGTATTCGAGAACTACCCGGTTGCCGAGGCGCTGCAACAGGGCGCGCCGCAAGGCCTGCAGTTCGGCGAGGTGCAGAACCAGGAACAGACCAACTACCCGTTGACCCTGGTGGTACAGGTGGGTGAGCGCCTGGAGGCGAGCTTCAGTTTTGATCGCCAGTGCTTCAGCGAGCTGGCCATCGACCAGTTGGCGGGGCACTTCCAGCACCTGCTCGCGCAGTTGGCGGCTGATGGTCGGCGTGCCCTGGGTGCGCTTAGCCTGCCAGTGGAAGACCAGCAGATGGTTGCCAGCTATCCAACTACGGCTTGCACCCAGGAGCTGATCGAAGCGCAGGCGGCGCGTACGCCTGAAGCGATCGCCGTGACCTTTGCCGGCCAGGCGCTGAGCTACGACCAGCTCAACCGCCGTGCCAACCGCCTGGCGCACAAGCTGCGTGCGCAGGGCGTGGGGCCGGATGTGCTGGTGGGCATCGCGGTGGAGCGCGGTTTCGAGATGATCGTCGGCCTGCTGGCGATCCTCAAGGCCGGTGGCGCCTATGTGCCGCTGGACCCGGAGTATCCGCAGGATCGCCTGAGCTACATGATGGAAGACAGCGGCATTCAGTTGCTGCTGACTCAAGGCCATTTGCTGGCCGATCTGCCCGTGCCGGCGCACGTGCGCAGCCTGAAGCTGGAAGATGATCTCACCGGCTACAGCGACGAAAACCCCGAGCACCTGACTCAGCCGGACAACCTGGCCTATGTGATCTACACCTCGGGCTCCACCGGCAAGCCGAAAGGCACCTTGCTGCCGCACCACAATCTGCTGCGCCTGTTCAAGGCCACCGATGCCTGGTTCGGTTTCGGCCCGCAGGATGTCTGGACGCTGTTCCACTCCTACGCCTTCGACTTCTCGGTGTGGGAGATCTTCGGTGCGCTGCTGCACGGCGGTCGTTTGGTGATCGTGCCGCGTGAAACCACGCGTTCGCCGGAAGACTTCCACCAGTTGCTGGTGGAGCAGGGCGTGACCGTGCTCAACCAGACCCCATCGGCGTTTAAACCGCTGATGCGTGTGGCCTGTGACAGCACTGCCGATCTGGCGCTGCGCTACGTGATCTTCGGCGGCGAAGCCCTGGATGTGGCCGCGTTGCAACCGTGGTTCGAGCGCTTCGGCGAGGATTGCGACAACCTGATCAACATGTACGGCATCACCGAGACCACGGTGCACGTGACCTACCGGCCGATCCGTTTTGCCGACACGCAACAGGCGGGCAGCCCGATCGGTGCAGCGATTCCGGACCTGTCGATGTACGTGCTGGACGCCGACTTCAACCCGGTGGCCAAGGGCTGCACGGGCGAGCTGCATGTCGGCCACGCCGGCCTGGCGCGGGGTTACCACAACCGCGCCTCGCTGACTGCCGAGCGCTTCGTGCCGGACCCGTTCTCCAGCGAAGGCGGGCGCCTGTACCGCACCGGCGACCTGGCGCGTTATCGCGAACAGGGCGTGATCGAGTA
>NZ_QKZD01000013.1:0-140653 GCF_003253945.1 Pseudomonas sp. 2848
CTATGCTCCCACACGTGCTCTAGGGCACCGCCGGCTTGCAGTCTGCCATCCACCGCTCTCACCCCTTCAGTCTAAGAGCCTTTCAAGACACAAGCGGCTGTGTAATGTCAGCGGCTGATGAATGTCCCCCCGGCCTCGCTGCGGATACGCAGCTTATGGCTCTGCGCCAACATGGCCAGGGCCAGGGGCAGGTCATCGATCGGGAAACTGCCCGATACCCGCAACTCGGCCAACGCCGGGTCGCAGACCAGGCGCTGGTCGCTGTAGCGCATCAGCTCCTGGGTCCATTGCAGCAATGGCATCTCGTCGATTACCAGCAGGCCATTGCGCCAGGCCAGCTGAGCGTCGCGTGCATCCTCCAGTGGATCGAATCGATCACGGCTGAAGCGCAGCTGCGAGCCTGCCTGGACGATGACACCGCCGACGGCTTCGGGCTGGACCTGGACGGCGCCTTCGTAGACCGCGAGCAGGGTCTTCTGGGGGAACTGGCGCACGCTGAAACGGGTGCCCAACGCCTGCATGACGCCTTGCCCGGTGCGCACCCGCAAAGGCCGCGACGGGTCCGCCGCGGTGACGATGTATATCTCGCCCCGGCGCAGGTGCAGCAGGCGCTGCTCGGCCGTGAAGCGCACGCTCAGCTCGCTGTCGCTGTTGAGAGAAACCTGGGTGCCGTCGGCCAGCAGCACATCCCGGCGCTCGCCCCGGGCGGTGAGGTAGTCGATGCCACCCTCGCTGCGCCGCCATGCCCACCAGCCCAGGGGGGCCGCGCCCAGCAACACCAGCAGGCTGCGCAGCACGGTGCGCCGGCTGCTGTCCGGGCGCACCAGCGTCTGTCGGGCCAGGGTGGGAGGCAAGGAGCCGAGGCGGGAGAGCAGGCGCTGCGCCCGGTTCCAGGCGCGTTCGTGCTCGGCATCGCGGTATCGCCAGTGCTCCAGTTCGAGCCGTTGCGCCGGCGTCAGTGGTCCTTCCTGCATCAACAGCAGCCAGGCGGCGGCCTGGGCGAGAATGGCCTGGGCTATGGGGGGCTGTTCACTCATCGGGCATCTGGCTCAGGCAGGCGACGTAGCCCTCGTGAATGTATTTCTTCACCGTCGGCAAGGCGATGTTCAGTGCCTGGGCGATGTCTTTCTGCTTCATGCCGTCCAGCGTTGCCATCAGAAAGGCTTGCCTGACCCGTGGCCGCAGGCTGTCGAGCACGGCATCGACCTCGTGCAGGGTCTCGAGAATCACGCTCTGCTGCTCGGGCGACGGATGTTCGACTTCGGGCACCAACGCCAGGGCCTCGAGCCAGGCCTGCTCAAGGGAGTGCCGTCGACGCCAGCTGACCAGCACGCAATTGGCGATACGGGCCAGGTAGGCACGTGGCTGGCGCAGGGTATCAGGCTGGGTGGTGTCGCGGCTGGCCAGCACGCGCACGAAAATGTCCTGGGCCAGGTCATCGGCCACGCCACGCCCCCAGGAGCGCAAGCGATACGCCAGCCAGCCGCGCAACCAGGCGTGGTGCTCGACGTACAGCGTGGTCACGGCGCAGTGCTCGATGTGCCGTGGCGGGTTCTTGAAGAGGGTCATGGCAGCGGGGCTAAGGGTGTAAATGCAAACAATTATCACTAGATTTGGCTAAATCACAAGATCAAGTGAAAATGCGAATCGCACGCATATACCTTTTTCGCTGTCGTGCGACAGAAGGGGTGCAAGCCCGCATCGAGTGCCGGGCACTGACCTCACGAGCGAGAAAAGCATGCCCGCCAGCTATCGGCTTCCCCCTGTTTCGCGCCCATTGCAACGCTTGTCCCCGATCAGCTTCGCCGTACGGTGCGCGGTGCTCGGCTGCTTGCTGGGCTCTGGCGCAAGCCTGGCCCAGGCCGCCCCGGCGGCAACCGAGAACACCCGGCCCGACGACGCCACGCGCCGCGACTACGATATCGCCCAGGGGCCGCTGGGCACCTCGCTGGGCGTGTTCGCCAAGCAATCGGGGCTGTTGCTGTCCTATGACCCCGACCTGACCCGCGGCCGCGCCGCGCCAGCGCTCAAGGGGCGCTTTACGGTGCAGGAGGGCGCCCGGCGCCTGCTAGCCCATACCGGCCTGCAACTGCTGCCGAACTCACGGGGGGCATACATCCTCATTCCGCAGGCTCAGGCATCGGCGGCGGCAACGGAGCTGACACCTACCGTGGTCGCCTCCAGCGAAATGGTCGACCCGCAGCGTGACACCTACCGCGCACCGCGTTCGACGGTGCACCTGTCGCGTGAAGACCTCGACCGCTTCAGCACCGTGTCGGTGGGCGACATGCTCAAGGGCGTGGCCGGCGTGCAGGTGGGCGACAGCCGCAACGGCGGCGCGCTGGACGTCAATATTCGCGGCATCCAGGGGCAAAGCCGGGTCGCGGTCAGGGTCGATGGCTCGGAGCAGGCGGTGGATGTCTACCGGGGCTACGGCGGCACCCAGCAGCGCAGCTACATCGACCCCGACCTGATCAGCAGCGTCACCGTGAACAAGGGCCCCAGCACCCGCTCGGGGGCGATTGGCGGTTCGGTGGAGATGAAGACCATCGGCGTCGATGACATCCTGGTCGATGGCAAGGACGTCGGCGTGCGCCTGACCGGCAACCTGTGGAACAACGGCGCCGAACCCGAGCACCGCAACCGCCATTCCCGCGATGAGGACCTGAGTGCAGCACCGCGTGATGAGCGCGGCAGCCTGTTCGGCTCCAAGGCCGAATCGGGCAGCGCCGCCTTTGCCTATTCCCACGAGCGATTCGACCTGGTGGCGGCCTACGCGCACCGCAACCAAGGCAACTACTTCTCTGGCAAGAAGGGCCTGGACCGTTACCGCCTCTACGATCGCTGGGGCGAGGAGCAGGCCAGTGTCGCCAACACCTACAATGCCGGCGAGGAAGTGCTCAACTCTTCGGCCGAGACCGACTCCTACCTGCTCAAGACCACCTGGCGGCTGGCCGATGACCACACCCTGGACCTCGGCTACCGGCGCTTCGACGGGCACATGGGCGAGATCATGCCGTCGGATATCTTCCGCTACGGCACCGCGGGCATCTACCAGTACCCCACCAGCGAAATCGAGATCGACACCTACACTGCGCGCTATCACTACCTGCCCGAAGGCAATCCGTGGGTGGACCTCACCAGCAACCTGTGGATGACCGACTCGAAGACCAGCACCTTGAGCGCGGCCTGGATGGCGCCCAAGTCGCAGTTGTTCCGCACCGACCGTGCCTGGTCGCGCCAGGACAATCGTCGCATCGGCGGCGACCTGAGCAATGTGTCGCGCTTCAGCACCGACCATGGCGATTTCAAGCTCGACCTGGGCGGTGCGTTCCAGCTCGAAGACCTGCAGCCGCAGAAGAACGTGGTGGCCACCCAGCACGACATCAACGCCAACCGCATGTTGCGCGATGCGTCGCGCCAGGAGTTCAGCTTCAACGGCAACCTGGAGTACAAACCCATCGAGGCGGTGACGCTGTGGGGCGGCGGCCGCTATGCCCACTACCGCACCAAGGACAACACGGTGCTGGCCGAGGCGCGGCGCGAGGAGCGCGAAATGCGCTGGATCACCGCCAGCAGCCCGGGGCACTGGGGCAGCATGATGTGGTTCCCGGACCAGAACGGCCAGTACACCGACGCCACCGACCCGCGCCTGAACAATGGCATCGTCTTCGAGAACAGCAACGAGCCGTTCAATGGCGTGCCGTTCAACGAGTCCGGCGCGACCAATGTGGTCGTCCACCCGGAAGGCGTCAGCAATGTGACCACCGGCTACAACTACACCCCGCAGGGTAAGAGCAGCGGCGGAGGCTTCTCGCCGGCTTTCGGCATCAACGTCGAGTTCCTCCCCGACACCTTCGTGTATGCCTCCTATACCCAAGGCCTGCGCCTGCCTTCGCTGTTCGAGACCAGCCAGGGCACCCAGCAGGTCACCCCGGGCAAGCACCTCAAGCCCGAGCGCTCACGCAGCTGGGAAGTCGGCGTGAGTGCCTTGCGCAGCGACCTGCTGACCGCGGGCGACGAGGCGTCGGCCAAGCTGGCCTGGTTCGACAATGACATCAAGCACTACATCACCCGCTACTACGACCCAAGCCCGGGGCTGTGGGGGCAGATGACGTTCAGCAACACCGACAGCTTCCACACCCGCGGCCTGGAGTTGCAGTCGCACTACGATGCCGGGCGGGTGTTTGCCGACCTGTCGGCCACCTACTACCTGATGACCGAGACCTGCGACGCAGCCTTTGCCGGCAAGTTGCGCGCCAGCGCCAATCAGTACCAGCGCACCCACGACACCCCGGACTGCACGCCGGGCAGCTACATGGGCTCTTACACCAACACGCAGAACCCGCCACGCTTCTCGGCCAACCTGCTGACCGGCTTGCGCTTCTTCGATGAGGCGCTGACCGTGGGCGGGCGCATGACCTATACCTCGGGGCCTACCGCGCAGATGGACAAGCCCTGGCAGACCGGCGCGACCACGCCGCAGATCGACTACCGCTCGGTGGCGCTGTTCGACCTGTTCCTCAAGTACAAGGTGCTGGAGCACACCGAGCTGAACGTGTCGGTGCAGAACCTGACGGACCGCTACTACCTGGATCCGCTGGCGCAGAGCTTCATGCCGGCACCTGGACGGACCTGGCGGGTGGGGATGGTGGCGCGATTCTGAGGGGTGCCTTGCTTGTCGACAGGCATTAAAAAGCCGGCTTGTGGCCGGCTTCTCGGGGACGGTCTTGGCTCATTTTTGATAAGCCGCAACCGCCTTAAACGGTTGGCAACATGGCCTGAAAAAGATGGCGGACGGCTGTGTGAGGCGTCGCCAGGCCCTCTGGAATGCGGCTTGCACCATCAGGGGGCATGATGTGCCGCGTAGCATACCCGTGTGTGTGGCCCCTGCCCAGCAAAAAGTGGTGCGAGGTGTTTCAGCCTGGGCGCGCAGGACGCAGGCACGACCACCAGAACACCCAGCCGAGGATTTCCACCTTCTGCACGCGGCGTTGATAGGCCGTGTAGCGTTCGCAGGGGTGGTTGAGGCGGTCATGGCTGTGCAGGCACAGCGTGCCGTTCTGGCCCAGGGTGAGATGGTGCACCCGCAGGCGGCCATTGTGCAGCAGTGCGTAGCATTCGCCTTCGACCACCCGGGTGAAGCTGCGGTCGACGGCTAGCAGGGTGCCCTCCGGCAGCAGGGGCAGCATGTTGTTGCCGGGCATACCGAGGCAGATGGCTTTTTCCGTCGACACCTGCAAGGCGTCCAGGGCTCGGCGGGGAACCGGCTGGTAATGCCCCGGCAGCGCCTGCAGGCTGCCCTGCTGCAGGTGATGCAGGGGCAGGTGCGCCATGCCTGTGTCCAGGCCCAGCAGCGGCGGTGGCAGTGCAATGCCCTGGGGCACGCAGCGGGCGGGTGCGAGCGGTGTCGGATGCTTCGGGCCCTCGCCACTGCGCAGCCAGCGCCTGCGCACGCAGAACAGGTCGGCGAGCTCGTCGAGCCTGGCCTGGGGCACGCCGCGTTTGAACCAGTTGTTGACGTGCTGCGGCGTGACCTTGCGCTGCGCGGCAAAGTCGGAAGGGGTCAGGTTGCACTCCAGCAGGAGGGCTTTGAGACGGTCACCGGATGTTTTCATGACGGCGAGTCTATCTCCCGTCGAACGGTGTGGAAATCAACCCGATGTCGAGGGTATTTGTAGGAAATATGGCGATTTGTAGGTGGTAGCTGAGGATCAGGTAGGAAGATTCGATATGGTGCCCAATTGCAGGGCCAACACGTTGCCTCAGGCCCGCTGCCGGGTGGCTGACGGTGCCCATAAAAAAACCCTGCCGGAGCAGGGTTTTCTTCGTGTCAGGTTCAGCCCTTGTAGGCTGCGACCGACTTGGTGATCGCGGCGCGGGCGGCGTCGGCGCCGTCCCAGCCTTCGATCTTGACCCACTTGCCCTTCTCGAGATCCTTGTAGTTCGCGAAGAAGTGCTCGATCTGCTGGATCAGCAGGGCAGGCAGGTCGGTGTATTCCTTCACGTCGACGTACAACTGCGACAGCTTGTCGTGAGGAACGGCGATGACCTTGGCGTCGCCGCCGCCGTCGTCGGTCATGTTCAGCACGCCAACCGGACGGGCGCGGATCACCGAGCCTGGCGCGACCGGGTACGGGGTCACGACCAGCACGTCCAGCGGATCACCGTCGTCGGCCAGGGTGTTGGGGATGAAGCCGTAGTTGGCCGGGTAGAACATTGGGGTGGCCATGAAGCGGTCGACGAACAGGGTGTCGCTGTCCTTGTCGATCTCGTACTTGATCGGCGCATGGTTGGCCGGGATCTCGATGGCGACGTAGATGTCGTTCGGCAGGTCTTTGCCGGCTGGAATCTTGCTGTAGCTCATTGGGCAATGCCCCCGTGTTTGATCAAAAAAGTGGCGGCGATTATAGGCACATTCCCACAGTGGGTGCCACGCCCGGCCTGATGCGCGGCGTTCAGCCGTGGCTGGCGCGGTAGTCCGGGTGCTCGGCCTGCAGACGTGCCAGGCGGCTCAGCGGATCCTGGCGGTAGAACAGCGACAGCTGCTGGTAGACCTTCGGGTAGGCCTCATGCAACAGGTCGGGCGCGCTGAAGAAGTATTCGCTGGTGACGGCGAAGAACTCAGCCGGGTTTTCCGCGGCATAGGGGTCGATGGCCGTCTCGGCGTCGGGGTTGGCGTCGAGCTGGCGGTTCAGCTCGTCGTAGGCCTGCTGCATGGCTTGGGCCCAGTCCTCCACGCGCATGCCGTTGTGCAAGGGTGGCAGGCCGTTGGCATCGCCATTGAGCATGTCCAGCTTGTGCGCCAGTTCGTGGATGACCAGGTTGTAGGCCTCCCAGCCGCCGCTGCTCAGGACGCCGGGCCAGGCGAGGATCACCGGCCCCTGCTGCCAGGCTTCGCCGCTGTGCTCGGCGTCCCAGACATGCTCGACCCCGCTGCTGTCGCGGTGGCGCTGGGGGCTCTTGAAGTCGTCCGGGTAGAGGATGATCTCGTGGAAGCCCTGGTACCAGTTCAGTTCGCCCAGGTGCAGCAGCGGTAACTGGGCCTGGGCGGCGAGGAACAGGCGCTGCTCGTCGTCCAGCTCGACGCCGGGCAGGGTGGTCAGGTGCTTGTCGCGCAGGAACAGCACGCAGGCGTCACGCAACCAGCGGTCTTCTTCGTCGCTGATGCCGTCGAGCAGCGGCAGGCGATCACGGATCACCTGCCACAGCTGTGGATCGACCGGATAGCGGGCCAGGGTGCGCCGGCGCCGCCAGGCGCTGAACGACCACATGCCCAGGTCAGTGGGCCTTGGCCGTGCGACCGAAGCGGCCGCGCAGCAGGCCGAGGATCATCGGCACCAGCGACAGCAGGATGATCGCCACCACCATCAGCGACAGGTGCTGCTTGATGAACGGCACGTTGCCGAAGAAGTAGCCCAGCGTTACCAGGCCGCCCACCCACAGCAGCGTGCCGGCCACGCTGAAGGCCAGGAAGCGCGGGTAGTGCATGTGGGCGATACCGGCGACGAACGGCGCGAAGGTACGCAGGATCGGCAGGAAGCGCGCCAGGGTAACGGTCTTGCCGCCATGGCGCTCGTAGAAGTCGTGGGTGCGCTGCAGGTAGTCCTTGCGGAAGATCTTCGAGTTGGGGTTGCGGAACAGGCGTTCGCCCGCCGTGCGCCCGATCACGTAGTTGGTGCTGTCGCCGAGGATTGCCGCGGCCATCAGCAGGCCGGCCAGCAGCGCCGGGTCCATCCCGCCACCGGCGGCCACGGCGCCGGCGATGAACAGCAGCGAGTCACCCGGCAGGAACGGCATGACCACCAGGCCGGTCTCGCAGAAGATCACCGCGAAAAGGATGGCGTAGATCCAGGGACCGTAGTTGTTGACCAGCAGATCGAGGTAGGCATCGAGATGCAGGATGAGGTCCAGCGGGTTGAAATCCATGTACAGCACCTGTGTTCTTGACCCGCTTCCACGGGCACGCGATGACGGACAGCGCCATGGTTGGGGAGGGTTTACCGGTTGTGCCGGTAACTTTTCTCACATGACAGGAGGGGGATTATACGGCGAAGTCCAGATCGTGCCCGGAGAGTTTGTAGCGAGGGGTTACGACTGTGGGATCGCTTTCGTGTTCATGGGAGCGGGCTTGCCCCGCGCTGGGGCCATCGCGGCAACCGCGCTACAAGCCCGCTCCCCGGTACGTGGCTTGCTCAATCCTGGCTGATCGGCAGGATGTAGTTCTCGAACTCGGTGTCTTTGCGAAAGCCCATGGATTCGTAGGTCTTCTGAGCCACTTCGTTGTCGCTGCTGGTGGACACGCGCAAGCGCACGGCGTTGGATTTCTTGGCCATCTTCTTGGCCTCGCGCATCAGGTTGTCGGCTACCAGCATGCGCCGCGAGTCTTCGGCGACGTAGATATCGTTGAGGATCCACACGCGCTTGAGCGACAGCGACGAGAAGCTCGGGTAGAGCTGGCAGAAGCCCATCAGGCGGTCATCGCCATCATCCGGCAGGGCCAGGTAGATGATCGACTCCTTGCGCTTGAGGCGCTTCTCAAGGAAGGCCCGCGAACTGTCCGGGTAAGGCAGTTGCCCATAGAACTCGCGGTATTTCACGAACAGCGGGGTGAGCAGGTCGAGGTGTTCCAAGGTTGCCTGGATAATGCGCATGGGCGGGCCTCTGAGTCCATTGGGAATACGGCGGATTGCCAGCAGCGTCCACTGGCATGCTGCCTAAAGCAGGCTAGAAGCGCAATCCGCCTTCGGTGACATGTTTTTTACCCTTCACCGAGCAGGAAGTTTCCGCTTTTCCCGGCAGAATCTTCGCTGTCGATACTATGGACCTCGGCTTCGTCCTTCAGATTCACCCCCGAAAGCTGGCGCCTGCAGGCCTCGCGCATCAGGTACAGCAGGCGATGAGCGGCCATGCCGTAGCTCAGGCCTTCGAGGCGTACATTGGAAATGCAGTTGCGGTAGGCGTCGGTCAGGCCGACCTTGGGTGCGTAGGTGAAGTACAGGCCCAGGCTGTCGGGTGAGCTCAGGCCTGGGCGTTCGCCGATCAGCATCACCGTCATGCGCGCGCCGAGCAGCTCACCCACTTCGTCGGCCACCGCGACCCGGCCCTGCTCCACCAGAATCACTGGGGCGCTGCTCCAGCCATCGGCGGCGGCCTGCTCCTCGAAACGGCTCAGGAAGGGCAGAGTGTGGCGGTGCACGGCCAGCGCCGACAGGCCATCGGCCACAACGATCGCCAGGTCGACGCCGCCGGGGTTGGCCTGGGCGTGCTCGCGCAGGCACTGGGCCGAGTCCTCGTGCAGGCGGCGGCCCAGGTCCGGGCGTTGCAGGTACTGGTGGCGGTCGCTGGCGGCGCTGTGCAGCAGCAGGCTGTCGCGCCCGCGCTCGCTGAGCTGCTGGCGCAGGCCGACGTGGTCGAAGGGCAGGTGCACGGCGTCGCGGGCCTGGGCATGGGCGAACTGGAAGTCCAGTTGGGCGCCGGTCGGCAGGCTGATACCGGTGCGCCCGAGGGCGATACGCGCGGGGGTGAGGTTGCGCAGGGCCAGCCAGGGGTTGTCGGGGGTGGGGGTGTGTCGTTCCATGCTCACCTCTAGGCCAGCTGTGCCAGGGCCTGGCGGAAGGCCTCCGGCAGGTTGTCGCCGAAGCGGATGCGGCCATCGGCCTGGGTGAAGATACCGGTACGTTCCAGCCACGCCTCGAATTCCGGCCCGGGCTTCAGGCCCAGGGTCTGGCGGGCATAGAGCGCGTCGTGGAACGAGGTGGTCTGGTAGTTGAGCATGATGTCGTCGGAGCCGGGGATGCCCATGATGAAGTTGATCCCGGCGACGCCCAGCAGGGTGAGCAGGGTGTCCATGTCGTCCTGGTCGGCTTCGGCGTGGTTGGTGTAGCAGATGTCGCAGCCCATCGGCACGCCCAGCAGCTTGCCGCAGAAGTGGTCCTCGAGGCCGGCGCGGATGATCTGCTTGCCGTTGTACAGGTACTCAGGGCCGATGAAGCCAACCACGGTGTTGACCAGGAACGGCTTGAAGTGGCGGGCCACGGCGTAGGCGCGGGTTTCGCAGGTCTGCTGGTCGACACCGTGGTGGGCGTTGGCCGACAGGGCGCTGCCTTGGCCGGTCTCGAAGTACATCAGGTTCTGCCCGACCGTGCCGCGCTTGAGTGACAGGCCGGCCTCGTAGCCTTCCTGCAGCACGTTGAGGTTGATGCCGAAGCCGGCGTTGGCCGCCTCGGTGCCGGCGATGGACTGGAACACCAGGTCCAGCGGCACACCGCGGTTGATCGCCTCGATCGAGGTGGTGACGTGGGTCAGCACGCAGGACTGGGTGGGGATGTCGTAACGTTGGATGATGGCGTCGAGCATTTCCAGCAGCGCGCAGATCGAGGCGATGCTGTCGGTGGCCGGGTTGATGCCGATCATCGCATCGCCGTTGCCGTACAGCAGGCCGTCGAGAATGCTCGCGGCGATACCGGCTGGCTCGTCGGTGGGGTGGTTGGGCTGCAGGCGGGTCGACAGCCGCCCGCGCAGCCCCATGGTGCCGCGGAACGCGGTGACCACGCGGATCTTCTGCGCCACCAGCACCAGGTCCTGCACGCGCATGATCTTCGACACCGCGGCGGCCATTTCCGGCGTCAAGCCAGGGGCCAGGGCCCTGAGGCTGTGTTCGTCGGCCTGGTCGCTGAGCAGCCAGTCGCGCAAGCCGCCGACGGTCAGGTGGCTGACCGTGGCGAAGGCTGCGGTGTCGTGGGTGTCGATGATCAGGCGGGTGACTTCGTCCTGTTCGTAGGGGATCAGCGCTTCGCTGAGAAAATGCTTGAGCGGGATGTTGGCCAGGGCCATCTGCGCGGCCACCCGCTCGCCGTCGTTACTGGCGGCGACGCCGGCCAGGTAGTCGCCCGAGCGTGCCGGGCTGGCCTTGGCCATCACGTCCTTGAGGCTGTCGAAGCGGTAGACCTGGTGGCCCACGGTATGCGTGAAACTTGCCATACAGAATCTCCAGGGCGCCGCAGGACTGGCCTGCGGCGCAAGTCGGCAATCAGTGCAGGGCCTCTTCGGCCTTCTGGATCGCGGCGAATTCCTCTTCCGGTGTACCGGCCACCAGGTGGTGGCGGCTGTAGAACGCAAAGTAGGCAATTAATACTGCATAGATCACCGCGGCGCCAATCACCACCCGGGGGTCGACCAGGAAACCGGCGACCACGGCGATGCAGGCCAGCACCAGGGCCACGCTCGAAGTGAAGATGCCGCCGGGGGTGCGGTACGGACGCTCCATTTTAGGGCGACGGATACGCAGGGTGATGTGCGCGGCCATCATCAGCACGTAGGACAGCGTGGCGCCGAACACCGCCACCAGGATCAGCAGGTCGCCCTGGCCGGTCAGCGACAGGGCGAAGCCGATGATCCCGGGGATCACCAGGGCCAGCACTGGGGCCTTGCTCTTGTTGGTTTCGGACAGCTTGCGTGGCAGGTAGCCCGCGCGGGAAAGGGCGAAGATCTGCCGCGAATAGGCATAGATGATCGAGAAGAAACTGGCGATCAGGCCGGCCAGGCCCACCAGGTTGACGAAGCCGCCCATCCAGGTCGAACCGCCGTAGGCCTTCGACAGCGCCTCGACCAGCGGGTTGCCCGAGGCCTTGAGGGCTTCGGAACCGGCGCCACCGGGGCCGACCACCAGGATCAACAAGGCGAAGGCCAGCAGCACCAGCATCGCGCCGATCAGGCCACGGGGCAGGTCACGCTTAGGGTTCTTGGTCTCTTCGGCGGCCAGTGGCACGCCTTCGACCGCGAGGAAGAACCAGATTGCATAGGGGATCGCCGCCCAGACGCCGACATAGCCGAACGGCAGGAAGCTGCTGGCGCCAACGGCGTCGGTCTTGGCGATGTCGAACAGGTTCGCTGCATCGAAATGCGGCACCATGCCGATCAGGAATACGGCCAGGGCGATGGCGGCGACCGCGGTGATGATGAACATCAGCTTCAGCGCCTCGCCGACCCCGAAGATGTGGATGCCGATGAACACGATGTAGAAGGCCAGGTAGATCATCCAGCCGCCGATACCGAACAGCGACTGGCAGTAGGCACCGATGAACACGGCGATGGCTGCGGGCGCGATGGCGTACTCGATGAGGATCGCCGTGCCGGTGAGGAAGCCGCCCCAGGGGCCGAAGGCGCTGCGGGCGAAGCCGTAGCCGCCGCCGGCGGTGGGGATCATCGACGACAGTTCCGCCAGAGAAAAGCACATGCACAGGTACATGGTGGCCATCAGCAGGGTGGCGAGGAACATGCCGCCCCAGCCGCCTTGTGCCAGGCCGAAGTTCCAGCCGGCGTAGTCGCCGGAGATCACATAGGCCACGCCCAGGCCCACCAGCAGGACCCAGCCGGCGGCGCCTTTCTTCAGTTCACGTTGCTGGAAATAGTCCGAGCCGACCTTTTCGAAGTCGACGGAGGAGCTTGCCGGCGCGCCGGCGGAATGATCGCTTGGCATGGATTCACCTGTTTTTCTTCTTGGTGGCCGGAAGGGTTCCGGGCCGATGGTGATAGGTACTGCAGGAAGCGAGCCAGAGCAGGTGCTGCACGGCAACCGCAAATGGCCTGATAACGGTGGTTGCTTCATCGCTGGCAAGCCAGCTCCCACAGAGCAATGCGCAGTCCCTGTGGGAGCCGGCTTGTCGTGGCGACGAACCGCGGCGAAAGGGCTGCAAAGCAGCCCTAATCCACGATCTAGAAGAAGCCCAGCGGGTTGATGTCGTAGCTCACCAGCAGGTTCTTGGTCTGCTGGTAGTGGTCGAGCATCATCTTGTGGGTTTCACGGCCGACGCCGGACTTCTTGTAGCCACCGAACGCGGCATGCGCCGGGTACAGGTGGTAGCAGTTGGTCCATACGCGGCCGGCCTTGATGCCGCGACCCATGCGATAGGCGCGGTTGATGTCGCGGGTCCACACGCCGGCACCCAGGCCGAACTCGGTGTCGTTGGCAATCGCCAGGGCCTCGGCCTCGTCCTTGAAGGTGGTGACGCTGACCACCGGGCCGAAGATCTCCTCCTGGAACACGCGCATCTTGTTGTTGCCTTTGAGCAGGGTCGGCTGGATGTAGTAACCGCTGGCCAGCGCGCCTTCGAGTTGCTCCACCTTGCCGCCGGTGAGCAGCTCCGCGCCCTCTTCCTGGGCGATCTTAAGGTAGGACTGGATCTTCTCGAACTGCTGCTGCGAAGCCTGGGCGCCGACCATGGTGTCGGTGTCCAGTGGGTCGCCGCGCTTGATCTGCAGCACCTTCTTCATCACCACTTCCATGAACTGCGGGTAGATTGACTCCTGCACCAGGGCACGCGATGGGCAGGTGCACACCTCGCCCTGGTTGAAGAACGCCAGCACCATGCCTTCGGCCGCCTTGTCGATGAAGCTCGGCTCGGCCTGCATGATGTCCTCGAAGTACACGTTCGGCGACTTGCCGCCCAGCTCGACGGTGGAGGGGATGATGTTCTCGGCGGCGCATTTCATGATGTGCGCGCCCACCGGGGTAGAGCCGGTGAAGGCGATCTTGGCGATGCGCTTGCTGGTGGCCAGGGCTTCGCCCGCTTCACGGCCGTAGCCTTGCACCACGTTGAGCACGCCCTTGGGCAGCAGGTCGCCGATCAGTT
The DNA here is from genome assembly GCF_003253945.1 of Pseudomonas sp. 2848. NCBI lineage: Bacteria > Pseudomonadati > Pseudomonadota > Gammaproteobacteria > Pseudomonadales > Pseudomonadaceae > Pseudomonas > Pseudomonas sp. 2848. Next base: position 13,635 of record NZ_QKZD01000013.1, read on the forward strand.
CCATCAGCACGCTGATGCCCAACGGGGTCTGCTCGGCGGGCTTGAGCACCACGCAGTTGCCAGCAGCGAGGGCCGGGGCAAGCTTCCAGGCGGCCATCAGCAGCGGGAAGTTCCACGGGATGATCTGCCCGACCACGCCCAGCGGCTCGTGGATGTGATAGGCCACGGTGTTTTCGTTGATCTCTGCGGCGCCGCCTTCCTGGGCGCGGATGCAGCCGGCGAAGTAGCGGAAGTGATCGACCGCCAGTGGGATGTCGGCGTTGAGGGTCTCGCGGATTGGCTTGCCGTTGTCCCAGGTTTCGGTGATGGCCAGCAGCTCGAGGTTCTGTTCGATGCGGTCGGCGATGCGCAGCAGGACGTTGGAACGGTCCTGCACCGAAGTGCGGCCCCAGGCATCGGCGGCAGCGTGGGCCGCGTCGAGGGCCTTTTCGATGTCTTCGGCGGTGGAGCGGGGGAACTCGGCGATCAGCTTGCCGTTGACCGGGGAGGTGTTCTCGAAATACTGCCCCTTCACCGGCGCCACGAACTCACCACCGATGTAGTTGCCGTAGCGGCTCTTGAAGTTGACCTTCGCGCCTTCGGTGCCGGGATGTGCATAACGCATGATGTGTCTCCTGGTCGTTGTGATTGTTGCGGAGTTACCAAGCGTAGAGCAAAGGTCGGGCCAGCGCCTGGAGGCCCTTGTGTATCAATGACTTGGGTCAAGGGCGACGCCGCTATCGAAATGACCTGTGCCAGCCTCGGCACGGCCAGGGTGACACTTTGTACCCTTTGCGACACAGGCCGTGACCGCAGGGTCGGTGCAACGTTGCAAAGCGTTCACGCCTGGAGGATGCTGACGGCACGCTCTATCTGCGGAGAACAACAAGAAATGCAGAGCAATCCGTTCAGCCGCCATGCCCAGCAAGTGCTCACGGTCGCCCAAGGCCAGACCAGCGGGCCGGGCAGCGACCCGTCCATCGCCCGCTCCTGGCTACGTTGCCTGGAGGACTACCACCTCGACCCCGCGCGGGTCCAGGCACCGGTGGTGCTCGAACACGGCCGCCTGCTGGAGAGCCGCGAGCGCCTGCGCCAGGTGCTGCAGATCGCCGACAACGAGATGAACAGCCTGCACCAGCAGTTGTCCGGTGCCGGGCATGCAGTGCTGCTGACCGATGCTCGCGGGGTGATCCTCAACTGCGTCACCGCGCCCAGCGAGCGGCGCATCTTCGAGCGTGCCGGGCTGTGGCTCGGCGCCGACTGGAGCGAGGCCCGCGAAGGCACCAACGGTATCGGTACCTGCCTGGTCGAGCGCCAGGCCCTGACCATTCACCAGGACGAACACTTCCGTGGCCGCCACACCGGGCTGACCTGCTCGGCCAGCCCGGTATTCGACCCACACGGCGAGTTGCTGGCGGTGCTCGATGTGTCGTCGGCGCGGCCCGATGTCTCGCGCCAGAGCCAGTTCCACACCATGGCGCTGGTCAACCTGTCGGCGAAGATGATCGAGAGCTGCTACTTCCTGCGCCACTTCGAGCAGCAATGGCTGCTGCGTTTCCACCTGCAGGCCGAGTCGGTCGGGCTGTTCAGCGAGGGCCTGTTGGCCTTTGATGGCGACGGGCGGATCTGCGCCGCCAACCAGAGCGCGTTGAACCTGCTGGGTACTATCCGTGGTGGGGTGCTGGGCAAGCCATTGGACAGGTTCTTCGCCTGCAGCCACGACGAATTGTTCAGCCGCGCCACGCCCCAGGGCAGCAGCGCGTGGCCGCTGTATACCCGCGACGGTCGCCAGGTATTCGCCAGCCTGCGCGGCCAGGCGCGGGCACCGGTGTGGTCGGTGCCGGTGGCCTTGCCCCAGACCGCTGCGCCGGGCATCTGCTTGCTCGATCCGGCCTTGCGCGAGGACTTTCGCCGCGCCGTGCGGGTGTTCGAACGTGACGTGCCGCTGCTGTTGCGCGGCGAAACCGGTTGCGGCAAGGAAGCTTTTGCCCAGGCCGTGCACCAGGCCAGCGCACGCCATGACAAGCCGTTCGTGGCGATCAACTGCGCATCGATCCCGGAGAGCCTGATCGAGAGCGAGCTGTTCGGCTATCGCGGCGGCAGCTTCACCGGTGCGCGCAAGGAAGGCATGCGCGGCAAGCTGCTGCAGGCCGATGGCGGCACCTTGCTGCTGGACGAGATCGGCGACATGCCGTTGGCGCTGCAGACTCGCTTGCTGCGGGTACTGGAAGAGCGCCAGGTGGTGCCGATCGGTGGTGAGCCGCAGGCGGTGGATGTGCGGATCATCAGCGCCACCCACCGTGACCTGCTGGACCGGGTGGCGCAAGGCGGGTTCCGCGAAGACCTTTACTACCGGCTCAACGGCCTGGAGGTGGCCTTGCCGGCGTTGCGCGAACGCAGCGACAAGGCACAGCTGCTGGATTTCCTGCTGGCACAGGAGGGCGAAGGGCAGGTCGTCGAAATCGAACCGAAGGCACGGCAGGCGCTGCTGGATTTTGCCTGGCCAGGGAACGTGCGGCAGTTGCGCAATGTGCTGCGCACGCTGGTGGCGTTGTGCGAGGAAGGGCGGATCGAGTATCCGGACCTCCCGCAAATGGTATGCAACGTGGCAGCGGGCCCTGCCAACGCCATCGCGGGGCAAGTCGCATCGGCGCACCGCCGCTCCCGCGATGGTCGTGTCTGTCTTGGGGATGCTGAACGCCAAGCCTTGCTCAGCGCCCTGGAGGCAAACCACTGGCACATGACCCGCGTCGCCGAGCACCTGGGCATCAGCCGCAACACCCTGTATCGAAAACTGCGCAAACATGGCATAGCCAAGGTCTGCTGAACGAAACAGCGTGTGCGATTTTTCTCGGCCTACGCTACCCTGCCTCGACGTTTTGCGAGGTCGATCATGCACATTCATATTCTCGGTATTTGCGGCACTTTCATGGGTTCGCTGGCGGTGCTGGCCAAGGACCTTGGCCACCGTGTCACCGGCTCCGACGCCAACGTTTATCCGCCGATGAGCACCCAGCTCGAAGCCCAGGGCATCGAGCTGACCCAAGGCTACGACCCGGCCCAGCTGGAGCCGGCACCGGATCTGGTGGTGATCGGCAACGCCATGTCGCGGGGCAACCCGGCGGTGGAGTACGTGCTGAACAAGGGCCTGCCGTACGTATCGGGCCCGCAGTGGCTGGCCGACCATGTGCTGCAGGGCCGCTGGGTGCTGGCCGTGGCCGGTACCCATGGCAAGACCACTACCAGCAGCATGCTGGCCTGGGTGCTGGAACACGCCGGCATGAGCCCGGGCTTCCTGATCGGCGGCGTGCCGCAGAACTTCTCGGTGTCGGCGCGCCTGGGCGATACGCCGTTCTTCGTTGTCGAGGCCGACGAGTACGACAGCGCCTTCTTCGACAAACGCTCCAAATTCGTGCACTACCATCCGCGTACCGCGATCCTCAACAATCTCGAGTTCGATCACGCGGACATCTTCCCCGACCTGGCGTCCATCGAGCGGCAGTTCCACCACTTGGTTCGCACTATTCCCAGTGAGGGCCTGGTCATTCACCCGACCACCGAGCAGGCGCTGGAGCGCGTCATCGGCATGGGCTGCTGGACCCCGGTGCAGACCACGGGCGAGGGTGGCCAGTGGCAGGCGCGCCTGCTCAGCGCCGATGGCTCGCGCTTCGAAGTGCTCTTCGAAGGCCAGGCGCAGGGGGTGGTGGATTGGGCGCTGACCGGCCAGCACAACGTCGCCAACGCCCTGGCCACCCTGGCAGCCGCCCGTCATGTCGGCGTCGCGCCGGCCATGGGTATCGAAGGCCTGAGCGCGTTCAAGAGCGTCAAGCGCCGCATGGAACTGGTTGCCGAGGTTCAGGGTGTGACCATCTATGACGACTTCGCCCACCACCCGACCGCCATCGCCACCACCCTCGATGGCCTGCGCAAACGCGTTGGCGAGGCGCCGGTGATCGCGGTGATAGAGCCGCGCTCCAACTCCATGAAGCTGGGCGCGCACCGCGACGGCCTGCCGGAAAGCGTCAACGACGCCGACCAGGTGATCTGGTACGCACCGCCCAACCTGGGCTGGGACCTGGCCGGCACCGCCGCGCAGTGCAAGGTGCCGAGTGTGGTGGCCGACAGCCTCGAGGCGATCATCGAACGGATCAAGGGCCAGGCCCGCCCAGGCACCCATGTGGTGATCATGAGCAACGGCGGCTTCGGCGGCCTGCACGGCAAGCTGGCCGAGGCGCTGAAGTGAGCGGCCCGGAGCGCATCACCCTGGCCATGACCGGCGCCTCTGGGGTGCAATATGGCCTGCGCTTGCTTGACTGCCTGGTGCGCGAGGACCGCGAGGTGCATTTCCTCATCTCCAAGGCCGCGCAATTGGTAATGGCCACCGAGACCGACGTGGTGTTGCCAGCCAAGCCACAGGCCATGCAGGCGTTCCTGACCGAGTACACCGGTGCGGCCGACGGGCAGATCCGCGTGTATGGCAAGGAGGACTGGATGTCGCCGGTGGCCTCGGGCTCCGGCGCGCCATCGGCGATGGTGGTGGTGCCATGCTCCACCGGCACCCTGTCGGCGATCGCCACCGGTGCCTGCAACAACCTGATCGAGCGGGCCGCCGACGTAACCCTGAAGGAACGTCGGCAGTTGATCCTGGTACCGCGCGAGGCACCATTCTCGACCATTCACCTGGAGAACATGCTCAAGCTGTCGCGGATGGGCGCGGTGATCCTGCCGGCGGCGCCGGGCTTCTACCATCAGCCGCAGACCATCGACGACCTGGTCGATTTTGTCGTGGCACGCATCCTGAACCTGCTGAACATCCCCCAGGACATGCTGCCGCGCTGGGGCGAGCATCATCATGGGGTCGATGATTGAGGCGGCTGGTGTTGGGGTTGCTGATGCTGGCCCAGCTCGGTGGCTGCGCCACGGTGCGCACCCTGGATGCCAACAAGCCCGGGGCGCCGGTGGTGTATGCCGGGACACGGCTTGACCTGTACGTGATCAATGGCGGGTGCTGCCCAGAGGACCGGTTCGGGGCCGAGGCGCCGGTCTATCCGGGGCTGGACCTGCCTGGGAGCGCGTTGCTTGATACGCTGCTGCTGCCGTTGTCGTTGCTGACAGCGGCGGGGGTGGGGTTCAACGCTACCGGTGGGTTGTAAAAGCATCGCGGGGCAAGCCCGCTCCCACGCTACGGGCTATCGCTCAAGGGCGTGGGAGCGGGCTTGCCCCGCGATAAGGCCGGCATTGCCGACCTATTTTTTGCCGAGTTTTCTCAAATCGTCCGACTCGACCACGCGAATCCCGTCCTCCTCCTCCAACGCCAGGCGCCACAGCGCCCGGGCCAGGGTGCAGGCCTCGATGCCGCGGTACTTGCCCGGGATCAGGCGGGCGAACGGTGCCGCCATCCGTTCAGCCAGGCGTGGCTCGATCCGCTCGCCCAGCAACAGCGAAGGCCGCACGATGGTCAATTGCGGCCAATCCTGCTGCTTGAGCGCTTCCTCCATCTCGCCCTTGACCCGGTTGTAGAAGATCGATGACTTCGGATCGGCGCCAAGGGCACTGATCACCAGCAGATGGCGGGCGCCCAACTCCCGGGCGCGCTTGCTGAAGGCCACGACCATGTCCAGGTCCACGGCCCGGAAGGCCGTCTCGGAGCCGGCCTGCTTTAGCGTGGTGCCCAGGCAGCAGAAGGCGATGTCGACACGGCCGGCCAGTTGGGGAAGAAACATGGCCGGGTCACCCACCGGGTTTTCCAGGTGCGGATGCTCGGCCAGCGGGCGGCGCGTGGGCGCCAGCACGCGGCTGATGGTGGGCTCGTTGAGCAGGCGGTCGAGCAGGTGTTCACCTGTCAGACCTGTGGCACCGGCAAGCAGGACATGCTGAGGCGTCAGGTACATGGTGTCTCTCCCTCGTTACTACACAGCTTAGTGGGCACCAGGGTTTTTTGCCTGATCCCCCGAAGCTGGCTGGGCTTCATTGCGCAGGGCGTGCTCGGCTTGTTGGCGGCGCAGACGCTGCCAGTGGCTGATCACCGCCGGCGGCGCCCAGAGCTGCGGCTCAGAGGCTTCGAAACCTTCCCTTCGTTCTCGTTCGGCAACGCTTTGCCGCGCCAGTTCAAACGCCTGTTTCAGATCGTCGGTCTGGTTCAACGCCTGGGCGAACAGGGCGTCGCCGAAGTAGGTGAAGTCGGCCTCTTCCGAACAGCCGAATGACACCCGGTCAGGCCGGGCGGCGGTCATGACCAGGGTGCGGTCGTCCTTGAGCGGGGCGATGTAGCCACCGGAATAGCAGGCGGAGATGACGATCACCTTGTCGCGGTCCTTCAGCGGGGCAAGGGCGCTGGCCAGCTCGTCGGCGGACAAATCGGCCAGTTGCAGGCGTGGCTGGTCGAGCACCAGTTGGTGATCGTGGCTGCCATGGCTGGTCAGGTATATGAACACCAGGTCCTCGGGGCCGCTGCGCTCGGCCAGGGTGCGGGCGGCGCGGGTGAGGTTCTCGCGGGTGGCCATGGGCCGATCGGCCAGGTGGTCGCGGTGGTTGACCAGGGTGACCTGGCCATGGGCGCCGAAACGCACCTTGAGCATGTTGCTGACATAGTCGGCTTCGCGCAGGAACACGCTCTGCTGGCCGTCGCCGGCCACCACCAGGCTGTACAGCTGCACCGGCGGGATCGACGCCGGCACCTTGGCCAGGGCGTCGGCCAGCAGCTTGCCCTGGTTGAGCAGGGCAAGGTCGAGCGGGTCGGGCAAAAGCTTGCCCTGGGCGTCGCGCACGCGCACGCCGTTGACCCAGGTGCCGGCTTCGCTGCGACCATCCGGGTGGGTCAGCTTGCCACGCCCGTGGTAGGCATGGTCGGCGAAACCGCCGACATACTGGCTACCGTCGGCCAGTTGCAAGGTGCCGGTGCCAGCGAAGCGCCAGTCACGGAAGCCACCCTTGTAGCGGCTGCCATCGCTGCCCAGCAGTTCGCCCTGGCCGGCCAGCGATCCGTCCTTGAAGTCGCCGATCCAGACGTCGCCTTCGGCGCTCTCGTAGCGGCCACGGCCCTCGAGGCGATTGTCCTTGAACTCGCCGATGTACTGTTCGCCGTCGGCGCTGTCGTAGGTGCCGGCACCCTGTAGTTGGCCCTCGATGAAGTGGCCGCTGAACTGGTTGCCGCTGGCATCGCTGCGTACCCCGGCACCGTTCGGCTTGCCCTTGGCGAACAGGCCCTGGTAGCGGCTGCCGTCAGCCAGCTCCAACTGCCCCGCGCCTTCGTACTGGTCGTCCTTGAACTGGCCGCGGTAGGTCTGGTCGTGTTGCTTGAGGGTGCCTTCGCCATCCCGGCGGCCATGCTTGAAGGTGCCGGCGTAGTGGCTGCCGGGCGTGGTCAGGTCGCCCAGGCCCTGGAACAGGCCTTCACTGAACTGTCCACGGTAGACCTCGCCGTTGCTGCCATGCCATTCACCTTGGCCGTGCCACTGGCCATCCTTGAAGTTGCCGGCGTACCAGCTGCCGTTGGGGTAGTCGATACGCCCCTCGCCCTGCAGCAGGCCGTTCACCACCTGGCCACGGTAGCGACCGCCATCGGGCAGGCGCGCGTCCGGCGGAGACAGGGATTCGCCTTCGCCACAAGCGGCGAGCAGCAGGATCAGGGTGAGAGGGAGCAGGGGGCGCATGGCGGCTTCCGGGGAAAACGATGCGCCGAGTATGCCGCAGAATACGCCAGGCCGTGAATTGGGGCGCTGCGCGCCCCGTGCGTCTGCACCAGGCGCGGTGTGGTGATCAGACGAAGCAGAGTGACAGTGGTTCGGCGATGTAGGCCGGCTTCTCTTCGCCTTCGATTTCAAGGGTGACCGTGGCCTTGAGCAGCCATTGCCCGGGCTTCTTTTCGGTGGCGTCGGTCAGGTCGACTTTGAGTCGTACCTGGCTGTCGACCTTCACCGGCTGGATGAAACGCACACTGTCCAAGCCGTAGTTGACCACCATCTTCAGCCCTTCGGGCAGCACGAGAATGTCTTCCATCAGCTTGGGGATCAGCGACAGGGTAAGGAAACCATGGGCGATGGTGCTACCGAACGGGGTCTTGGCCGCTTTCACCGGATCGACATGGATGAACTGGAAATCGCCGGTGGCTTCGGCGAACAGATTGATGCGTTCTTGGTCGATCTTCAGCCATTGGGAACGGCCCAGCTCCTTGCCAACGTACTGCGAAAGCTCTGTAACGGGTACATAGGGCATCGCGACATCTCCAGATTGTCATTTGGTACGAATGTTCAAGATCAGCACGCTGCACCGTTTCAGTCAAGTTGCCCGTTTTTCGCCGAATATCGCCTTATAGGCAATTGCTTAGCGTGCTTATAATGGCCGCCATGTTCTGACGGAGGTCCCTATGCTGTTGCGTGGTCTGACCTGGCTGGTGCTGTTCCAGTTGCTGGGAACGGCGATCAACCATTTGTTCCTGCACATCCTGCCCGGACCCATCATCGGCCTGTTGCTGCTGCTGGTGTTCCTGATGGTTCGTGGCGAAGTCGGCCAGCCGCTCAACGAGGCCGCTGGCAGCCTGCTGCGCTACCTGCCGCTGCTGCTGGTGCCGCCGGCGGTGGGGGTGATGGTCTATGCCAGGGACATCGCGGCGGACTTCTGGGCCATCGTCGGGGCGCTGTTGATTTCCTGCCTGGCGACCTTGGTGTTCGTCGGCGTGCTGATGCAGAAACTCATCCAGCGCCAGGGCAAGCACGAGGAGCAGCCATGACCCTCGATTGGCAAGGCGCGCTCGACGCGGTCATCCACCATCCGCTGTTCGGCATCGGCATCACCTTGGCCGCCTACCAGCTGGTGCTGGCAGGTTATGAAAAGACCCGCTGGATCTTCCTGCAACCGGTGCTGGTGTCGATGCTGGGGGTGATCAGCATCCTGCTTGTCTGCGGCATCGACTACGCCGAGTACCGCAAGAGCACCGAGATCATGAACATCCTCCTTGGCCCGGCCACCGTGGCCTTGGCGGTGCCGCTCTACCTGAACCTGCGGCGGATCCGCCAGCTGTTCTGGCCGACATTTACTACGCTGGTAATCGGAGGCCTGTTCGCCACCGTGGCGTGTCTGGCGCTGGGCTGGTGGTTTGGCGCCGAGCACATGATCCTGATGACCATGGCGCCGAAGTCGGTCACCTCGCCGATTGCCATGCTGGTGGCCGAGCAGATTGGTGGTGTGGCGGCCCTCGCCGCGGTGTTCGTGCTGATCACCGGGGTGATCGGTGCGATCTTCGGCCCGGCGCTGCTAAGCCGCTTCGGCGTGCTCAGCCCCGAGGCCCGGGGCATGGCGCTGGGCGTCACCGCTCACGCGGTGGGCACATCGGTGGCTTTGCAGGAAAGTGACGAATGCGGCGCCTTCGCCGCGCTGGCGATGAGCCTGATGGGGGTGGCCACGGCGGTGTTCCTGCCGTTGGCGGTCAGCCTGGTGGCTTGAGGAATCGAGATGACATTACCGCTGTTTCCCCTCAATACCGTGCTGTTCCCCGGTTGCCTGCTCGATCTGCAGATCTTCGAGGCGCGCTACCTGGACATGATCGGCCGTTGCATGAAGCAGGGTGAAGGCTTTGGCGTGGTATGCATCCTGGAAGGCGAGCAGGTGGGCAAGGCGGCGCCGGTGGTGGCGTCGGTCGGCTGCGAGGCGCTGATCCGCGACTTCGTGCAGCAGGACAACGGTCTGCTGGGCATTCGCGTCGAAGGCGTGCGGCGTTTTCGTGTCGAGCGCACCGAGGTGCAGAAGGACCAGTTGATGGTCGGCGAGGTACAGTGGCTGTCGGAACTGGCGGATGGGCCGCTGCAGGAGCAGGACGATGACCTGCTGGCGCTGCTGCTGGCCCTGGGTGAACACCCGATGGTCGAGGCGCTGGACATGCCGCGGGATGTCGACGGGCGACAGGCGTTGGCCAACCAGTTGGCCTACCTGTTGCCGTTCGTGGAAGAGGACAAGCTCGACCTGCTGGCAATCGATTCGCCCCAGCTCAGGCTGGAGGCGATCCAGGCGTTACTGGAGCGGATCCAGGGCGAACTATTCGCCTGAACCGTCCAGGCCCGCTCCGATGTTTGGTAGGAGCGGGCTACCAAGTGCTGGCCGTCAGTATTGGTAGCGCAGCAACGCCTTGGGCAGCGCGTGCAGGGCAAAGAACGTCAGCAACGCGATGCACGCTGGCAATACCAGCCACCATACCCGCTGCGGCAGCGCCGTGAGCGGCTGGCGATATTGCACCAGGGTCAGGCTCAGCGCACACATGCAGCATGCCAGCAGCGCGCCGGCGAGGATATCGGTCGGCCAGTGCGCGCCCAAGTATACCCGCGACAGCGCGATGGCCAGGGCCGGAATGCACCCCAGTAGCACCCAGGTCAGGCGCATGCGCGGCGGCTGGCCGCGCCCGGCCAGCACCGCCAGCACCAGGAAGAAGGCGAACGATGCCGAGCTATGCCCGCTGGGCATGCTGTAGCTGGTCAGCGGGTCGGTCAGCACCTCGGGGCGGGCGCGGGCGAACAACCATTTCAGCGTGCCGTTGGCCAGGGCTGTGCCGATCAGTGTCGCGCCGGCGAACAGCGCGTGGCGCCATTGCCGGGCCAGCAGCAACAGGCCCGTGAGCAGGCCACCGAGGAAGAACTGGGTACGGAAGTCGCCCAGGCGGGTGATCACCACCACGGCGCCGTCGATGGCCTGGCTGCGGTGCTCCTGCACCAGGGTCATCACGCCCTGGTCGAATTCGCTCAAGTAGCGCCAGCCGATGAACAGCGCGGCTACCGCCAGGCCACTGAGGGCGGCGATCAGGCGGGTGCCGTGGCGTTGATCACGGATGCTGGTGCTCAGGCTCAGGCCGATCAGCACCGCCAGGGTGCCCATGACAATCCCCGCGTCCAGCCAGAACCCTTCCGGCAGTGGCAGGCGCATCGCCGCGCCGGTGGCCCAGCCGGGCAGCAGGTAGGCCACCGACCAGCCGGCGCCAGCCACCAGGCTCACCGCGATGAAGCGCGGCAGGGGCATATCGAACATGCCGGCGACCATCGGTAGCATCGGTCGCAGCGGGCCGATGAAGCGGCCGACCAGCAGGCTGGCGATTCCATAGCGCTGGAAGTACGCCTCGGCGCTGCCGATCCACTCCGGGTGGCTGCGCAGCAACGGCAGGCGGCGGATGTTCTGGTGGAAGTACTTGCCGATGGCGTAGGAGATTGCGTCGCCGAGCATGCCGCCGAGGAAACCCAGCAAAAGCGTTTCGCCCAGGCTGAAGGTGCCGCTGCCGGCCAGCACGGCGACCGCGAACAACAGCACGGTGCCGGGCACGATGATGCCGGCGATGGCCAGGCATTCGACGCAGGCCACGAGGAAGATTGCCAGGCCCAGCCACTGAGGGTTGGCGCCAAGCCAGGTGGTCAGGCTGTCCAGCCATTGGCCCATGGTTCAGTTTCCTTGTTCAAGCATGAAGAAGTCTTGCCCTTCGACCTGGCCGCGTCGCAGCGGGTTTCGGGTGCAGTGGCGGGCGTAATCGGCATCGACGAAGCGGTAGGGCAAATGTTCGTCGCGGCCATGGGGGATGCCCAGGCGGGTGGTCTGGATCACCCGGGGAACCTTGATGCCGCAGTCTTCGACGTACAGATGCTCGGGGTCGAAACGCCGGGCATCCCAGTGCGGCACCTTCAGGCCCATGGCCCGGCACAGCAGGGTCTGGCCGTTGCACAGGCGCTCGGGAGGGCGCAGGTTGCCGCTGGCGTCGGGGTTGTTCAGTTGCATCCGGGCCAGGCTGTTGGCGTCGGAGATGGCGTCGATCCAGGGGTAGGCGGACTTGATCAGCACCGCGTTGCCCGGGCCCTGGGCGCTGAAGTTCAGTGAGTCGCCGCCGCGGGCGTAGTACATGTAGATATGCCCGCCATCGAGGAACAGCGCCTTGCGCTTCTCGGTGAAACCCAGGGACGCATGGCTGCCCTTGTCGGTGAGGTAGTAGGCCTCGGTTTCGATGATGCGCGCCGCCAGCCAGAGGTCGCCATGGCGGTGACGGATGACCTTGCCCAGCAGGTCGCGGGCGAGGGTCTGCGCATCGCGATCGAAGAAACTGTCGGGCAGGGCGCGGGCCGGGCAGGGGGCTGGGGCGGACATACGGGCGGTTCGTGGCTGTGAAGGCGGGGATGATAGCAATGAATGGCTTAATCGAGGCTGAATCAAGTTGACGCTATCGCGGGGCAAGCCCGCTCCCACGCAAATGGCTGCATGCCCCGTAGGGCGTGGGAGCGGGCTTGCCCCGCGATGACGCTGAGGTGTGTTTCGATACGGGTGGTTACATCTTTCCTACGTATCGGCGGCAACCATTTTCTACCATCCGCCACCCGCCGCTGGGCGTACCCGAGCGCTCCAGTTATAATCAGCCGATTTCCCCTTTGCCAAGACACCGAACCCATGACCGAGTCCGTTCTTGACTACATGACCCGCCTGGGTCGCGCCGCCCGTGAGGCCTCGCGGGTGATCGGCCGTGCCAGCACCGCGCAGAAGAACCGCGCCCTGCAGGCCGCCGCCGACGCTCTCGACGCGGCCCGCGACGCGCTCACCGCAGCCAACGAACAGGACCTGGCCAATGGCCGCAAGAACGGCCTGGAACCCGCGCTGCTCGAGCGCCTGGCGCTTACTCCGGCGCGCATCGACGGCATGATCACCGGCCTGCGCCAGGTGGCCAGCCTGCCGGACCCGGTCGGTGCACTCCGCGACATGAGCTACCGCCCGTCGGGGATCCAGGTCGGCAAGATGCGCGTGCCGCTGGGGGTGATCGGCATCATCTACGAGTCGCGCCCCAACGTGACCATCGACGCTGCCAGCCTGTGCCTGAAGTCGGGCAACGCCACCATCCTGCGCGGCGGCTCCGAAGCCATCCATTCCAACCGTGCCATCGCCACCTGCATCCAGCGGGGCCTGGCCGAGGCCGGCCTGCCGCCGGCAGTGGTGCAGGTGGTCGAGACCACCGACCGCGAAGCCGTGGGCGCGCTGATCAGCATGCCGGAATTCGTCGATGTCATCGTGCCCCGTGGCGGCCGCGGCCTGATCGAACGCATCAGCCGCGATGCCCGGGTACCGGTGATCAAGCACCTGGACGGTATCTGCCACATCTTCGTCGATGCCCACGCCGATCTGGACAAGGCCTGGCGCGTTGCCTTCAACGCCAAGACCTACCGTTACGGTATCTGCGGCGCCATGGAGACGCTGCTGGTGGACCAGTCGGTGGCCGAGCGCTTCCTGCCGGAAATGGCCCGCCGTTTCCAGGACAAGGGCGTCGAGCTGCGCGGTTGCGAGCGCACCCGGGCGTTCATCGCCGCCAAGCCAGCCAGCGAAGACGACTGGCACACTGAATACCTCGACGCGATCCTGTCGATTCGCGTTGTCGACGGCCTGGAGCAGGCCATCGAGCACATCAACCATTACGGCTCGCACCACACCGATTCGATCATCACCGAGCACCAGGGCCAGGCCCGGCGCTTCATGGCCGAGGTCGACTCGGCATCGGTCATGCTCAACACCCCGACCTGCTTCGCCGACGGCTTCGAATACGGCCTGGGCGCGGAAATCGGTATCTCCACCGACAAGTTGCATGCCCGCGGCCCGGTCGGCCTCGAAGGCCTGACCTGCGAAAAGTACGTGGTGATCGGCGATGGCCAGCTGCGCGGCCAGGAGCCGTGCTGAGTTGAGCAACCCTGTCGCAGTCCGGCGCGTCGGCATTCTCGGCGGCACCTTCGACCCGGTGCATATCGGTCACCTGCGCAGTGCGCTGGAAGTGGCCGAATTCATGTGCCTGGACGAACTGCGCCTGCTGCCCAACGCCCGGCCGCCGCACCGCGACACCCCGCTGGTGGCCGCGCAGGATCGCCTGGCCATGGTGCGCGGCGCCGTGCAGGGCGTCGAGCGCCTGAGCGTGGATGCCCGCGAGCTGGCCCGCGACAAGCCGTCGTACACCATCGATACACTGGAGTCGATCCGCGGCGAACTGAGCGCGCACGACCAGTTGTTCCTGGTGCTGGGCTGGGACGCATTCTGCGGCCTGCCCAGCTGGCATCGCTGGGAAGAGCTGCTGCAACACTGTCACATCCTGGTGCTGCAACGCCCGGATGCCGATGTCGAACCCCCTGACGAGCTGCGCAACCTGCTGGCGGCGCGCTCGGAGAGCGATCCCACCGCCATGTCCGGCCCGGCGGGGCACATTTCGTTCGTCTGGCAGACTCCGCTTGCGGTGTCCGCCACGCAAATCCGACAGCTGCTGGCCAGCGGCAAGTCGGTGCGGTTCCTGGTGCCGGACGCAGTACTGGCCTATATCGAGGCACACGACCTGTATCGTGTGTCCAACTGACGGCGCCAGTGGGCGCCTCATCCAACGAGTTGAACGAGTTTTATATGAGCAAGCAGAAAATCAATGGCATCAGTGGCGAAGAGCTGGTCAAACTGACCATCACGGCTCTGGAGGACGTCAAGGCCCAGGACATCCAGGTCATCGACGTGCGTGAGAAGCACAGCCTGACCGACTACATGATCATTGCCACCGGTACCTCCAACCGCCAGATCAACGCGATGCTGGAAAAGGTCCGTGAAGCGGTCAAGAAACAAGGCGCACAGCCGCTGGGTGAAGAAGGCAAGGGCGACAGCGACTGGGTGCTGCTGGACCTGAACGACGTCATCGTGCACATGATGACTGCCGCTGCCCGCCAGTTCTACGACCTGGAGCGCCTGTGGTTGGGCGCCGAGCAGAGCCGTGCCGCCGATGCCAAGCACCACAGCCCGGAAAACGCCAGCGACTACTTCACCGACAAGCTCAAAGACCGGGAATAAGGAAGCGCCGTGCGTCTGCGTCTGATCGCGGTCGGCTCGCGCATGCCCAAGTGGGTCGAGGAAGGCTGGCATGAATATGCCAAGCGCCTGCCCCCCGAGCTTGCGCTGGAGCTGGTGGAAATCCCGCTGAACACCCGCGGCAAGAACGCCGATGTCGCCCGCCTGATCCGTCAGGAGGGCGAGGCGATGCTGAGCAAGGTGCAGCCTGGGGAACGCATCGTCACCCTCGAGGTCCATGGCAAGCCCTGGAGTACCGAGCAACTGGCGGGCGAGCTGGACCGTTGGCGCCTGGATGCGCGTACGGTCAACCTGATGGTGGGCGGCCCGGAAGGGCTGGCGCCGGAAGTCTGCGCACGCAGCGAGCAGCGCTGGTCGCTGTCGCCGCTGACGTTGCCGCACCCGTTGGTAAGGATACTCATCGGCGAGCAGATCTACCGCGCCTGGACCGTGTTGTCCGGGCATCCCTACCACAAATGAACCTGTAAGCCTGTCCGATGCCGCAGCAGATCCGCCTCAAGGACCACGAGAAAGACGCCCGCCTGGTGCGCAACCGCGTCGTCGTGGGCGCCGTGGCGGTGGTGCTGCTCGTCTGCGTATTGATCGCCCGGCTGTATTACCTGCAGGTCATCCAGTACGACTATCACTCGACGCTGTCAGAGAACAACCGGGTGCATGTGCAGCCGATCCCGCCGACCCGCGGGCTGATCTTCGACCGCAACGGTGTGGTGGTGGCCGACAACCGCCCCAGCTTCAGCCTGGTGATGACCCGCGAGCGCGCCGGCAATGCTGGCAAGTGGCAGGAAGTGCTGGACGTGATCGTCGAGGTGCTCGAGCTCACCCCTGACGACCGTGCCCTGTTCGAAAAGCGCATGAAGCAGGGGCGCAGGCCGTTCGAGCCGGTGCCGATCCTGTTCGAGCTCAACGAAGAACAGATCGCCCGCATCGCGGTCAACCAGTTCCGCCTGCCTGGGGTAGAGGTGGCGGCGCAGCTGGTTCGCCACTATCCCCAGGGCGCGCACTTCGCCCATTCGGTGGGCTATGTCGGGCGGATCAACGAGAAGGAACTCAAGACCCTCGACCCGGTGAACTACAGCGGCACCCACCATATCGGCAAGACCGGCATCGAGCGCTTCTATGAAGACGAACTGCATGGCCAGGTGGGCTACGAGGAAGTCGAGACCAATGCTCGGGGCCGGGTGCTGCGGGTGCTCAAACGCACCGATCCGAAGCCGGGCAAGGATATTGTCCTGAGCCTCGACATCAAGCTGCAGGAAGCCGCCGAGAAGGCGTTGGGCGGGCGCCGTGGCGCCATCGTCGCCCTCGAACCGCGCACCGGCGAAGTGCTGGCGATGGTCAGCCAGCCGAGTTTCGACCCCAACCTGTTCGTCACCGGTATCGGTTTCAAGGCCTACGCCGAACTGCGCGACTCGATCGACCGGCCGCTGTTCAACCGCGTGCTGCGCGGCCTCTACCCGCCGGGCTCGACGATCAAGCCGGCGGTGGCGATCGCCGGGCTCGACAGTGGCGTGGTAACGGCGGGCAGCCGGGTGTTCGACCCGGGTTACTACCAACTGCCCAACTACGATCACAAATACCGCAACTGGAACCGCAGCGGCGATGGCTGGGTTGATCTGGATGTGGCAATCATGCGGTCAAACGACACGTACTTCTACGACCTCGCGCACAAGATGGGCATCGACCGGCTGTCCAGCTACATGAACAAGTTCGGTATCGGGCAGAAAGTCGCCCTGGACATGTTCGAGGAGTCGCCCGGCTTGATGCCATCCCGCGAATGGAAGCGCGCCACCCGCCGCCAGGCCTGGTTCCCCGGCGAAACCCTGATTCTCGGCATTGGCCAGGGCTACATGCAGACCACGCCGCTGCAACTGGCCCAGGCCACCGCGCTGATCGCCAACAAAGGCGTGTGGAACCGCCCGCACCTGGCCAAGACCATAGAAGGCCAGCCACCGGTGGACGAGAACCCCATGGAAAACATTGTTCTGCGCGACAAGTCCGATTGGGCCAGGGTCACCCACGGCATGGAGCAGGTGATGCACGGCGCCCGCGGGACCGCCCGCAAGGCCGCCATTGGCTCGCAGTACCGCATCGCCGGCAAGAGCGGTACCGCCCAGGTGGTGGCGATCAAGCAGGGCGAGAAGTACGACCGCAACAAGCTCCAGGAACGCCACCGCGACCACGCCCTGTTTGTCGCCTTCGCCCCGGCCGACGACCCCAGGATCGTGGTCTCGGTGATGGTCGAGAACGGCGAGTCCGGTTCCGGCGTCGCCGCCCCCGTGGTACGTCAGGTCATGGATGCCTGGCTGCTTGACGAAAATGGCCGGCTCAAGCCCGAGTTCGCCCCTGCCACAGTCGCCCAGGAATCGGCCCCGTGAAGAACAACTTCGACCGCATGCTCTCCAGCGAGGACGTGATGCGCAGGCGCGCCAGCTTCCTGCAGCGCATCCATATCGACGGCCCCTTGCTGCTTATCCTGCTGACGCTCGCCGCCGGCAGCCTGTTCGTACTGTATTCGGCCAGCGGCAAGAACTGGGACCTGCTGATGAAGCAGGCCAGCTCGTTCGGCATCGGGCTGGTGTCAATGTTCATCATCGCCCAGCTCGAGCCACGCTTCATGGCGCGTTGGGTGCCACTGGCCTACCTGGCAGGGGTGTTCCTGTTGATCGTTGTGGACGTGATGGGCCACAACGCCATGGGCGCGACGCGATGGATCAATATTCCCGGGGTGATCCGCTTCCAGCCATCGGAATTCATGAAGATCATCATGCCGGCGACCATCGCCTGGTACCTGTCCAAACGCACCTTGCCGCCACACCTCAAGCATGTGGCGATCAGCCTGATCCTGATCGGCATGCCGTTCATCCTCATCGTGCGCCAACCTGACCTGGGTACGGCATTGCTGATCCTGGCCTCGGGAGCGTTCGTGCTGTTCATGGGGGGGCTGCGCTGGCGCTGGATCGTCAGTGTGATCGCGGCGGCGGTGCCAGTGGCGGTGGCGATGTGGTTCTTCGTCATGCACGACTACCAGAAGCAGCGCGTGCTGACCTTCCTCGACCCGGAAAGCGACCCGCTGGGTACCGGCTGGAACATCATCCAGTCGAAGGCGGCGATCGGTTCGGGCGGTGTGTTCGGCAAGGGCTGGCTGCTGGGCACCCAGTCGCACCTGGACTTCCTGCCCGAGAGCCACACCGACTTCATCATCGCCGTGCTCGGCGAAGAGTTCGGCCTGGTCGGCATCTGCCTGCTGCTGCTGATCTACATCCTGTTGATCGGTCGCGGGCTGATGATCACGGCCCAGGCCCAGACCTTGTTCGGCAAGCTGCTCGCGGGCAGCCTGACCATGACTTTCTTTGTTTATGTGTTCGTCAATATCGGTATGGTCAGCGGCCTTCTGCCCGTGGTGGGCGTGCCGCTGCCCTTTATCAGCTATGGCGGAACTTCGTTGGTGACGCTGCTGTCAGCGTTTGGCGTTCTGATGTCGATCCATACGCACCGCAAATGGATCGCACAGGTTTGAAAAAGGTGAAGAATTTCATGCAAGCAGTGCGTGGCTGGGCTGCCCGCCTGGCGCCGTGGTTCGGCGCGTTGGGTTTGCTTGGCGCAGTCCAGCAGGCTGATGCCGGTGACTATGACGGCTCGCCGCAAGTGGTCGAGTTCGTTGGCGAGATGACTCGCGACTACGGCTTTGCCGGCGAGCAACTGATGGCTGTGTTCCGCGAGGTGCAGCGCAAGCAGGCGATCCTCGACGCGATTTCGCGGCCGGCCGAACGGGTCAAGCCGTGGAAGGAATATCGCCCGATGTTCATCACCGATGCGCGCATCGCTCGTGGCGTGGACTTCTGGCGCCAGCACGAGGCCGTGCTGGCCCGCGCCGAGCAGGAATACGGCGTGCCGGCGCAGGTCATTGTCTCGATCATCGGGGTGGAAACCTTCTTCGGCCGCAATACCGGCAATTACCGCGTGATCGACGCGCTGTCCACGCTGGGCTTCGATTACCCGCCGCGCGCCGAATTCTTCCGCAAGGAGCTGCGCGAGTTCCTCCTGCTGGCCCGCGAAGAGCAACTCGACCCGCTCACGCTCAAGGGCTCCTACGCCGGTGCCATGGGCCTGCCGCAGTTCATGCCGAGCAGCTTCCGCGCCTATGCCGTGGACTTCGACGGCGACGGGCACATCAACATCTGGAACAACCCGGACGATGCCATAGGCAGCGTCGCCAGCTACTTCAAGCGCCACGGCTGGGTGGCCGGGGAGCCTGTGGTCAGCCGTGCCACCGTGCGTGGCGAGCGCGCCGACGAAGGCCTGACCAGCGGCATCGAGCCGGTGAAGACGGTCGCGCAGTTGCGGGCGCTGGGCTGGTCGAGTCATGATGCGCTGCGCGATGATCTGCCGGTCACCGCCTTCCGCCTGGAAGGTGAATACGGCCCTGAGTACTGGATGGGCCTGAAGAATTTCTACGCGATCACTCGCTACAACCGCAGCGTGATGTATGCCATGGCGGTGCATCAGCTTTCGGAACAGCTGGTTCTGGCACGGGGCGTCAAGTAAATGCGCGAACTCTTCACTGCAAATGCCGCAAAACTGCTGACCTGCGTCGCCGTCGGCCTGGTGCTGGCCAGTTGCTCGTCCAGTCGGCCCTCCACCCCGCAGAGCGGCAACACCGTGCGTGCGCAACCGGGCCTGGACATCAACCGTGCCCACAAAGACGGCGCGCCCTGGTGGGACGTGGACGTCAACAAGATCCCCGACGCCACCCCGACCGTGCACACCGGCAACTACAAGGCCAACCCTTACACGGTGCTGGGCAAGACCTACTACCCGATGCAGGACTCGCGCAACTACCGCGCCGAGGGTACCGCTTCGTGGTACGGCACCAAGTTCCATGGCCAGAACACGGCCAACGGCGAGCTCTATGACCTCTACGGCATGAGCGCGGCGCACAAGACCCTGCCGCTGCCGGCCTACGTGCGGGTAACCAACCTGGCTAACGGGCGCAGCGTGATCCTGCGGGTCAACGACCGTGGCCCGTTCTATTCCGACCGTATCATCGACCTGTCCTACGCTGCTGCGAAGAAGCTCGGCTATGCCGAAAGCGGCACCGCGCACGTGCGCGTTGAGGGCATCGACCCGCAGCAATGGTGGGCCCAGCGTGGCCAGCAGCCGCCGATGGTGCTCAAGGAGCCGCAGGTGGCCCAGGCCCAGCCGATCGCCGCCAGCACCGGGCGCGTCGAGCAGTGGACCCCGCCGCCGCAGCAGCACGCGGCGCCAGTAGTGCCGGTGCAGGTGGGCGGCAACAATGTGCCGAACGCCAGCGGCGGCAGCATCCTGCAAGTGGGCGCGTTCGCCAACCCGGACGCCGCCGAATTGCTGCGCTCGAAGCTGAGCACCATGGTCAGCGCGCCGGTATTCATCAGCTCCGTCGTGCGCAACCAGCAGACCCTGCACCGTGTACGCCTGGGACCGATCAGCAGCCAGGGTGAGATCCAGCAGGCCCAGGACAGCATTCGCCTGGCCAATCTCGGCCAGGCGAAAGTCGTGACTGACTGAGCAGCATCGCGCAGCGAACCCGCGCCCATGCCAGGTGGTCCGAACGGCGTGGGAGCGGGCATGCCCCGCAATGAATCAGCACACCGACCTGTCGGTTTGTTCATGAATTGCCGGTCGCAGGTATGTACAATGCCGCTTTTGCCCGCAGCGGCATTACGCCGCACTTTTGGGGCCAGGCCACAGGCCATAAAACTAGACTGACGGGGCGCTGGGCAAATGAACTTGCCCACGGAACATCAGACCATTAGCGATTTACGAGAGACGGATGAACATCACCAACCTTGCCAAACGACTTTGCCTGCCTGTTCTGCTGCTGATCACCCCTGCTGCCTTCGCAGCGGAGCAGATGATGCCGGCACCACCGCAACTGGCCGCCAAGTCCTATGTACTCATGGACGCGTCCAGCGGCAACGTGCTGGTCGAGAACAACGGTGACGAGCGCCTGCCGCCAGCCAGCCTGACCAAGCTGATGACCGCCTACATCGCCACCCTGGACATCCGTCGTGGCCAGATTGGCGAGAACGACCCGGTGACCGTCAGCGAGAACGCCTGGCGTACCGGCGGTTCGCGCATGTTCATCAAGGTCGGCAGCCAGGTGACCGTCAGCGACCTGCTGCACGGCATCATCATCCAGTCCGGCAACGATGCATCGGTCGCCCTGTCCGAGCACATCGCCGGCAGCGAAGATGCCTTCGCCGACATGATGAACAAGACCGCCACCGACCTGGGTATGGCCAACAGCCACTTCATGAACCCCACCGGCCTGCCGAACCCGGAGCACTACTCCTCGGCCCATGACATGGCCCTGCTGGCGCGTGCGATCATCAACGAGGATCCGGCGCACTACGCCATCTATTCGCAGAAAGAGTTCTTCTGGAACAACATCAAGCAGCCTAACCGCAACCTGCTGCTGTGGCGCGACAAGACTGTCGACGGCCTGAAGACCGGCCACACCGACGAAGCCGGCTACTGCATGGTCGCCTCAGCCGTGCGTGACGGCCAGCGTCTGATCGCCGTGGTGTTCGGTACCAACAGCGAGCAATCGCGGGCCGCCGAGACCCAGAAGCTGCTGACTTACGGTTTCCGCTTCTTCGAAACCCAGACCTTCTACCAGAAAGGCACCGAGCTGACTCAAGCTCCGGTATGGAAAGGCGCGACCAACCAGGTGAAAGCCGGCCTGGCCAACGACCTGACCATGACCATGCCTAAAGGCCAATTGAAACGCCTCCAGGCTTCGATGACCATGAACCCGCAACTGACCGCGCCCATCGCCAAAGGTGACGTGATCGGCAAAGTGGAAGTCAAACTGGATGAGAAAGTGGTTCACAGTGCCGACCTCATCGCCCTGGACGGCGTCGAGGAAGCAGGTTTCTTCGGCCGCATGTGGGACAGCATCCGCCTGTTCTTCTACGGTTTGTTCAACTGATACGTGACTTGCACGCCCCCGTGAACCAGGCGGGGGCGCTGCTGCCACGGCTTACGAGGCCGTTTCCGCCATGAGCGAAGAAGACGTCAAGTCGCACAAGATCGAATTCCCCTGCGAGGATTACCCGATCAAGGTGATCGGTGACACCGCTGTCGGTTTCAAGGACACGGTAATCGAGATTCTCAGCAAGTACGCCAAGGTCGACCTCTCGACGCTGGCCGAACGCCAGAGCAAGGAAGGCAAGTACACCACGGTGCAACTGCATATCGTTGCCACCGGTGAGGACCAGCTGCACGACATCAACAGCGCCTTGCGCGCTACCGGCATCGTGAAAATGGTGCTGTGATGCCTGCTTGCCTCGGTTTTCGCGATCTTGGCCTGCAGCCCTATGAACCGGTGCTGGAGGCCATGCGTCGCTTTACCGAGCAGCGTGGCCCGGACAGCCTGGACGAAGTCTGGCTGGTCGAGCATCCTCCGGTGTTCACCCAGGGCCAGGCCGGCAAGGCCGAACACCTGCTGATCCCCGGCGAGATACCGGTGGTGCAGACCGACCGCGGCGGCCAGGTCACCTACCATGGCCCCGGCCAGTTGGTGGCCTACCTGCTGCTGGATGTGCGCCGCCTGAGTATCGGCGTGCGCGAGCTGGTCAGCCGTATCGAGCAGACCCTCATCGACCTGCTCGCCAGCTATGGCGTGCAGGCGGTGGCCAAACCCGACGCTCCGGGCGTCTATGTCGATGGCGCGAAGATCGCGTCCCTTGGCCTTCGAATCCGCAATGGCCGTTCGTTCCACGGCCTTGCCCTGAACGTGGACATGGACCTTGCGCCATTCCGCCGAATCAACCCCTGTGGGTATGCGGGGCTGGCCATGACCCAGCTGCGCGACCTGGCAGGTCCGATCGAACTCATTGAGGTCAGGACAAGGCTGCGCGGACAGCTGGTCAAGCACCTCGACTATGCTGAGCAGACGACCCTGACGGGCGGAATCGACTGATTATGACAACTGTGCAAGAAGCCGTGCCGAACCTGATCCCGACGCAAGACGTCACCCCACGCCCTGCTCCTAAAAAAGTGGAAGCCGGCGTGAAGTTGCGTGGCGCCGACAAAGTGGCACGTATCCCGGTGAAGATCATCCCCACCGAAGAGCTGCCGAAAAAACCCGACTGGATCCGCGTGCGCATACCGGTTTCCCCGGAAGTCGACCGCATCAAGCAACTGCTGCGCAAGCACAAGCTGCACAGCGTATGCGAAGAAGCCTCCTGCCCGAACCTGGGTGAGTGCTTCTCTGGCGGTACCGCCACCTTCATGATCATGGGCGACATCTGCACCCGCCGCTGCCCGTTCTGTGACGTCGGTCACGGCCGGCCGAAGCCGCTGGATGTCGACGAGCCGAAGAACCTGGCCGTGGCCATCGCCGATCTGCGCCTGAAGTACGTAGTGATCACCTCGGTGGACCGCGATGACCTGCGTGACGGCGGTGCCCAGCACTTCGCCGACTGCATTCGCGAGATCCGCGCGCTGTCGCCGGGCGTGCAGCTTGAGACCCTGGTGCCGGACTATCGCGGCCGCATGGACGTGGCACTGGAAATCACCGCGCAGACCCCGCCGGACGTGTTCAACCACAACCTCGAGACCGTGCCGCGCCTGTACAAGGCCGCGCGTCCGGGCTCGGACTACGACTGGTCGTTGGACCTGCTGCAGAAGTTCAAGCAGATGGTCCCGCACGTACCGACCAAGTCCGGCCTGATGCTGGGCCTGGGCGAGACCGACGAGGAGGTCATCGAGGTGATGCATCGTATGCGCGAGCACGATATCGACATGCTCACCCTCGGCCAGTACCTGCAGCCGTCGCGCAACCACTTGCCGGTACAGCGCTTCGTGCACCCGGACACCTTCGCCTGGTTCGCCGAGGAAGGTTACAAGATGGGCTTCAAGAACGTCGCCTCCGGTCCTCTGGTACGCTCGTCGTACCACGCCGACCAGCAGGCCCACGAAGCCAAGATCAAGCTCTGAGTCGGGCTTGAGCGGGATATGCCGATGTGCGCCGGAAGGCGGCATCGGCTTTTTTTTGAGCTACAAGTTTCAAGCGACAAGCTGCAAGGAGTGGCGCGATGAATTGCCTGGAAACTGCCGAGTACCTGTTGCCCAAGGCCCTGCCTGACAACGCCCGTTTCGCCATCGTCGCCCCGGCAGGTCCGGCACGGCTGGATACCGACAAGGCCCGCCGGTGGTTCGAAGACCGTGGCCAGCAATGCCGCATCTATCCTGGAGTGCTGCAGGCGGACGGTTACCTTGCCGGTAGCGACGAGCAGCGCCTGCGCGACTTGCACGATGCGTTCAGCGCCCCGGACATCGACGCCATCCTGTGCATGCGCGGCGGTTACGGCAGCATGCGCCTGCTGGACCGAATCGACTTCGAACTGATCCGCCGCCATCCCAAGCCCCTGGTGGGTTACAGCGACATCACCGCCCTGCATTCGGCGCTCAATCGACATACCGGGATGCTGGCCTTCCATGGCGCAATGCTCAATGCCGACCTGCTGGGGGGCAAGCTCGAGCCCACCGTCAGCTCTCTGTTCGGGCAGTTGAGGGGGCGGCTGGGGGCGGGTGATGCGATCGGCCATCCAGCGGCTTTTGCGCTCACCAGCGTGGTGTCCGGTGTTGCCAGCGGGCGTCTGGTCGGTGGCAACCTGTCGCTGCTCGGCACCACGCTGGGGACGTTGGCGGAAGTCGACACCCGGGACAGCATCCTGTTCATCGAGGACGTCAACGAGCCGCTCTATCGTGTCGACCGCCTGCTGACCCAATTGCGCCTGGCCGGCCAGCTGGAGGGTGTGCGTGGTGTACTGGTGGGGGATTTTGCCGGGATCACGGTCGCGGCCATGACGCCCTTGCTGCTGGATATCTTCGGCCCGCTCGGGGTGCCGGTGCTGGCGGGGTGGCGCAGCGGACATTGTGATCCGAATGTGTGCCTGCCATTGGGCGCGCAGGTCAGGCTCGAGGCGGGAGCGAAACGGCTGGTGCTCGAGCAGGCCTTGTTCAAGGCCTGAAACAGTTGGGGCCGCTTTGCGGCCCCAGTACTTTCTAGCGACGCAGGCTGTCGAGCAGCTTGTGCGTCGGATATCCATCCGCCGGCCAGCCCTGCGCCTGCTGGGCATTGCGAATGGCCTTGCGGGTATTGGCGCCGATGATCCCGTCAGGATTGCCTGCCTCATGGCCACTGGCGTTGAGCAAGGTCTGCAGCTCGATTCGTTCGCTGCGGCTCAGCGGCAGGTCTTCTTTTGGCCAGCTGCCGGCAATGAACCCCCAACCGTAGAAGCGATCCCCCAGCAGGCTCACCGCCAGCGCATAGGAAGACGAGTTGTTGTACTTGAGGATCGCGCGGAAGTTGTCCAGTACCAGGAACGCCGGCCCACGGGCGCCGGCGGGCAGCAGCAGGGCGGCGGACAGCTGGTTGCTGCCGGTGGGCAATGCGGTACCAGCGGGCAGTTTCACGCCCAGTTGCAACCATTCGCTGACGCTCTTGCGCTGGCTGCCATCGGCCAGCCACCAGTCGAAGCCTGCAGGTACCTGTACCTCGAAGCCCCAAGGCTGGCCACGCTTCCAGCCGGAGGCCTGCAGGTAGTGCGCGGTGGAGGCCAGCGCATCGGCGGTGCTGTTCCAGATGTCACGGCGACCATCACCGTCGAAGTCCACCGCGTGGGTGAGGTAGGTGGTCGGGATGAACTGGGTCTGGCCCATGGCGCCGGCCCAGGAGCCGCGCATCGCGTCAGGCTGGATGTCGCCGTTTTGCAGGATCTGTAGGGCGGCGATCAGTTGGTCCTGGGCGAACTGGGGGCGGCGGCCTTCATAGGCCAGGGTGGCCAGCGAACGGATCACCGACTTGCTGCCCTGGAACTGCCCGAAGTTGCTCTCCATACCCCAAACCGAGACCAGCACCTGGCGGTCGACGCCGTAGCGTTGCTCGATGCGTGCCAGTAGCTCGGCATTCTGTTCGAGCAGTTTCTTGCCGTTGCGTACGCGCAGCGGCGACAGGGCGCCGTCCAGGTATTCCCAGACTGGGCGGGTGAACTCCGGTTGGCTGCGGTCAGCCTTGATCACGTCCATGTCCGGGGTGACGCCGAGGAAGGCACGGTCGAACAGACTGGCGCTGATCCCGGCTTGCAGGGCTTGCTCGCGGAAACCGGCCTGCCATTGGGCGAAGGTCTGCAGGGGCTGGATTTCGCTGCTGCCATCGGGCGTGGTGCCGGGCAGCG
Organism: Pseudomonas sp. 2848; assembly: GCF_003253945.1. Lineage (NCBI taxonomy): Bacteria > Pseudomonadati > Pseudomonadota > Gammaproteobacteria > Pseudomonadales > Pseudomonadaceae > Pseudomonas > Pseudomonas sp. 2848. Next base: position 39,671 of record NZ_QKZD01000013.1, read on the forward strand.
TAACGACGGGTGCGGGCTGGACGGGGGCCAGCGGCAGGGCATCGGCGGCGGTGGGTTTCTCGGCGCAGGCGACGAGCAGGATGAAGCTTGTGGCCGCGATCAGCTGGCGGGGTTGCCAGCGGAGAGTGAGACGAGAGGGCATGCACAGATCCAGAATTGCAGGTCAGGTGCCGACCATACCATGCCTGCGCATTTCATGCCTTTTCAGGCGGCCATAAAGCAGGAAGCCTCCCAATCTCTCGATTGGAAGGCTTCGCGGCGATAGCTGCCTTTGCCTTTTCCTGCCTGTTCCTGGCGGCAGCGGAACAGCGGTTGGGCGATGATCGACTTGGCCTTGTTGGGGCCGTGCTTTTTCGGCTTCTTGCTCATGGCGGGTTCCCGGTCTAGTTGGATTGCGGGCGCACTGTAGGCCTGTAGCGCTATGTGAGCCAATTGATTGTGTTTATGGCGGCGGGGCGCTTTATTCGGCGGGCAGCGGCAGGCGTTGTCCGGCCATGAGCAGCGACAGGCGCGCCAGACTGGTCCACGGCGAGCCCTCGGCCTGGCCCTTGATCTGCGCATCGATACGCTGGGCATCCTGCAGAAGCATGGCCCAGCGCTGCGCAGAGAGGCGCTGCAGGGCCTTGCTCACCAGTGGTCGGCGCTTGTCCCACACCGGTGGGCGCGCCTGGCTGAAGGCCTTGTCCAGCGGCACGCCCTGGCTGAACTGTTGTGCGAGCCCGGCCAGCAAGCGCAGTTCGCGGGCAAGGGCCCAGAGGATGACCGGCGGCTCGACACCTTCACCGCGCAGCCCTTCGAGCATGCGCAGGGCATGGGCTGCTTCGCCATTGAGAATGGCATCGACCAACCCGAACACATCGAAGCGGGCGCTGTCGGCGACAGCGGCCTGGACGGTTTCGACGGTGATCTGGTTGCCCTCGGCGAGCAACTTGAGCTTCTCGATCTCCTGGGCGGCGGCCAGCAGGTTGCCCTCGACCCGGGCGGCGATCAAGTCGATGGCGTCACGCTGGGCCGACAGGCCGGCCTGGGACAGGCGCTGGTTGATCCATTGCGGTAGTTGCTGGGCGTCCACCGGCCAGATCTGGATGAATTGGCAGTGCGCGCCTTCGATCAAGGCCTTGCCCCACTTGGTTTTCTGCGCGCTGCCATCGAGCTTGGGCAGGCTGATCAGCAGCAGCGTGTCCTCGGCCGGGTTGGCGCAGTATTCCATCAGCGCGGCAGCGCCTTTGTCGCCGGGCTTGCCCGAGGGCAGGCGCAGCTCCAGCAGCCGGCGCTGGGCGAACAACGACAGGCTGGCCCCGGCCAGCAGCAGGTTGCCCCAGTCGAAGTTGGCATCGGCGCTGAACACCTGGCGTTCGTCGTAGCCCTGCTGGCGCGCGGCGCTGCGGATGGCGTCGGCGGCCTCCTGGCACAGCAGCGGGTCGTCACCGCTGACGATGTAGACGGGCGCCAGCTGGCCTTGCAGGTGCTTGTTGAGTTGGGCGGGGGAGAGCTTCATGGCGAAGGGCGGGGCACCTCAGGTGCCCCGTTCAGGCTCAGGGAGCCGGGACTTCCAGCGGCGACTGCTGAGGCGTCTCGTCCTGGATGCGCTGGGCTTCCTTCAGGGCGCGAGCCTCGGCTTCGGCGCGCTCGTTGGCCTTGCGTTGCAGCTCGTCGAGGTGTTCCGGGGTCAGCTGCTGCAGGCGGGCCATCATGCCCTGTACCAGATCGCGGCGCATTTCTTCGCGGACCTGGTTGGCTTCCTGGCCAGAGCCGTTGATGTTGTTGCCGTCGTGAATGTAGTACTTGCGCACCTGCAGTTTGTCTTCGAGCAGGCGTGTGTCGTTCTGGCCTTCCAGTGCGTAGTTGAGCACGATGCTCAGCTCATATTCGGCCGAGCGGCTGCCGCCGTCGTAGGTTGCGGCGCGCTGGTTTTCCTGCTCGTTGGTGAGTACCAGCTTGTAGGGGGCACCGGCGTAGACCTTCACGCCGCTGCTTTCCAGGGTGCGGCGCAGCTGCATGACGGTCGGGCCGTACTGGTTGCGGGCGCCGAGGTCAATTTCCTTGATGCTCAGTTCGTTGGTTCCGGTGCCGCGCAGCTGGAAACCGCAGGCGCTGAGCAGCACAGCCAGGCCCATTACCAGCAGATTGCGTTTGATCATGTGTGTTGCTCCCTCGTGGACCGATTACGCCCGCCTGCAGGGTGTGCAGGCGGGCGTTGCCATCAGTTGGCGACGATATTGACCAGTTTGCCCGGAACGACGATGACCTTGCGGATGGTCAGGCCGTCGGTGAAGCGCAGGACGTTCTCGTTGTTGCGAGCGGCGGCCTCGACTTCCTCGCGGCTGGCGGCGGCCGGCATCTCCACCTGGCCACGCAGCTTGCCGTTGACCTGTACCACCAGGGTCACAGTGTCCTGTACCAGGGCGCCTTCATCGACAATCGGCCAGTTCGCATCGATCACCGCCTGGTCGTGGCCCAGCTGCTTCCACAGCTCATGGGAGATGTGCGGGGTGATCGGTGCCAGCAGCAGGGTCACGGCCTCGAGGCCCTCCTGCAGCAGGGCGCGATCCTGGGCGGTCGCCTGTGGCGCCTTCTCCAGCACGTTCATCACGGTCATCACCTGGGCGATGGCGGTGTTGAACTTGTGGTACTGGCCCACGTCGGTGCTGGCCTGCTTGATCGCGGCATGGATGGCGCGACGGATGACCTTCTGCTCGTCGCTCAGGGCGGCGATGTCCAGCGTGCCCGGCAGGCCTTGGGCCACGTGGGCCTGGGCCAGGCGCCAGACGCGGCGCAGGAAGCGGCTGGCGCCTTCGACGCCGGAGTCGGACCATTCCAGGCTCATGTCGGGCGGCGAGGCGAACATCATGAACAGGCGGCAGGTGTCGGCGCCGTACTGCTCGATCATCGACTGCGGGTCGACGCCGTTGTTCTTCGACTTCGACATCTTCTCGGTGCCGCCGATTTCCACCGGCAGGCCATCGGTCTTCAGGCGCGCGCCGATGATCTTGGCCTTGGCGTCACGCTCGATCTCGACGTCGGCCGGGTTGAACCAGTCCTTGCCGCCGTTGCTGGCGACGCGGTAGTAGGTTTCGGCGACGACCATGCCCTGGGTCAGCAGGTTCTTGAACGGCTCGTTGGAGGTGACCAGGCCTTCGTCACGCATCAGCTTGTGGAAGAAGCGCGCATACAGCAGGTGCAGGATGGCGTGCTCGATGCCGCCGATGTACTGGTCGACAGGCAGCCAGTGGTTGGCGGCTTTAGGGTCGACCAGGCCTTTATCGTAGTTCGGCGAGGCATAGCGGGCGAAGTACCAGGACGACTCGACGAAGGTGTCCATGGTGTCGGTTTCGCGCTTGGCCGCGGTGCCGCATTTCGGGCAGGTGCACTCGTAGAACTCGGGCATGCGCGCCAGGGGCGAACCGGCACCGTCCGGTACCACGTTTTCCGGAAGTGTAACGGGCAGCTGGTCTTCCGGCACCGGCACGTCGCCGCAGGACGGGCAGTGGATGATCGGGATCGGGCAACCCCAGTAGCGCTGGCGGCTGATGCCCCAGTCGCGCAGGCGGAACTGGGTGCGCGACTTGCCGAGGTCCTTGCGGATCAGCGCGGCCTCGATGGCATCGAAGGCGCCCTGGAAGTCCAGGCCGTCGAATTCGCCGGAGTTGATCAGCTGGCCATGCTCGCCATAGGCGGCCAGCCATTCGCTGCCGACTTCGTCGCCGACGCTGGTGCGCACCACCGCCTTGACCGGCAGGTTGTACTTGTGGGCGAACTCGAAGTCGCGCTCGTCGTGCGCCGGCACGGCCATGACAGCGCCATCGCCGTAGTGCATCAGCACGTAGTTGGCGACCCATACCGGCAGCTTTTCGCCGGTCAGCGGGTGCTCGACGAACAGGGAAGTGGCCATGCCCTTCTTCTCCTGCGTGGCCATGTCGGCCTCGGCGACGCTGCCGCTCTTGCACTCGTCGATGAACGCCTGCAGCGCCGGGTTGCCCTGGGCGGCCTGGGTGGCCAGCGGGTGTTCGGCGGCGACGGCAACGTAGGTGGCGCCCATCAGGGTGTCCGGACGGGTGGTGAAGACTTTCAGGGTGCCCTCATGACCGATGCTCGCCTGGTCATAGGGGAACTGCACTTCCATGCCGCGGGACTTGCCGATCCAGTTGCGCTGCATGGTCTTGACCTGCTCGGGCCAGCCCGGCAGCTCGTCGAGGCTTTCCAGCAGCTCGTCGGCGTAGTCGGTGATGCGGAAGTAGTACATCGGGATTTCGCGCTTTTCGATCAGCGCGCCCGAGCGCCAGCCACGGCCATCGATGACCTGCTCGTTGGCCAGGACGGTCTGGTCCGCCGGGTCCCAGTTCACGGTGCCGTTCTTGCGGTAGATGATGCCTTTCTCGAACAGGCGGGTGAACAGCCACTGCTCCCAGCGGTAGTAGTCCGGCTTGCAGGTGGTGACTTCACGCGACCAGTCGATGGCCAGACCCAGGCTCTTGAGCTGGGTCTTCATGTAGTCGATGTTCTCGTAGGTCCACTTGGCCGGGGCGACGTTGTTCTTCATCGCGGCGTTTTCCGCCGGCATGCCGAAGGCGTCCCAGCCCATCGGTTGCAGTACGTTCTTGCCCAGCATGCGCTGATAGCGGGCGATCACGTCACCGATGGTGTAGTTGCGCACGTGGCCCATGTGTAGCTTGCCGCTCGGGTACGGGAACATCGATAGGCAATAGTAGGTGTCTTTGCCTGGCTGTTCGGTGACAGCGAACGATTGTTGCTCGTCCCAGGCATTCTGGGCGGCGGCTTCTACATCACGGGGCGTGTATTGTTCGTGCATGGCTACTTTGTATTGAGAGATAAGAGACATGTTCCAGGCAGCTCGACCTCGCTGCGTCCGGCACTCCGGGATCTGCAAGAGTGAACGCCGTAGCATACATGAGCGCCGCGCATCGTGGGAAACCCTGATTGCATCGCCCGCCGCGCGGGCCGTTGGTCGCGGCGCCCGGCCGCTTTTACGAGTGACGCTAAGCTCATCTGTGGGGGGAGATATTCTTACCTTCAATGAGGTGAACGGATGGGAGAGTCGCAACTAACCGCAAGCAAACCGGAGCTTTACGAGCGCTTGATCGACCGTTTGGGCCTGGCACTGGAAGTGGCCAGAACCTCCGTGCGATTGCGCGACGAGATGCCTGACGAACTGGAGTTACGTGGCCTGAGCCATGCCGAGTTCGAGGTGATCAAAGCCTACCTGGAATCCCTCCCGGAAGGCCGATTTGCCAGTGCCGGTGCCTACCCGCAACCGGAGCCGTCCTCGGCCAGGATTGTCTGGCTCAAGGACCGCAGGCGCCCCGGCGCCCCAGCCAGCTCCAGGACATTGCCGTCCCGATAGCCGTTCAGGGTTGCAGGCGCGGAGACGCGCCGGTTTTCACAATGCACGCATCGATCGGCGCCGGTTGCCCTTGAGGCCCGGTGCCGATCCTCTTAGGCTGCACGCCTTCCATGGAGGTGTGTGATGCCGATCCGTTTTTTCATCAAACAATGGTTGATGCCGCCTGGCGTCCTGTTCCTGTTGCTGCTGGCCGCCTGGTGGTGGCGCCGGCGCCGTCCGCGCCTGGCCGCGGCCTGTTTCACCCTGGGGCTGGGTGGCTTGTGGCTGATGAGCTTGCCACTGACGGTCGAGCAAGTTGCCCGAACCCTTGAAACAGAACCTGCGTTGGCGCTCGAGGGGTGGGCAGGCCTGGCATCCAGGGCCGACGCCATCGTGGTCCTGGGCGCCGGACGGGAGCGCGGCGATCCGGCCTGGGGTGGCCTTGATCAGCCAACCTACGTTGCCCTCGAGCGCATGCGCTACGCCGCGCAACTGGCCAAGGCCTCAGGGCTGCCGGTGCTGACCAGCGGTGGCTTGCACTATGGCACGCCGCCCAGTGAGGCCCAACTGATGGCTGACCGCCTGGAGGCGGACTTTGGCGTAAAGGTTTCCTGGAAGGAGGAAGCCAGCCACACCACCTGGGAAAACGCCGAGTTCAGCGCCAAGGTGTTGCAACCGCTGGGTATCAATCGGGTGGTGGTGGTGACGCAGGCCTGGCACATGCAGCGCTCGCGCTGGAGTTTCGAGCGGGCCGGGTTCGAAGTGGTGCCGGCGCCGGTGGGGTTCCTGGGGCGCGATCATGCGCGGCCGTTCGCGGGGTTGCTGCCGGAAAACCGGGCAATGTGGCAGAGCGGGCAGTTGCTCAACGAGGCGGCGGGGTTAGTGGGGTATCGCCTGTTCTACTAAGACTTGGGCCGCTACGCGGCCCAAGGGATGCTTCAGACGGTTCGCGCAATGCGCCCGGCCAGCAAGGCCCAGCCCAGCAGCAGCACGCAGACGATCGCCAGCGGCCACGAGCGCCATTGCAGGTACGGCGTCAGTTGCTGCATCGGTACCACCTCGCCATACAGCACGGCCCGCTGGAACTGCGGGACCTGCGTGGTGATCCTGCCGAACGGGTCGATCAGCGCGGTTACGCCGTTGTTGGTGGCGCGGATCATCCAGCGGCCGGCCTCCAGCGCTCGCATCTGGGCCATCTGCAGGTGTTGCAGCGGGCCGATCGAGGTGCCGAACCAGGTGTCGTTGCTGATGGTCAGCAGCAGGTCGCTGCGTGCGGCCAGGCTCGCAGCGAACTCGGGATAGACCACTTCGTAGCAGATGTATGGGGCGACCTGGTACCCCTTGGCCTGCAGCAGTGGCTGGTCCTCGGGACCACGGGCGAAATCCGACATCGGCAAGTTGAAGAACTCGATCAGGCCGCGCAGCATGTCCTGCAAGGGCACATACTCACCGAAGGGCACCAGCTTCTGCTTGAGGTAGGTGCCGTCGCCCTCGCCGGTCACGGTGATGCCGTTGAAGTAGCGGCGCTGGTGGTGGACCATCTGCCGCACCGGCACCCCGGTGATCAGCGCCGAATGCCGTTCGGCGGCGAAGGTACCCATCATGTCGATGTAGCCCTGGGCCTGGTCCTTGAGCACCGGCACGGCGGTTTCCGGCCAGATCAGCAGGTCGACGGGTTTCGAGCTGAAGCTCATGTCGCGGTACAGCGCCAGTTGCGCATTGACGTGCGCCGGGTCCCACTTCAGGTCCTGCTCGACGTTGCCTTGCAGGGCTGCCACCTTCAGCGGATCACCTGCCGGCTTGGTCCAGGCGTGATCCTTCAAGGCCAGGCCGATGATCCACGGCGCCGCCAGCAACACCGCACCAACAGCCAGGAACGAACGGCGCTCGCGCAGGCGATGGAGGTTGCACAGCAAGGCGGCAGTCAACGCCAGGGCGAACGAGATCAGCCACACGCCGCCCAACGGCGCCAGGCCCGCCAGTGGGCCATCGAGCTGGCTGTAACCTGCATAGAGCCAAGGGAAACCGGTGAGGAACCAGCCCCGGAAGGCCTCCTGCAGCAACCACAGGGCGGCAAAGCACAAGGCGTCTGCCAGCGGCGCCTCGTCGCGGCGTAACCAGCGTGCCCAGAGCCAGGCGGGCAGGGCGAAGAAGAAGGCCAGGCAGGCGAAGAATGCCAGCAGCAGCAGGATCGCCAGCAGCGGCGAGGCGCCGCCGTAGGTGTTCATGCTGACGTAGATCCACCAGGTGCCGGCGCCGTAGAGGCCGAAGCCGAAGCACCAGCCCCGGCCCAGGGCTTGTCGCGGGCTCAGCTCGCGCAGCCCGGCATAGAACAGCGCGAGGGACAGCAGGGCCAGCGGCCAGATGTCGAAGGGGGCCAGGGCCAGCAGGGTGGAGGCGCCGGCCGCCATGGCCAGCAGGTTACCGGGCCAGCCGGGGCGGGTGATCCAGCGCATGTTCGTCCTTAACGGTTGATCGGTGTCAGGCGCAGCAAGTGTATCCGGCGGCTGTCCGCATTGAGTATGCGGAAGCGGTAGCCGCCGATCTCGGTGGTTTCGTTACGTTTGGGCAAATGGCCGAACGCACTCATCACCAGGCCGCCGACCGTGTCGAACTCGTCATCGGAGAATTCGCTGTCGAAGAACTCGTTGAAGTTCTCGATCGGGGTCAGTGCCTTGACCAGGAAGTCGCCGCTGGGCAGCGGCTTGATGTAGCTGTCTTCCTCGACGTCATGCTCGTCCTCGATATCGCCGACGATCTGCTCGAGCACGTCCTCGATGGTCACCAGCCCTGCCACGCCGCCGTATTCGTCGATGACGATGGCCATGTGGTTGTGGTTGGCGCGGAACTCGCGCAGCAGCACGTTCAGGCGCTTGGACTCGGGCACGAAGGTGGCCGGGCGCAGCAGGTCCTTGATGTTGAAGCTGTCGCCATTCTCCTTGAGGATCAGCGGCAGCAGGTCCTTGGCGAGCAGAATGCCGAGCACATCGTCGTGGCTCTCGCCGATCACCGGGTAGCGCGAGTGCGCGGCATCGATCACTGCCGGCAGGAACTCGCGGGGCGACTGGTTGGCCTTGATGCTGATCATCTGCGAACGCGGCACCATGATGTCGCGTACCTGCAGGTCGGCGACCTGGATGGCGCCTTCGACGATGGTCAGCGCTTCGCTGTCGAGCAGTTTGTTCTGATGGGCTTCGCGCAGCAGCTCAAGGAGCTCCTGGCGGTTTTTCGGCTCATGGGCAAAAGCCTGGGTCAGCTTACCCAACCAGGACTTCTGCCCGTTGCTCGATCGGTCTTCGCTCATGGCGGTTACTCGTGATCCTTGCAGTATCAGTGTGTGATTGTTTCGGTTTCGTCGTCGGCGTAAGGGTCCGGGTGACCCAGTTCCGCCAGCAATTGCCGTTCCAGCGCCTCCATTTCCTCGGCCTCATCGTCTTCGATGTGGTCGTAGCCAAGCAGGTGCAGGCAGCCGTGGATGACCAGGTGCGCCCAGTGCGCCTCCAGGGACTTGCCCTGTTCGGCGGCCTCGCGCTCGACCACCGGCACGCAGATCACCAGGTCGCCCAGCAACGGGATGTCGAGCAGCTCGTCGGGGACGTCGGCGGGGAAGGACAGCACGTTGGTGGCGTAGTCCTTGTGCCGGTAGGTGTGGTTCAGCTCGCGGCCTTCGGCGGCGTCGACCAGGCGGATGGTCATTTCCGAGTCGGCGCTGCGCTGGCGCAGGGCAAGTTCGCACCAGCGGCGGAAGGCGGCGTCATCGGGGGCAGCGGCGTCCGTGGCCCGTTGCAGGTCGAGTTCAAGCATCTTTGCCGGGTGCCTCGGGCCTGGACTGACGGGCTTCGAAGCGGTCGTAGGCTTCGACGATACGCTGCACCAACGGGTGGCGTACCACGTCCTTGGGCTGGAAATGGGTGAAGCTGATGCCTGGCACGTCCTTGAGCACCTCGATCACATGGGCCAGGCCCGACTTGGTGCCGCGGGGCAGGTCGACCTGGGTGATGTCACCGGTGATCACCGCGGTCGAGCCGAAGCCGATGCGGGTGAGGAACATCTTCATCTGTTCGAGCGTGGTGTTCTGGCTCTCGTCGAGGATGATGAAGCTGTTGTTCAGGGTGCGGCCGCGCATGTAGGCCAGCGGCGCGATCTCGATCACCTGGCGCTCGATCAGCTTGGCCACGTGCTCGAAGCCAAGCATCTCGTAGAGCGCGTCGTAGAGCGGGCGCAGGTACGGGTCGATCTTCTGGGCCAGGTCGCCGGGCAGGAAGCCGAGCTTTTCGCCGGCCTCGACCGCCGGGCGCACCAGCAGGATGCGGCGCACCTGTTCACGCTCCAGCGCATCGACCGCGCAGGCCACGGCCAGGTACGTCTTGCCGGTACCGGCCGGGCCGATGCCGAAGTTGATGTCGTTGGCCAGGATTTCCTTGACGTAGCGCTGCTGGTTGACGCCGCGCGGGCGGATATTGCCCTTGCGCGTGCGCAGCGAGACGCTGACTTCGTTGACGGCCGGATTCTCGATGTTCTCGATCGTCGACTCCTGGAGATAGAGGTGCACCGTTTCCGGTGACAGCTCGTTTGCCTTGGCTTCGCGATAGAGGCGGCGCAGCAGTTGCTCGGCGGCGGAGGTGGTCTTGGGCTCGCCGATCAGTTCGAACTGATTGCCGCGGTTGCGGATCTCGATGGCCAGGCGTTGTTCGATCAGGCGCAGGTGCTCGTCGAACTGGCCGCACAGGTTGGCGAAGCGATGGGCCTCGAAGGGCTCGAGGATAAAGCGATGGGGTTGTATGGGTGCGTTCAAGGTCGTTTTTAGCCGCTCGACGGCAATGAGTGTGAACTCAAGAATAACCCTTGAGTGGCAGTGGCGAAAGCACTGAAACGATCAAGGGTCGCTGGGAAGCGTCCGATCCGTGCGTCAAAGCATGGCAGGGCAAGTTGACGAATCGATGATGCCGGGGCCAGCGCCGGGCCGGGCAACGGTTCAGGGAAGAGGAGAGAAAGGTGTGCGCCCTTCGGCGTTCTGCAGTTCCAGCAGGTATTTGCGGAAGATCTGGCCGAGTACCTGGGTAGCGTGCTCGAGCTCGTCGCGGGGCATCTGCTCGGTGACTTCGTCGGCCATGTCCAGGGCGTCTTCGGCACCGTTGACCGCGGCGATCTTGAGCAGGATGTAGGCTTGCACGTTGTTGGCCTTGACCCCTTCACCGTGGAAGAACATCGAGCCGAGACGGTATTGTGCCTGCGCCTGGCCTTGCAGCGAGGCTTTCTCGAACCACTTGAGCGCGTTGTCGAGTTGGCGCGGCGTGCCGCTGTAGTAGAACTCGCCCAGCTCGTACTGCGCTTCGGCATCCCCTGACTGCGCGGTCTGCTCGCAGGCCTTCAGGGCATTGGGCAGGTCTTCGGGCGCGGTATCGAGGGCGCAGCGGCCCGTCGCTGGAATCAGCAACGAATTACCGCCCTCCGCCAAGGCCAGCAGGGGCTGAAGAAGCAACAGGCAGCCCAGGGTAAGGGCGCGGCCGGTGCGGTTCATGGGGATCGACTTACCTCTGCAAAGCTACGGCCAATGTCTCTGGTGGCACATTATGGGATAAGCAGCGCCTACCTTACAAAGATTTACGCGAATTTCTACAGCCGGATTGGACGTGGCGGGCTGTGATGGGGTTCACAGGCTTGCTTGGTCCGGCCTGATCGTGGGGCAAGCCCGCGATCAGGCCGAGACAGGAACACCCTTACTTCAGCTTGGCAAACGCCCGCTCGGCCGCATCCAGGGTGATCTGCAGTTCCTTGTCGCCATGGGCGATGGAGGTGAAACCCGCTTCGAAGGCGCTTGGCGCCAGGTACACGCCGCCTTCGAGCATCAGGTGGAAGAAACGCTTGAAGCGTTCGGCATCGCTGGCCATCACGTCGTCGAAAGTGACGATATCGTCGGCGCCGCTGAAGTACAGGCCGAACATGGCGCCCGCCTGAGTGGTGACGAACGGGATACCCGCCGCATCGGCACGCTGTTGCAGGCCATCGAGCATGCGGCTGGTGAAGGCACTCAGCTCGTCATGGAAGCCCGGGCGGCTGATCAGCTTCAGGGTGGTCAGGCCGGCGGCCATGGCCAGCGGATTGCCCGACAGGGTGCCGGCCTGGTAGACCGGGCCCAGCGGGGCGATGCAGCCCATGATTTCGCGCTTCCCGCCGAAGCAGCCGACCGGCATGCCACCGCCGACGATCTTGCCGAAGGTCGACAGGTCGGGGGTGATGCCGTAGTGGCCCTGGGCACCGCCGAGAGAAACGCGGAAGCCGGTCATCACCTCGTCGAAGATCAGTACCACGCCGTGCTGGTCGCACAATGCGCGCAGGCCTTCGAGGAAGCCCGGCGCCGGCGGCACGCAGTTCATGTTGCCGGCCACTGGCTCGACGATGATGCAGGCCACGCTCTGGCCGACGTCGGCCAGGGTCTTCTCGACGGCGGCGATGTCGTTGAACGGCAGGGTCAGGGTGTGCTTGGCGAAGTCCGCCGGCACACCGGCCGAGCTTGGCACGCCCTGGGTCAGCAGGCCGGAGCCGGCCTTGACCAGCAGGCTGTCGGAGTGACCGTGGTAGCAGCCTTCGAACTTGATGATGGCGTCACGGCCGGTGTAGCCACGGGCCAGGCGGATGGCGCTCATGGTTGCTTCGGTGCCGGAGCTGACCATGCGCACCATTTCCATCGACGGCACGAGCGAGCACACCAGGTCGGCCATCTGGGTTTCCATGGCAGTCGGCGCGCCATAGGACAAGCCGTGCTCCAACTGCTTGCGTACCGAATCCAGGACCTCTGGGTGGGCGTGGCCGAGGATCATCGGGCCCCAGGAACCGACATAGTCGACGTAGCGCTTATCGTCTTCATCGATGACGTAGGCGCCTTGGGCGTGCTTGAAGAACAGCGGAGTGCCACCGACGCTCTTGAAGGCGCGAACCGGCGAGTTGACGCCACCGGGGATGTGTTTCTGGGCTTGGGCGAACAGGGCTTCGGAACGGGACATGGGATCTTCTCTCGAAATCAGCAAGCGAACAGGGCGTTGAAGGCGCGGGCGCGGCGGGTGACTTCCTGCGCGCTGTCGGCACCGAACAGGCCGTGGATAACCGCCAGCAAGTCGGCGCCATGGGCAACCAGCGGGGCGGCGTTGTCGAGGGTGATGCCGCCGATCACCGCGATCGGCAGCTTGGCCTGGGCGCGGGCCTGCTCCAGCAGTTCGACGCTGGCGGCGGGCGCGCCCGGTTTGGTGACGGAATTGAAGAAGCGGCCGAAGGCGACATAGCTGGCGCCTTCGCTGGCGGCCTGCCGCGCGAGGTCCAGGCTGGCGTGGCAGGTCGAACCGATGATCGCCTTGCGGCCGAGCAAGGCGCGGGCCGGTGTGAGCGGGCCATCGGTCTGGCCGAGGTGCACGCCAACGCCCAGGCGGGCCGCCAGTTCGGCGTCGTCGTTGATGATCAGCTCGGTGCCGTAACGCTCACACAGCGTCTTCAACGCTTCGGCCTCGCGCAGTCTGTGGGCGGTATCGTCGCTCTTGTCGCGGTATTGCAACAGGCGAACGCCACCTTCCAGCGCCGCTTCAACGTGGGAGAGGAAACGGCCGGCCAGCAGCTGGCTGTCGGTGATCGCGTACAGACCGCAGAGCTTCATCGGATGGCCTCGTGTCAGGAACAGAAATCCAGGGGCAGGCGGCGCGGTACGTACTGGCCCTTGCCCAGCTGTTCTGCGTCGCGCAGGGTGCGCCAGGTGTAGTCCAGGGCGCTGCGCACGGCGCTGGTCAATGCTTCGCCCAGAGCCAGGCGGCCGGCAAGGGCGCTGGCCAGGGTGCAGCCCGAGCCGTGGTAGCTCCCCGGCAGGCGTTGGCAGGTCCAGGTGTGCTGCTGACCGTCGCGGCTATACAGGCGGTTGTGGATTTCCACCTCGTCGCCGTGACCGCCGGTAATCAACAGGTGTCTACAGAACGGCAGCAGTTTCTCGGCGCACTCGTCCGCGGTGCCTTCGGGCAGTTCCGCCAGAATGCGTGCTTCCGGCAGGTTCGGCGTGGCGATGGTGGCCAGCGGCAGCAGGCGTTCGCGCAACGCGTAGCCGACTTCGTCCTTGCCCAGGCGACCACCGCCACCGGCGCGCAGAACGGGGTCGCAGACCAGAGGCAGGTGCGGGTGGGCGGACAGCAGTTCGGCGACGGTGTCGACCATCTCGATCGAGCCGAGCATGCCCAGCTTCACCGCGGCTACCGGGGAGTCGGCCAGCACGGCATTGGCCTGGGCCAGCACCCACTCGCGGTCAAGCACGCGGAAGTCGGAAACGTTGACGGTATCCTGCACGGTCAGGGCGGTCACGGCGGGTGCGGCGTGACAACCCTGGGCGATCAGGGCTTCGATATCTGCCTGCAGCCCGGCGCCACCACTGGGGTCGTGGCCGGAGAGACAGAGGACAACGGGGCGGGAGCTGTAGGTATTCATGGTCGGCGAGCTTATCACCAAACCTTTTTGTGCGGTTCGGTCGCGGCGAGAGAATTGCTGATCAAGTGGTCAGTTTGGTCTTGTTGGATATTCTGAAACGTGCGTTCTAGAGCCTCTGCATTGAAATTCTCAGTAGCTGCTGAGCAGTGCTGGAGGCTATGCTAGAGTGCTCGGATAACTCGATGAACGGGTTCTGCCGGATCATGTCGTCTCAAAGGGAAGGGAGGCAACCGCGACGCGACCGGACAGGCCATGCTGGGGCTGTATGCGCTATTTGCTGATTGTGCTTCTGGGCTGCTTGCCCCTGCTTGCCGGAGCGGTCGAATTCGACGACTCCACCGGGCGCTTGCCGCTGGGCCGCTACATGCAGGTCTATGAAGACCACGATGGCAGCGCCAGCATCGCTCAGGTCAGTACCGCCGCATTCGCCGGACGCTTCCATGCCCATCACGACGAGGTGCTCAACGCCGGCTATTCGACCTCCGTTTTCTGGCTCCGTGTCGATCTTGCCTATTCAGCCACGCCTTCGCCAGCACCACGCCAATGGTTGCTGGAGCTTGCCTACCCGCCGCTGGATCATCTGGAACTCTATCTGCCGGACGCGCAAGGCACCTATCGCCTGGCCCAGCGCACGGGTGATGCCTTGCCCTATGCCAGCCGGCAGATCCGCCAGAACAACTATCTGTTCGAGCTGCCGCTGCACCCCGGCCAGGCGACGACCGTCTACCTGCGCCTGCACAGCCAGGGTTCGATCCAGGCGCCGCTGACATTGTGGTCGGCCCAGGCTTATCTGGAAGACCAGCCCACGCGTCTTTACGTGCTGGGCATGATCTACGGCGTGCTGCTGGTAATGCTGGTTTACAACTTGTTCCTGTACCTCAGCGTGCGTGATGCCAGCTACCTGTACTACATCCTCTACATCGCCTCGTTCGGCCTGTACCAGGTCTCGGTCAACGGTGCCGGCATCGCCTACTTCTGGCCGGACAACCCCTGGTGGGCAAATGCCGCCACGCCATTGTTCATCGGCGCCGCCGGGTTGTTCGGCTGCCAGTTCGCCCGCCATTTCCTGCAACTGGGCAACCTCAGCCGTGGCCTCGACCGCCTGCTGAAGGGGTTGATGGCAGGTGGTGCGCTGGTGATGGTGCTGGCGGTGACCCTGCGTTACGGCGTGGCGCTGCGCATGGCCACGCTGCTGGCAATGTTGTTCACCGTGAGCATCTTCAGTGCGGGGTTGTATGCCTGGTGGCGTGGCTTGCGCGTTGCGCGCTGGTTCATCATCGCCTGGACGGCCTTCCTCGTCGGCGGGCTGGTCAACACCTTGATGGTGCTTGGGTACCTGCCCAACCTGTTCATCACCATGTACGCCAGCCAGCTTGGCGCGGCGCTGGAGGTGGCGCTGTTGTCGCTGGCCCTGGCCGACCGCATCAACAGCTTGCGCGAGCAGCAGGCGCAGACCCTGCGTGACACCGGACGCACCCTGGAGCAACTGAACCTGCAACTGGCCCGCAGCAACCGGCTCAAGGACGAGTTTCTCGCCACCGTGACCCACGAGTTGCGCACGCCGATGAACGGCGTGATCGGTTCGCTGGAACTGCTGCACACCCTGCCCATGAGCGCCGAGCAGGCCCAGTACCATCGCACCGCCACCGGCTCGGCCCAGGACATGATGGCGATGGTCGACGATATCCTCATCCTTACCGAACTACAGGCCGGGCGCCTGTGCAACCATGGCATGGCGTTCAGCCTGCGACGGCTGCTCCAGGAACTGCGGGCCGGTTATGCCAGCCAGGCGCTGGCCAAGGGCCTGTACCTGAGCCTGGACATCCCCGCCGACCTGCCCGACAGCCTGGTCGGCGATGCGCAGAAGCTCGCCCGCTGCCTGGCTTGCCTGGTGGACAACGGGCTGAAGTTCACCCACCAGGGCGGCGTCACCGTGCAGGCCCGTGGCCGGCGAACCGGACCTGACAGCCTGGCCCTGAGCCTCACGGTCAGTGACAGCGGCATCGGCTTCGACGACCTGGATCAGGCGGTGCTGTACCAGCGCTTCTTCCAGGTGGACGGTTCGATGACCCGGCGCTATGGCGGTTTGGGGATTGGCCTGTCCATCTGCCGCCAGTTGAGCGAGTTGATCGGGGCCACGTTGTCCCATGAGTCGACGCTTGGGTTGGGGAGCCGCTTCGAGCTGACCTTGAATGTGGCGGTTGCCCAGGTGCAGATGCCGCCTGGGCGCGCGGTTTCTGGTGCGACGCGAGTCTGATTTGCACTCGCCTGCTGACAAGTTCGCGGGCCGACTGAATGATGGTTAGTGCAGTCCTTGTGAGGGGCTGTACTGTAGTTTCTGTGTGCTCCTCAAAACGCTAGTGCACCTATTATCAACCAGGCGAAGGATATCCAGCCCAGCCATGCAGATAAGACCATAATTTGTCTTATGTTTTTCGGGAATTCGGCTACGTCTTTCTCATTGAGTAATCCTTTCCTTATAGATCTCTTTGAGATCGCCATGGCCCCGCATAGCTGAAAGATAATTAATAGTTTGGTTGTTCTACTGTGCCCGCTCCATGTATTTCTAACAGTGTCAAGGCACTGGCTTCTTTGTAGTGATGATATTATTTCGTGAAAATTTCGCGATTTCGTTAGGTAGAGGTCTAATGCAAGCCCAGTTGCAATTAAAATTATGGGTGGGGTCAGTAGGGTCAGTGTAACGATTGGCGCTAGTTTTTCATTCATTGTCGAATACCTCGTAAATCGCTTCCCCTATTATCTCCCCGAGCTTCATTCCCCCAACGCTGCCAGCCAGCGCACCGATACCTGTTACAACCAATGAGCATACAGGGGTACCTGGTCCGGTTACCCAGCAGGCTGTAACAGCGATTGCGCCACCCGCTTTCGCTCCAGCTATCCCCCCGGCGAACCCGACCGAAAAATTTCCTATTTCAGTAAACTGCGTTTTTCTGCAAGTGCCACTGCTGCCCGCTTGGCAGGCTTCGTAGATTTTAAGCGCTGAACCAGTGCCACCAACGGCAATTCCGACATTGCCGCCAGCCTTAAGGAATTTGGAGAGTCGTGCAAGCTTATTCAAATGTGTCGAGTAACCGGGTATTTGCCCTGGCGCTCCCGCCTTACTCCAGTGGTGCATTAGGCTTTTCGAGGATATGCCCAAGTCACGCCGTAGCTTTTCATAATTGCCCAAGTTCATCCGCTTGTTGAGGAAAGTCGCTTTCAAATGTGTATCCAGTTGCTTGAACAATTTTTTTTCGTTCAGCAAAAAACTCAGGGCTGCGCAGATGCATATACTTGGCAAATTGCGTTTGATGCAAATCTTCGATCTTTCGCAGTATTGAACCCAGCTCATCCAGTGATTTTGCCATCATCGCCTGGCTCACACCCATCGCCAGGCTCACATCACTGAGCAACCCGGCGATCTCAGCTTGATGGCGCATCATGAAGTCGGCTTCTTCCTCCGTCAGATCTGCCAATGCTTCCCGAGCCTGTTGCGCCGCGCTCATTGCGATCAGCTCTTCACGGGTGCAGACCGGCCGGCTCAGGCCGTCACCGATGACGAAGATCTCCCCCGCCTTGAACCCCTGCTGATAGGTCGGGTTCAGGCGCTCCAGGATAGATCTGGGGAGGTTGGCTTGCGGTGCACCAAGTTCAGTCAGCACCTCCTGATACGTCATGCATCGCGGCACGATGTAGAAGCCAGGTTCCTGGCTTTGCTGTGTCATCGATGGCTGGACTGTCTGAGGCTGGTAGCCAGTCCTTTTCGGCGTGTTTGCGTAAGCCTGTACTGGCGCCTCTCTAGCAGCCGCCGCTGCAGGTGCAAGGCGCGGGGCTGGGAGTCGATCCAACGGTGCAACCACGCGATTGTCGCCCAAGGGGCAGCCACATTTGACCAGCGTGCCATCCACCGCTGTGGATACGCCGTTCTGCGTCCAGCAAGGCTCTCCTTCGATGATGGTTCCGGCCTCACCACAGCGCGGGCAAGCAGTGGTCTTGTCCCCTTCAAATAGCCAGGCGACGCCGCTCGAAAAGCCCATGGACTGGTTGGCGATGCAGATGGCACCTGTGGTGGTTTCGTCTCCGTCCAGGCCCTGACCCCGGCCGAAGATGCTGATGCGCAAGCCCATGGCTCACCTCATGTTGAACATGGAAGCCTGGAACCTAGCAGTCTTGAGGCGCGCATTTTCAGGGCGAGGGCGGTTTGGGAAATGCCCTACAAGCAATAAAGATTTGAATGTCATTCACCTATACGGCGTGGGTGTGGGCGATCGAATTGCCTGCTCAAGCATCGTTCATAAAACGGAACGCTAAAGCCAAAAACCACTATCTACCGCTCCAAAAGTGGTGGTTTTAATCTTCTCCCATCAACGCGAAACACCCAACTTACTGAAAATCAAAACCCTTAGGAGCTACCGCCATGACCAACTTCAAATACAACCGCCTGAACAAAGACGACGCCGCTGTCCTGCTGGTCGACCACCAGGCTGGCCTGCTGTCCCTGGTCCGCGACATCGAGCCGGACCGTTTCAAGAACAACGTGCTGGCCCTGGCCGACCTGGCCAAGTTCTTCAACCTGCCGACCATCCTCACCACCAGCTTCGAGCAAGGCCCAAACGGCCCGCTGGTACCTGAGCTGAAGGAACTGTTCCCGGATGCGCCGTACATCGCCCGCCCAGGCCAGATCAATGCCTGGGACAACGAAGACTTCGTCAAGGCGGTGAAGGCCACTGGCAAGAAGCAACTGATCATTGCCGGCGTGGTGACTGAAGTTTGCGTAGCCTTCCCGGCGCTGGCCGCCCTGGAAGAAGAGTTTGAAGTGTTCGTGGTGACCGATGCTTCCGGCACCTTCAACGAAATGACCCGTGATGCTGCCCATGACCGCATGAGCCGTGCCGGTGCCCAGCTGATGACCTGGTTCGGCGTGGCCTGTGAGCTGCACCGCGACTGGCGCAACGACATCGAAGGCCTTGCAGCGCTGTGCTCCAACCATATTCCGGATTATCGCAACCTGATGACCAGCTATAACGCGTTGACTGCAGGTAAGTAATAGCAGCAGATTTTTGGTTCAAAAGGCCGACCCCGATGGCGGGGTCGGCCTTTTTCGTTTGGCTGTGTAATGGCTGCGATGTGCCCGTCTTGAGGTCGTGTCAGGGCAGACAGGTGCATGCCTTGATGGTTGTGCTGTCTGTGAGACCTGTTGTGGTGAACCCTTGGCGGTCCTGGGCCACATGTTTAGTCATTATTGTCACTTTGACTGACCCGCTGGGAGTGCTTCACTGGGCCTTTCAGGCATGCCCGGATTCAGGAGCTCCCGATGAACCTGCACCAGTACGCTGAAACCCACGAAGTCACCAACCAGCCGCCGTCCCTCGACGGTGCCAACCTCTACCGCCTCGACCAGCCCTTGCAGGAGTGGTCGCGGCGCTTCGGCGCCGGCTGGGCCGAGTCGCGGATCGATGCCTACGGTGCCCTGGCCGGTGGGCCGCTGATGACGGCGGGTTTCCTGGCCAATGCCCACAAGCCCGAGTTCAGCAGCCATGACCGCTATGGCTATCGCATCGACCTGGTGGAGTTCCACCCCGCGTATCACCAGTTGATGCGTACCGCCGTCGAGCACGGCTTGCCCTCGCTGCCGTGGGCGGAGCCACGAGACGGTGCCCACGTGGCCCGGGCCGCGATGACCTACCTGCACAGCCAGGCCGAAGCCGGTACCGGCTGCCCGCTGACCATGACCTTCGCCGCCGTGCCGGCCCTGCGGCTGCAGCCTGAGCTGGCCGGCTACTGGCTGCCGAAGGTCCTTGCCCGCGAGTACGACCCGCGCAACGTCGGCGACCGGCATAAGGCTGGTGTCACCCTCGGCATGGCCATGACTGAAAAACAGGGCGGTACCGACGTGCGCGCCAACACCACCCGCGCTTACCCAGTCGGCGCGCCCGGTGCAGGCCAGCCCTATGAACTGGTGGGGCACAAATGGTTCTGCTCGGCACCCATGTGCGATGCCTTCCTTACCCTGGCGCAGACCGACAAGGGCCTGAGCTGCTTCCTGTTGCCTCGGCACCGCCCTGACGACAACCGCAACCAGTTCTATATCCAGCGTCTGAAAAACAAACTGGGCAACTGTTCCAACGCCTCCAGCGAAGTAGAGTTCCGTGGCGCTCTGGCGTGGATGGTGGGCGAGGAGGGGCGCGGCGTGCCGACCATCATCGAAATGGTGGCCATGACCCGCTTCGACTGCATGGTCGGCTCCAGCGCATTGATGCGCCAGGCCCTGACCCAGGCCGCGCATCACTGTGCCCACCGCAAGGTCGGTGGGCGCGTGCTGGCCGAGCAGCCCTTGATGCAGAACGTGCTTGCCGACCTGGCCCTGGAAAGCGAGGCCGCATTGGCCCTGAGCCTGCGCATGGGCCAGGCGCTTGATCGGCTCGACGACCCGCAGCAGGCACATTTCGCCCGCCTGGTGACGGCCGTGGGCAAGTACTGGATCTGCAAGCGCGCCCCCGGGATGATCAACGAGGCCGCCGAGTGCCTGGGCGGCGCCGGCTACGTCGAGGACAGCATCCTGCCGCGGCTGTACCGCGAGGCGCCGGTCAACTCGACCTGGGAGGGCTCGGGCAATGTGCAGTGCCTGGACGTGCTGCGCGCCTTGTCGAAGGAGCCGGGTGTGCTGGAGGCGCTGTTTACCGAGCTGGGGGACGGGCATGGCGACCCGCGTCTGGCGGCGTTCATCGGCAACCTCAAGGGCGCCTTCGCCGATACCGGCGATATTCAGTACCGTGCCCGGCAGCTGACCGAGGACATCGCCGTGGCGCTGCAGGCCAAGCTGTTGCTGGAGGCGGGCAATGCCACGGTGAGTGATGCGTTCATCGGCAGTCGGCTGGGCGCTGGCGGGCGGGTGTATGGTGCGTTGCCGCGCGGGGTGGATGCTGCGGCGTTGGTGGCCAGGGCCACGCCGGCGTGGGCCGGGTAACGCCATCGCGGGGGTGTTTTTACCCTGCAACGCAGGCAAGATGGTGGTCATGCATTCCATAAGACAGGAAGCCCAGCGTGAGCCAAGCGTTTGTAGTCGTTGATACCCCCGAACAGGCCGTCGACCGTCTGGCGGCCTTGCATGAACAGGCCACCGGTGCCCTGAGCCAGGCCCTCAAGCGCTACCTGAAAGACCGCACCGAGCCCGGTGATGAAGAACGCGCGCTGTTTCGCTACCCGGCCCTGCGCCTCATCTATTCCAGCCAGGGTGAAGTCGCCGCGACCACGCGTGCCTACGCCAAGGTCCAGGTGGATGGCACTTACAGCGTCACTGTCACCCAACCTGCGGCGTTCCGTGGTTATCTGCTCGAACAGCTGCGCCCGTTGATGCACGACTATACCGTGACGGTGGAAGTCGGTGTCAGCGAACAGAACATTCCTTACCCTTACGTGGTTGACCAGGGCGATGAGCTGGCGGGCAGCGGCATCACCGCGGCGCAACTGGCGCGGGTGTTCCCCAGCACCGACCTGTCGGCGGCCACCGACAACACCGCCGATGGCCTGTACGACTGGGAAAGCGCCGAAACCCTGCCGCTGGCGCTGTTCGACGCCGCCCGCGTGGACTTCTCCCTGCGCCGCCTGGTGCACTACACCGGCAGCGACTGGCGGCACATGCAGCCATGGATCCTGCTGACCAACTACCACCGCTATGTCGATCAGTTCATCGCCCATGGCCTTGAGCAACTGCGCGAGGACCCACGCTTCGTGCGCATGGTCCTGCCGGGCAACGTGGTCATCGAGAAGGGCATGGACAACGGCGAGGCCCAGGCCCTGGTCGCCAGCGTGGTCTGGCACCGCTACCAGATGCCGGCCTACCACCTGATCGCCGCCGACGGCGATGGCGTGACCCTGGTCAACATCGGCGTCGGCCCGTCCAACGCCAAGAACATCACCGACCACCTGGCGGTGCTGCGTCCGCACTGCTGGCTGATGATCGGCCACTGCGGCGGCCTGCGCCAGTCGCAGACTATCGGCGACTACGTGCTGGCGCATGCCTACATGCGCCGCGACGGCATCCTCGACCGGGTCGTGCCGCCGAACATCCCGATCCCGGCCCTGGCCGAGGTGCAGCTGGCGTTGCAGGAAGCGGCCGCGCAGGTCACCGGCGAACGTGGCGAGCAGCTCAAGAAGCGCCTGCGCACCGGCACCGTGCTCACCTACGACGACCGCAACTGGGAGCTGCGCTGGGCACAGGAGCGCCCGTTGATCAACCTGTCCCGTGCCGTGGCGGTGGACATGGAAAGTGGCACCATCGCGGCCCAGGGTTACCGCCTGCGTGTCCCCTACGGCACCTTGCTGTGCGTTTCCGACAAGCCGCTGCACAGCGAGATCAAGCTGCCGGGGTCGGCCAACGCCTTCTACAACCGCGCGGTCAGCCAGCACCTGAAGATCGGTATCGCCGCCCTCGACCTGCTGCGCACCGAGCTCAACTCGCTGCACTCGCGTAAACTGCGCAGCTTCGATGAGCCGCCGTTCCGCTGAGGATTCATGCCCCTGCCACCCCGTAGCACCCCGCGCCGCCCTGCGGCGCGAACCACCGGCCCGCGTCGCCAGCCCAAGGCGCCGCCGGCCGAGCCGCGCCTGATCCTGTTCAACAAACCGTTCGATGTGCTCACCCAGTTCAGCGACGGCGAGGGGCGCGCCACGCTCAAGGATTTCATCGACATCCCCGGCATCTACCCGGCCGGGCGCCTGGACCGCGACAGCGAAGGCCTGCTGCTGCTGACTAACGACGGGCGCCTTCAGGCGCGGATCGCCGATCCTAAACACAAGCTGGCCAAGACCTACTGGGTGCAGGTGGAAGGCGAGCCGAGCGAGGAGCAATTGCAGCGTCTGCGCGAGGGCGTCGAGCTCAACGATGGACCCACGCTGCCGGCACAGGCGCGGCTGCTTGAGGAGCCCGAGTTGTGGCCGCGCAATCCGCCGGTACGTTTTCGCAAGAGTGTGCCGACCGCCTGGTTGGAGTTGGTGATCCGTGAAGGGCGCAACCGCCAGGTGCGGCGGATGACGGCGGCGGTGGGGCTGCCGACCTTGCGTCTGGTGCGGGTGCGTATCGGTGACTGGACGATCGAAGGGTTGCAGCAGGGATGTTGGCGGGAAGTGGCGGCGAAGCTGTAGTCGCCGCCCCGGGTGGGGTTGTCAGACCCCTTCCAGGAACCCCACCACCACGCTCTTGATGATGAACGCCAGCACGCCAAGGCCCAGCACGAAGAACAGGATCAGCGTGCCGAAGCGGCCGGCCTTGGACTTCTTCGCCAGGTCCCAGACGATGAAGCCCATGAAGGCGATCAGTACGGTGACGAGGATGATCATCATCCATTCTTCGAATACGGCGGGATCCATCGGTTTACTCCAGGCAAGCGCAAAGCCCGATCATACGCCGGGCGTGCAGGGATTCAACGCAGGTGGGTCAATGGCAGCTCGGTGCTGGCCAGCACCTGATTGAGCACGAAGCTCGAGCGCACACTGGTCACCCCTTCGATCCGGGTCAGGCTGCCCAGCAGCAGTTTCTGGTAATGGTCCATGTCCGGCACCACCACCTTGAGCTGGTAGTCGGCGTCCATTCCGGTGACCAGGCTGCATTCGAGGACCTGGGGCAGGCTGCGGATCGCCGCCTCGAAGGTTTCGAACCGTTCGGGGGTGTGCCGGTCCATGCCGATCAGCACATAGGCCGTAAGGCTCAGGCCGAGTTTCTTGCGATCCAGCAGGGCTACCTGGCGCGAGATGTAGCCGTCGTCCTCGAGCTGCTTGACCCGGCGCGAGCAGGGGGACGGCGACAAGCCGATGCGTTCGGCCAGTTCCTGGTTGGAGATGCGCGCATCGCGCTGCAATTCGGCGAGGATGCTCAGGTCGTAGCGGTCGAGCTTGCTCATGGAAAGGACCTTTTCTGTTCGGATTGCGGCGAATTATCGATCCTGAGTGAAAAATTGCGCAAGCGGTATTTATCAGAGCAATCTTCGCAATCCTCTGCCCCAGCGTCTGCCCTATCTTTATCACCAGAATCACTGCCCGGACATCAGTCCACGGCGACGCGCCCTAGGCGGGCGGTCGCGGCCAGCCATCCAACAGGATCCGCCAGGCCCCCGGGCTACGCACTGTCCAGAAGACGGCGCGAGGTGAGCCGGTGCCACAAGTGCCGAGCACGGACGACAATTCCCGAAGGGAGGCCGCAAGGCCTCCCTTTTTTATTGTGCAGAAGATTGCACAGGCCTGGCCTGGCGACGACCCGCCACGGCGAGCGCCGCCAGCAGCACCAGCAAGCCGCCGAACACGGCAATCATGAAGCCGCTGCGTGCTGTCGAGGCGTCCACCCATTGGCCGGCACCTGCCGCGCCGATGGCCACGCCGACATTCAGCCCGGCGAGCAGCCAGGTCAGGCCCTCGGTCAGCTGGCGCTCTGGCACGCTGCGCTCGACCAGGGCCATGGCCACGATCATGGTCGGGGCGAAGAACACCCCGGCCAGTAACACTGCCGCTGCGAGCAGGGCGATATTGCCGACCAGGAGCAGCGGCAGGGTGCTGAGGGTGGTGGCCAGTGCGCCGACCAGCAACTGGCGGGGCAGCGACATCCGCCAGCGCAGGGTGCCGAACAGCAGCCCGGAAACGCAGGAGCCCACGGCATAGGCCGACAACACCAGGCTGGCGGCAGCCGGTTGCCCTTGCTCGCCGGCGAAGGCGACGCTGACGATGTCCACGGTGCCGACGATCATGCCCATTGCCACCATCAGCAGCGTCAGCTGAGGCACCCCTGCGCATCGCCATGCCGGCAGGTCACGTCTGGACGAGGTTTCGGCACGGACCACCCATGGCTCGCTGCCGGTCTGCAGGGTCAACGCCAGGGTACCCAGCAGCAGTAACGCGGCAGCGGCCAGCAACCCGGTCTGGGGCCACAGCGCCACGCTGAGCCCGACGGCCAGCGGTGGGCCGGCAATGAAGCTGACTTCATCGAGTACGGTTTCCAGCGAGTAGGCAGTCTGCAGTTGCGGCTGGCCGCGGTACAGCTGGGTCCAGCGCGCCCGGACCATAGCCGACATGCTCGGCATGCAGCCGGCCAGCAGGGCGGCGACGAACAGCAGCCAGTCGGCGCTGCGCCACCAGGCGCAGGCAGCCATCAGCAGCAGCCCGAGCACGCTCAGCAGGCTGGCCGGCGGCAGCACGCGGCGCTGGCCCAGGCGATCCACCAGGCGTGATACCTGTGGCGACAACAGGGCATAGGTGAGCACGAAGCAGGCCGACACCGCCCCGGCCAAGGCATAGCTGCCGCGCCATTGCGCCACCAGCGTGATGATGCCGATACCGGTCATGGGCAACGGCAGGCGGGCCAGCAGGCCGGCCAAGGTGAACCCGAGGGTGCCGGTCGGGACGAACAAGTGTGCATAAGGGTTGGGCATGTCGCTTGCTCCGTGAGGCGGCCCGCTTGCTGGCAGCAAGGCAGGGCGTGGATAATACGTACAGTGCGTATGATTAAATATTCATACGAGCTGAATGTAAATATTCATACGAACTGTACGTAAAGGAGAGGCCATGGTTCGTCGCACCCGCGCCGAGATGGAAGAAACCCGCGCGGCCTTGCTCGCAATGGCCCGCCAGGTCTTCAGCGAACAAGGCTACGCACAGGCGTCCATGGATGACCTGACCGCTCGCGCCGGGCTTACCCGAGGCGCGCTCTACCACCATTTCGGCGACAAGCAGGGCCTGCTGGCGGCTGTGGTGGCACAGATTGATGTTGAGATGGATGCACGTCTGCTGGCCATCTCCGCATCCTGCGATGACCCCTGGCAAGGCTTCTGCCAGCGTTGCGAGGCCTACCTGCGCATGGCCCGCGAGCCGGAGATCCAGCGCATTGTCCTGCGTGACGCGCGCGCCGTCCTGGGTGCGGTGACCCCCGAGGCGCAGCAGCATTGCATCGCATCACTGCGGCGGATGCTCAGCGGGTTGGTCCAGCAGGGCGTGGTTGCCGAAGCGGATGCTTGGGCGTTGGCGACGCTGGTGCATGGCAGCCTGTCGGAGGCGGCGGTCTGGATTGCCCAGGCGGAGGACGGCGATATCCGTCTAGGCCAGGCTCTGATCGCCCTGGAGTTGCTGCTGCGTGGCTTGCTGGCGCGCTAGGCTGTCGGCTATTTCATCTGCCGGTCGCGGTCTGCGCAGTAGACTGCGAACGGTAAAGGCGGGCGTTATCATCGAGAGGAACAACATGAGTTCGCGCATCTGGCGGTTGGCAGGTGTTGGTTTGCTGGGCCTGGGCATCAGCCTGGGCGCCTTGGCCGAAGAGCCAGGAGAAGGGCATGACGGTCATGGCGGCCAGCAGGAGCAGGGCGGTGGCGAACGGCGTGGATCGCCGCTCAACTCACGTGACGAAGTGCGCCAGACGCAACCGCCACGTCAGGGCTACTACCAGGATATTCCCCGTCGTTACGGTGACAACCGTCACTGGGAGGCGGGCGGTCCGGGTCAGCGCCCGGGCGGCGATTGGTCGGGACGGCCTGATGGTCATGGCAATGGCTGGGGGCCAGGGCCGCAGTATCACCCCGGGCACACTGTCGATCGCTTCCCGGACCGCTACTGGAAGGTGCCTTATCGTGGACAGGACTACTTCTACTCCGGCGGTTATTGGTACCGGCCCCATGGCGGCGGCTACGTGGTTGTCACGCCGCCTTACGGTGTGCGGGTCGGCTATCTGCCGCCTTATGCCCGCGAGGTGTGGTTGAGCGGTGCGCTGTTCTTCCTGGTGGCCGACACGTACTACCAGTACCAGGCCGACAGCCGCGAGTATGTGGTGGTCAACCCGCCCAGCGTTGCGCCTGCACCGCAGCAGCAGGGCAGTGGCTATGATGTGATCGCCTACCCGATGTACGGCCAGGGGCAGGAACAGCAGGAGCAGGACCGCTACCAGTGCCACCGCTGGGCGGTGAGTCAGTCGGGGTTCGATCCGGCGACGGCGACCTATGCGCCGCCGGCCAATGTGGCGGACAACTATAGGCGGGCATTGGGGGCGTGCCTGAGTGGGCGCGGCTACAGCGTCAATTGACAAGGCAATTGCGAGCGCGGGCTACACCGGGTCGGCGTGAACCATCACATCGGCCCGCGGATAGCGCTGGCGAATGACCTGCGAGGCCTGCACGCACAGTTCATGGGCGGCATGCAGCGGCATTTCGCCAGGCAACTCGAGATGCAGCTGCACGAACCACTGGCTGCCGGACACCCGCGTGCGCAGGTCATGCACCCCCTTCACCCCGGGAATCGCCAGCACCACTTCGAGCATGCGCTCGCCGACATCGGCAGGCAGTTCCTTGTCCATCAGGATCGCCGTGCTCTCGCGGGCGATCTGCAGCGCACTCCACAGGATGTACAGGGCGATACCCAGGCCAAACAGGGCATCGAGCTGTGGCCAGCCGAAGCGGGCCAGCAGCAGCGCCAGGAGGATGCTGGCGTTGAGCAGCAGGTCGGATCGGTAGTGCAGCGAGTCGGCGCGCACGGCCGTGGAACCGGTCGCGCGGATGACTTTGCGCTGAAATGCCAGCAATGCGAGGGTCAGTACCAGCGACAGCAGCATCACCACGATGCCGGCGGCAGTGTCGCCCAAAGGCTCCGGCGACGTCAGCCGATCAACCGCCTGCACCCCGATCAGCACCGCGCTGACCCCGATGAACAGTGCTTGGGCCATGCCGGCCAGGGCTTCGGCCTTGCCATGGCCGAAACGGTGGTCGTCGTCGGCGGGGCGCAAGGCGTAGTGAACGGCCAGCAGGTTGAGAAAGGAGGCGGCGGCATCCAGCGCCGAGTCGGTCAGCCCGGCCAGCAGGCTGACCGAGCCGCTCAGCCACCAGGCCACGGCCTTGCTCAGCACCAGGATGCAGGCGACGCTCAGCGAGGCGCGGGTGGCCAGGCGCAGCAAGCGTTGGTGTTCGGCGGTGGCGGTCATGCGCAGAAGATCGTCCGTGGTCAGATCAGGCGGCGGGCACCAGGCCGTAGCTGGCCAGTTGCTCGACACTGCCACGGTGCTGGATCAGCCGTGGGTCGTTCAATGGCAGGCGCTGGCCCAGTTCGCTCTCCAGGATCGCCTGCAGCTTGGTCCTGTCGACCTGGCCGTCGGCATTGACCGCCGGCTTGAGCTTGGCTGGGTCGATCTGCGCGCTCTTGCCGCCGGGGTAGTAGATGGCGCCAGTGGCGAAGTCGATGCCGAAGGCGATCAGGCCGGGCAGCACGTAGAAGAGAATACCAATGGCATCCATGGCCGCGACCACAGGGTCGATCTTGCCTTCGATCTGGCCGCGACGGTCAGGGTAGAACAGGGTGCCGCAGGCCGTCAGCTGGGTCAGCAGGGTGGCGATGAGGGCGCCACCGATGACGCGGGAAGGGATGCGCATGTGAATCTCCGGAAGGTAACGACGATCAAGGGCGCGGCAATCGCCGGCGCCTGAGGTTAAGACCATGATAGGGCAGCCTCGGTTCGCCGTTATACTCGGACGATTGTTCGAGGACCACCATGATTTCATTACCGATCGATGCCGTATTGTCCGACCTGCGCCAAGCCCTGGCCGAACGTGACGAAGCGGTGCTCGAGGCGCCCCCGGGCGCTGGCAAGACCACCCGCGTACCGCTGGCGCTGCTCGACGAGCACTGGCTGGCCGGGCAGACCATCCTCATGCTCGAGCCGCGGCGCCTGGCCGCCCGCGCCGCCGCCGAACGCCTGGCCAGTGAACTGGGCGAGAAGGTCGGTGAAACCGTGGGCTATCGCATCCGCCTGGACAGCAAGGTCGGCCCGAACACGCGTATCGAAGTGGTCACTGAAGGCATCCTCACCCGCCGCCTGCAAAGCGATCCTGCGCTTGAAGGCGTGGGCTTGGTGATCTTCGACGAGTTCCACGATTTGCTGATTAGCTCTTTTTCCGCTCTTGCTTGTCAGGCTTTTCAATCAAAGCCCACAAGGCTTTGATGCTCCTGCTCCTGCTCCTGCTCCTGCTCCTGCTCCCGCCTCTGCTTTGCCCTCGCTTCTGCTCTCGTTCTTCCTGTCTTTTCATGGTGCGCTTAGGTAGCTCACTGATCCTGACTGGCATCCTCAAGCTCAAATCAACACTCAACGCTCAGCGTATACTGCCTCCCTGATTTGGGAGCCTCGATGATTTCTCTACCTATTGACCTCGTATTGCCAGACCTACGAGAGGCCCTGGCCAACCGCAACGAAGTGATCCTTGAAGCGCCACCTGGTGCGGGCAAGACCACTCGGGTGCCCCTGGCGCTGCTGAACGAACCTTGGCTTAGTGATCAAAAGATCCTGATGCTCGAACCTCGTCGACTGGCTGCTCGGGCGGCTGCTGAGCGTTTGGCGAGTGAACTGGGTGAGAAGGTAGGTGAGACTGTGGGCTACCGCATTCGCCTTGAGAGCAAAGTAGGCCCGCGAACCCAGATCGAGGTGGTCACCGAAGGTATCCTGGCTCGCCGGCTCCAAGATGATCCCGCGCTCGACGGTGTGGGCGTTGTCATCTTCGATGAGTACCACCTTCGAAACCTTGACTCTGACCTTGCACTGGCTCTGTGCCTGAGTGCCCGCGAACTGCTGCGTGATGAGCCCCCGCTGAAGCTGCTCCTGATGTCCGCAACACTGGAGGGTGCTCGCCTTTCAAAGGTGTTGAATGATGCGCCTGTGGTCACCAGTGAAGGGCGGATGTATCCGGTCTCGACGGTTTGGGGTAGCCCTTATCAGCCTGGCGAGCGAATCGATGCGCGAGTCACAGACACCTGCCTGGCCGCCATCAATGAACAGTCAGGAAGCGTTCTGGTTTTCCTTCCTGGGCAGGCAGAGATTCGGCGGGTGGCAGAAGACCTCAAGGAGCAGCTGAGTAGCCGTCCAGACGTGATCGTATGCCCGCTGTACGGCGACCTCGACCTGAACGCCCAGCGTGCTGCTATTGACCCAGCATCCAAGGGCTCTCGGAAGATCGTACTGGCCACGAACATCGCCGAGACCAGCTTGACCATCGAAGGCGTCAGGGTCGTGGTGGACAGTGGTCTCGAGCGAGTGCCGAAGTTCGATCCTCGCAGTGGCATGACCCGACTCGACACGCAGCGTATCTCGAAGGCCAGTGCGACCCAGCGTGCGGGGCGGGCAGGGCGCCTGGGGCCAGGTGTCTGCTACCGCCTGTGGTCGGAGTCGCAGCACGAGCAAATAGCCGGCTACAGCACCCCAGAGATCCTGCAAGCGGATCTGGCACCCCTGGCCCTCCAGCTGGCTCGTTGGGGGATGAAGCCAGAAGAGATGACCTGGCTCGACCAACCTCCGTCAGCTCCTTTCGGTCAAGCCAGAGACTTGCTGAAGCGGCTGGGCGCACTCGATAATGCTGGACAGCTCACACCACACGGTTCAGCGATGAGCGAGCTTCCAGCGCATCCACGGATCTCGCATATGCTCATCAAAGGCAATGCGATGGGCCTGGATGACCTGGCGTGTAACATCGCGGCGCTGCTCGGTGAGAAGGACATCTTACGAGGATCTGGTGCTGACCTTCAAACCAGGCTGAGTGCCTTGTCCGGCGAGCAACATCCACGTCGCAGTGGTGGTTCCCTCCAGCGTGTGAAGCAGTCTGCGCGGCAGTACCGATCCCTCCTGCGGGGGAAGGCCTCCAGCACAGTCAGCGAGCCTGATCACCCACGGTGGGTAGGATGCCTATTGGCGCTCGCCTACCCTGATCGAATCGGCCTGCAGAGGCGTGCAAGTGCATCCGAATACCGTCTCTCCAACGGTCGTGCTGCGGTGTTCTCAGAGCCTGATGCTCTCACCAAGCACGAGTGGCTGGTAGTGGCCGACCTAGGTAGCCGCCAAGGACAGCGCGAAGAGCGGATCTACCTGGCGAGTGACCTCGATCCAGCCTTGTTCGATGACGAGCTGGCTGACCTTGTGAGCTCTGTCGATGAGGTCGACTGGGACGAAAGGGAAGGTGTTCTGAAGGCTGAGCGGCAGTTGAAGATTGGGCAGCTCATCTTTTCGACGAAAGCCCTGCCGAAGCTTGATGAGCAAACCCGTTCGCTGGCCTTGGTTAACCTAGTGAGGCGAAAGGGCATCGAGCTCCTGCCGTGGAACCCTGAGCTACGGCAGTGGCAGGCGCGGGTCGATCTGCTGCGTCAGCTGGATATTCAGAATGGCCAGGCAGAGAGCAAATGGCCTGATCTCAGCGATGCCAATCTCCTCGACACGTTGGAAGAGTGGCTCACGCCGTACCTGGGCAAAGTCACGAGGCTCAGCCACTTCAGCCAGCTGGATCTGTCGTCGATAGTCAGAAACCTACTACCATGGCCGCTTCCACAAGAGCTGGAAGTTCAAGCGCCTCAGGCGATTCAAGTGCCGTCCGGGTCGAGTATTCGCATCGACTACTCGCAACATCCACCCATCCTCGCTGTACGGCTGCAGGAGCTGTTTGGGCTGGCAGAAACCCCTCGCATTGCCCAAGGCAAGCAGCCGTTGATTCTGCACCTCCTGTCGCCGGCCCGCAGGCCCGTGCAGGTCACTCAGGATCTGGCGAACTTCTGGCGAAGCACCTATGCGGAGGTGAAGAAGGACTTAAAGGGCAGGTACCCCAAGCACTATTGGCCCGAAGATCCATTGGTGGCTGAGGCGACTGCCAGAGCTAAGCCAAGGAAGACCTGAATGATGAGGCTGTAGCCCCCAGTAAGCGAACTGTCTGGGGGCTACGGCGCATTACCCAATGCCCATCCTCCGGGGAAGTGCCAACTCTTCCGGCGCCTCACCCTCCTTGAACGCCAGCAGGTAGAGCACTTTTCCAATGGGCTGCGCTTCCTGCGGCGGATCTGAGGTGACCCTCTGCACTACAGGCGTGGTTGCATAACGCAGTGTGACGCCCTGTTCACCCAGTCGGTCGAGCATCTCTTGAAGTTCATCGAAGACCAACAGGCGGGATGTACTTGAGCAGTCATCAGCGACATCACGATAATCCCGTAGGTAGTCGGTGAGCTCGGCAAAGGCAACCGCCTGATCTCGCGATAGCTCAAATGCAGGTTCGATGTAGTCGCCAATCGTCTCAGTCGCAAGCTTGGCCAAGCACCTCCCTGAATCGGGCTGCAGGGCTTTGCTCATGACGTAATCTTTTTCAAACTGTTCGCGAGCGGCTTGGAGCTGTTCATCCGTAGGGATCGGCATCGGCTTATTGAATATGTCGATGTCCTGGTACTCGAACGCATCTGCGAGAGAGCGCAGGGTGTTGACGCTCGCTCCCGAGCCGGCTTCCACCCGCTGGATCGTGCGCGGTGTAGTGTGGGCAAGCTCCGCCAATGTTTCTTGAGACCATTGGCGGAGTTCTCGAAGATATCTGATTACCTGGCCCAGTTCGGCTTTGCTAAGGAGGCGCGTGTCGGTTGCGTCGAAAATGCCCATCTCGTGTGTCCTGCCCTGTGGCTGTTGTGGTGGCTCAAGCATGAAGGCGCCTAAGGCGGCGGGACACGACACGTACCCGACAGACACCTTATGTTCGCTTCTCTTTCGCCCTCCAGTCCTGGGTATAGAGGAGCTTGTCGCGGTGTAATTGCAACACCATCTGGGCTTTCAGGGTGTTCTGAGTTGCGCTATTGAATTTCTTGGCCTCATCAAAAGCCAGGAAGATTTGCTTCTGCTTGAAAGAGGATAGAATCCGAATGATGTGCTCGGTGGCAGCAATTTCAATGTTTTTGTAGATCATCGAATCATGGATTACGAATGGTAGGCGCGTGAGCAAAAGCATTGAGAGGTCAAATCCAACCAAGCCGGCATACGACTTGCCTGTTCCAGTGTCCATCGGCGAATTAAAGCTGTATGAGTTTGAGTTTTTAATGCGAAGCTGTGACGGGGTGCGCTCAGGGCCGTAGACTTTAGTGTTGAATCTTTCTAACTTCTGATTAACTGCGGTTTCAATCTCAAGGAAGATTTTGTCATATATAGTGTCTAAGCGCTCTTTGCAGGCCTTTTCGCTATCTTCAATAGAGGTTTTTTGTTCGAAAAATTTGTTTTCTTCCTTGGCCTTGTCGGTGATCTCTTTTAGTTCGAACACTTTCGCAAATAGGTCAGTGGGAGTACCTTTGGCCTTGAGTGTAAGTTTTATTTTTTGGTCAAGGTCGGTGATGGCTGTGGTGATTTCAAATTCGTTTGCAACCAAAAGCTCAAGTTCGGCTTTTAACTCCTTGCTCACGAGCTTGCCAATTTTTGCGTGGAACTGCTCTACTTGCTCCAAGCGTTCAAGATTGGCCTCTGGAAAAAATTCGGCCACAAGGGCAATGTTTGCAGTGAGGCGAGGAGTTACGCCGGAGATGTCTCTCTGAAGTTTTTCTCTTCTGGCGGAAATAAGGTTTTTCTTATTTACCGTTTCATTTTTGGTTTGCTGTATAGCTCTCAATTTTTCGTCGAATAGGGCTTCGTATGCGGTGATAGCGCCCGCAAAATTATCCTTAATGTCACTGATGGCTTGAGCGTTGGCTTTAATGAGCTGGCTGTTTGACTTGTATTTGGTCAGCGTGATCCGTGGAATTATTTCCGCAGCCATCGACTTATTCATTAGGATTCTTTTGTCTTGCAAGGTCTGGAGTACGGCCCGCTCTACAGAAACATCGCTAGTACGTTCGAAAAGATCGACCAGTCTAGCTACCCCGGCGCTGAGCTTTTCTTTTGGGCTACCCCCCAATGGGTGATCTGGATCCGCTTCGCCTTTCTTCCATATCCGAGCAAATGGCCCAACAATGGATCGGAAGGAGCTTTCTAGCTCAGTAAGGTCGTAGAGGCCCTTAAGCTTTCCCCGGTACGCTTCAACAGATATCTCATGTTGTTTTACATGATTGGAGTCGCATACATCAATAACTTCAGGTTGTTCTGTAGATCTCGTTACGTAGAATGGAATTCCATCAAATTCAAAAGTGATTTGGTATGAGTGGTGGCCGAGCACCTTGATAGCCCCCGCGTCGTCGTCCAATAGGCTGCTGCCGCCCATTGCGAAGTCGATTACAAGAAGGGCTGAAGATTTACCAATTGAATTCTTGGCTTCGTCATCCCCAAGGACAACGTTTAGTCCGGCATGGAATTTAATAGTGCTCTGATTGAATAGGTTGCACTTTATCTGTTTAAGCATATTCAATCACTCCAGATCCATCTTGGACGTCTAGGTATCCGAGAAAGTATAAAATGTCCATGGCGGCGAGGAACTCTGACGCATCTAGGAAATCGTCTTTTGTCCTTATTAAGGCTTGCGTTACGGTTTCCCCTGATGTTTTGTTAGCGAGTATCGCAAGCATTTTGAAAATTGTAGATTCTTCAAGCTTTGTGAATTTGCTAGGCACTAACATCGAAAACCTCACAATTTTGCACGAAGAATGACGTTAAAACTCTTGAGGCATCGATTGACTTGCCAGACCTAGTGCTAATCCATTCGGAAATGTATTTAAAAACTAGGTCTTTATTTTCTGGGTTTAACTTGTGCATTTCCCAGTAGTAGCTATTTACCTGGTTTTGTAAGATCTTTACTGTGGCTTGGTCTCGCATTTCCAAAATTCGCATTTCTTCGCGAATGGATACGAAGTAGTCAACCACGTCGTTACGGACATTTCGCTTAAGGAGGTTGCTGGCGCCTGTTTTCAATTTATCGCTCAATTTCTTGGCGTCAAATTCAAGTTCCAGGCCTAACGTATCAATGTCATCTGATTGTAAGCTGGTGATGACCTCAAGTATCTCTTTTACTTCTTCTTTTAATGTGTGTTCGGCAATTGCTTTCCTTGCAGCTGCGTCTCGAATGAAACCATCCTTGATAGCTCGGATGTGGTTGTATTCTATGATTTTGAAGTCTTTATCGAACTTCGTGTGACAGGTGGGGCAAAGGCATATGACATTATCTAAGGCGTTGATGTCTGCTGGAGTGGAGAATCCAGTTAATGCCAGCGTCTGAGCTGCTGTTGGGTTGAGAGGGTAGATATGGGCGAGTTCATATCCTCTCGAGGTCTTGGATCCGGCCTTCTTGAAAAGAATTGGTTGAGTACAAAGAGGGCAGGCTCCTCGCGTCTCTCCGTACAAGATACTATGCTCTTCTGAGCTATATTTTACCCGGTCGTTTGCCATATTTAGCCTTCAAACCTAGATCATCTTCGCTCTAGTCGCAGTCGATTGCTGCCTACTGGAACTAATTTTTAAGGGAATGGCACGAGAGGTCGAGCAATCTCGCTGGAGCGACAGCGAATGCCGGCCCCAAGATGGTTTGGATATCAGTGAGAGGGATGGCTGCGTAGCCATGCTTATGTCATTTGCGAGCGACGGGGCGAGTACCCAATCTGCCTGTTCAAGAATCGACATTCCCTGTGCCTAAGCTTCACCTTTGGGCAGAAACATACCATTTTGCCATCATCGTCGGTATAGCCTCATCACGCGTTTGGGATGGTTGGGTCGACGCTCGTGTGATAATCGCTCTACCGGTGACGTATGATCGGGCCAAAACTGGCAACGGTAAGCATGAGAATGATGTTGAAGTTTCTGTCGCGTATCTGGAACACAATCAGCGCCGACTGCCGCCCCGAGTGGGAAAAGCAACGTGAGCGTGAGTTTATCGAAGCGGTGAACAGCCTCAAGACTCTCAAGGTGACGCCAGGGGGCCGCATGTCCATCGACCCTGAAGAGATACGTGAGCAAGTGCTGGAGGCGCGGGAGAGGTTCAAGCATTTTGTCCGCAAACCCTAGGCCTATGCAGTCGACGCCGAAGTGCGTCAGTGCACGCGCTGTGTTGAAGAGGGTTGAGGGTTAGCTACCTGGCTCTCGCTCCCAGAGCCGCCATACAGTGCCCTTTGAATACCCTAGAGCACGCGCCACCTCAGCCTGGGTGAGGCCGTCTTTTTTCAGCGCCTGCACCGCCTTCCACTTCTCTCTAGCAGCAGTCACTCGCGGATGCTCAATCTCGCGAGGCTGCCGTTCCATAATCTCGTTGGCTCTCCCCAGTGCCTCTGCTTCCACGATTGCATCGATCAGCACCTGGTGAGTCGTCTGTTGGTTTTCCGCTGCAATGACCATGGCGAACAGGGTAGCTGGGCTGATGCCCAGCGAAATGGCCAGATCCCTCACGGTATCGATGGTGGCCGTGAAGCTAGCCGCTTCCAGTTCGCTGATCGTTTGTTGACGAAGAAGGCCCGAGATCTCCTGCTGAGACAGGCCTTGCTGCGTTCGGAGCGACTGGAGCACGGCAGCGAGAGAGTGGCGTAGCGGCATTTCTGCCTCCGCAAAAGGAGACGGTATGCCTCGTTTGCCTAGACTCGCTCAAACATATATATTGGTTTGAGTGAGTCGAACGGCGATCTGCTGCTACGTTCCCGTTCGCACATCACCTCGTCGTTTGAATACCGAGGTAATTGGTGACTGATAGCTCTGTAGAGCACGAGCTGCTCCAGGAAGG
This sequence comes from Pseudomonas sp. 2848, assembly GCF_003253945.1. Lineage (NCBI taxonomy): Bacteria > Pseudomonadati > Pseudomonadota > Gammaproteobacteria > Pseudomonadales > Pseudomonadaceae > Pseudomonas > Pseudomonas sp. 2848. The sequence continues at coordinate 75,893 of NZ_QKZD01000013.1, forward strand.
GCGCGTCTCTTCCGCTGGGACGTCACTGTCCCAACCCGAAATTGAGGCACTGCTTGCCGAACGCTTTCCTCGCAGGCCGTATTGCTTGGTTGAGGACTGGATCCTCTTCCTCGTGGATGAGCCACCTGAGTCTTTGGCCAGGGTGCGATCTTTGGGCCTTGAGCCGATCTTCATGTACGCCCACTGCGTCATCTATGACGAGCAGGGCCGATTCCCACCAGGGGGATGGGTGCGCTCGACGCTGTGCAAGACCTACGACGGCGTGTGCATGTTCGAAACGCGCAACACCGTGTACGTCCTGGTTGGCCCTGGTCGTGAGCAGATCGCCTCGCTGAAGACAATATTTAGCTTATGTTGACCCGCAGGCCCCATATGTGGGCTTGCCCAGATGAGATCCACGATGTTCCGCATTAGCACGCAAGACCAGGCTGGCCCGGTAGGCATGTTTGGAGACGGTCTGGCTCACTTTCATGCAGTCACCCGGTCTCTGGCCACGCACTGGTATCACGTCAGCCTCAAGCGCCGGCACGAGGATCGGTTCGTTGCCTACGAAGAGATGCTCAACGATGAGATGCGCCTCGTTGAGCTGCTGGTAGCGCAGGACGAGAGCCTGGTTGTGCAGGAAGTCCAGGCCGTCACCCCATCCTGGATGAACAAGGATGGCAGTTGGAAGATGGAGAAGCTCACGTCGCTCTCGATGGGACACAACCACGCTGGTGTGGCCGTCTGCGTTCTGGAAGTAGAGGGTGGTGGTGTGTATGTCGATACGCATGAGCCTGGTCTCGGTGTCGACTCGCTGAACGGGGTTAAAGAGCTGTATAGGCGTGGTATGGCTCAGGCCAACGCTGGAGAGCCTCGGAGGGCTTAGGGATGTCAGAGGTCAACACGGCGAAGGTGAACTATCACGTGAAGCGCTACTCGGACTTCGACCTGTTGCGTATCGCTCGAGCTGTAGGCCAGGGGTACGAGGACGAGATCACGGCATTTCTGGTGAGTGTCCACATTCATAGACTCAGCGCCGTTGGTGTCGTCTTTGGGCACGTCCGGCAGGGGCCTCATGGTCGATTCGCCGATGGGCACCTGATCCAGACATCCGACATCTTGGGTATTAAGAAGGAAGGCAAGTTCTGGGTGATCACGACCATGAACTCCAAGTACGTCGTGGCTACCTTTCGCCGCGATGGCGGACGCCGAAGCCTGAGGGATTTTTGTCGCCTGGTTGGAGACCGTTTTCCCAATACACAGCTGCACTGAGTTAGATCGAGCCTGAGCACGTTGACTTGTGCTCAAGGCCTCCCCCTGCCTGTCAGTCAGGAATTGAGCAAGGAGCTGCAAGTGTTTATAAAGTTTGAATATCTGAAATTTGCTGGCTGCCTAGAGGACATTCGAGTTTTCGAGCATCTCACGGGTTTCGTGCAAGTCATCATGAAGATCGATGGGGTGTTAATCCCCAGCTGCAAGATCCCAATTCAGATCTATGAAGACCTGGAGCAAGGGTCTCATGTTGAGTTCTATGCTCTCGTGCAGAACTCAAAAAATAAACTCAAAAATACTGCAATTGTTCTTGCAGCCAAGACTGCCAGCGGAAGGCTCCTGCGCGTGCCGAGCATGCGCTATAAAGTGCAGCTGCACTTCTGGGTGATTGCTGCGATATGGGCTGCTGTGGCGTTTGTTTTGAGTTGGATTGCCCTGGTCTTCGGAGCGGATTTTTTGATGGGCAGCCGCTCGATGTCGCTGCAGTGGACTTTTATCAACTCGGGCGCCTCAGTCATAGGACTGCTGACAGGGGGATTCTTTGTGGGGTGCGGTATTTACCTATTTCACAAGACCTCAGTTCTCGATACGTGGAAGTCGATTGCACCCGCCCTATTAGTAGAGCGTTTCAGCAAGCTGCACCGCTGACTTCAGGACGTGCCGCATTCGCGGACGGCTGTCGTAAACCGTGACCGGCATGCCGGTCACGGCCCTACGGGCTTCCATCCTCACGCCTTCAGCCATCCGTGGCCTGCGCGCTCCGCTTGCCGTTTGGTGTCAAACCCCTTGTTTATAGGGCTTGTAACGTAGTTTTTGGAATGTAACATTGGCGTTGTTACACTCCAGGAAATGCGTTACAGCAATTGTCTTAGAGGTCGAGTCGCTCTACCTCGTCAAAGATTTTTTGGGCAAGCTTGACCTGAGATAGTTAAGACATTCTTCGGCAATTTCTGTAATCTGGCCCGATCCTAGCTCCCCAAGGAACACCTCCCCATGTCTCGTCTTGCCGAATTCCGCCGCCTTGAACTCCAGCTTGCTCAGCAGCTCGCAGAATTGGAAGCGATGAAAAGCGATGGCGCCATCCAGGCCGAAATGGAATTTGAAAACAAACTCCGTGCCCTGCTTGGTGAGTACGGTTTCAGCCTGCGTGAGGTGATCAGCATTCTTGATCCTCAAGCTCGCGGTCGTGCTGCGGCTCCAGTTTCTCAGGAGAAAGCGACTCGTAAGCCACGTGAAGTGAAGACTTACAAGAACCCGCACAACGGCGAAGTGATCCAGACCAAGGGCGGCAACCACGCCATCCTCAAAACCTGGAAAGCCGAGCATGGCGCCGAGACCGTGGAGTCGTGGCGTCAGTAATCTCCGCACCTTTGGCGGAATGGCTGCGATTCGCAGCCTAAGTGTCCGGCGACAAAACCTCTCCGAGGAAAAGATCTCTTTAACGACAACCTAAATCCCGTTGTGAAGAGCCGGAGACCCCGAGTAACAGCTTAATGAGCCGCCTTGTATGGCTGTGTTTTTCGCTGGCTCTTGGCGTTGGAGAATCAGGCTCACTAACAAATACTGCATCAGGGCTGGGCTAGCGGGGATGGGCTGGTAACGCTTCCCGATGTGGGCCTGGCATGAGTGCTGCCGTTCAAACTCTCCCGATTACTAACGTTTAGCTGGTTTAGGCGGTAAGTTCTTCTCGATCAAAGACTTGTCTATACGATGATCTCTAATGATCTGGTTTATCGACTTTAGAATTGGCGTAAACCCTTTGAATTCAACGTTTGCGCGGTCGGCCTTCACGATTTTCTGTGCAAACGTGTTTTTGCTGTATGTGTTCTTATTCGGAGCTTTGCTCAAGATTTCGAAAGTTTTGTTTTCCCAGGGGGTCTGTAGCACTGTGGCTGGGAAAAAATCTTCCATCATGGTCGGCTGACCATCTTTTTTTAATGGGGTCAAAACTACAGACAGGTTTTGGGCGATATAGTAAGTGGTTTGAGATTTGTCTAGGATGGTTCCCTTGCCATTGGGAATAGTATATCGATTGCCGGTGACTTCTTTGATCACTTTGAATATCGGATCAGAGCCGCTGTCGTTATCCACGACTATAATGGTTGGGCTTAAAGGTGGGTGTGCTTTATATTTTCCGCAATTTTTTGCATATGAACGAATGAATGCAGCGAGATCAGCTGAGCCTCCATTCAGATCTAGTGCACTATGCGTCAGATCTGAATAGTTGATGAACCGGACTCTTAGCGCTGGCTTTCCATCCTTATTGGCCTTGCAGAGTCGTGGAAACTTTTCCATTAGCGACTTCATGGCACATGTAAGGTAAACATTATCTGTTTTGCCTTCGCACAGAATTGTAGGCAGCGGCGAAGCGTAGAAATTCTTGTAAAATAAGAAGTCCGCATGAATTTTTTCAAGGCTGGTTTTCTTGAAGGACTCGATTTTTACGTTATTGTTGTCTGCGATTTTCTTGCGGTTAAACTGATCAACCATGTATATGAAGCTGAACAACCCGTCAAGCGATTCTAGCTGGGTAAAGTCCCTAATCATTGGGTCTTTTGCTTTTTCCACTTCTGCCGCTTCGTCTTTGATCAGGTAGTAACCTTTATTGAAAAGGTGATGCGCCATGGCTCGAGCGGTTCGTCGAACCTCCGCAGGAGTATTAGTTATTTGGTTAACGACTAGGCCCGTCACGGACTGTCTATTGGTTCGGTACTGCATGCGGGTTTTATTATGATTAAGCTTGAACCCGCTTTTTTGAATTATTTTAATTAGCGATGGGCCTGCCGACCAAGAGTTTCCGCTTTCGTCAGAAGAGGCGATTTCCTCAGGGAATTCTTTCTTGTTGGTTGAGAAAGTTAAGTCATCGGCGTACCGTGAGTACGAACAACCATTTCTCTTTGCTAACTGGACAAGCCTTAAGTCCAGCAAATGGCCGATCAGATTGGAAGCGACCGGTGAGGTAGGGCTACCTTGAGGCAGCTTGTCATCATGACACATTATCTGAGCTAGGACAGTGGCTACTTTAGGGTTGAGCTTGAAATCCTTGTTGCTGATTAAGAATCCACGAATCCTACCCATGTGAATAGAGTCGAAGAAGCCCTCAAGGTCGACGTTGAACACGTACCTTCTTTTTTTATGGGGCTCTGCATTGGTGATAATGGAATGTCCTGCTTTGAAACCATGTGAAATCGCCCCCCGTGCCTGACTTGTAGCCTCAATGGTGGCCAAGCATTTGTCTAAGAGGACTTTTACTTGTTTCTGAAGAGCTTTTAGCTCATCGCAAGGAGCGCAGATTTGGCGTGGTTCGCCATTGCTTTTAGGGATTGTGAATTGTGTGTATTTCGCAGGCCTCTTGTACACTAGGTACGATAAGGCGCTTGGAGTGTAATTAAGGATGGCTGCCAAGTCATGAAGAGAAGCGGCTTTCTGAAGCTGATGCAGTTCCGACATGCAACATCCTTGTTTGAGAACGGAAGCTTACAGGCACTCATATGCGTCCCGGCAGGGTATTCCGAAGCGCCCAGTTGTGAGTCACGTCGAAGCAATCTCCGACACGATGGTTTCAAATGCCGACGAAACGCGGCAAAAAATCTGCCTGTAAGCTTCACAGGAAAAGTATCGTGCTGTCATACTGCCATTGTCAAGGCCCTGGCACATGCCAACTGATCAGTACCTCAGGAGTTAGCCGGCTTGCTCGACGGCATCGTTAGCCTTAGCACTAAATTCCTGGAGCTTCGGTTCAGGCGATTGCACTCTCCGTAGCTTGACAATCCTGTTGGTCGTCCCTAAAGCGTAGTGTAGTCTGACCCTCTTATAAAATGGAGCACAAAAATGCTTGAGCCGCTATTTAAAGCCCTGCATCACTACAATGATGAGTATCGCGAGCTAATCAATGAAAAGGCAATGCGGCATACGCCAGATCGTGGTGAATTTGTAGGTTTCATTCAGTCAGCACTAAAGCTTACTAAACCGGAAGACTGGGGGTTCATATGCTCATCCATGGATATAGTAAACGACAGCCTGCTAGGCATTGAGCATTTCTGCAAATATGGCGTTGATGGGCCAACGAAATTTGACGATTTCGGCGAAAAATATATTAGGCTTTATGGTGTGTTGAATGCAACATACATACAGCAGCAAGCTTTGCTTAACCTCCACAGAATCTCGAATGTACCTAACATCCGAGATCTGGAAGGAAGGGTTGCAGCCTTGAAGGTGCGGGAGGCTAGAAACAAACTTGGAGCCCACAGCGTCGATTATTCAAACAGAGAATCTGGTCATACTGAAAGCTTTGTTCCGGTTCGTATCACTTTGTCAGGAATGCGGTGCGACTACTATAACAACACAACTCTGGAGCATACAGAGGTTGATTTAAATGACGCATTGCACGAGCACTTAATATTGATGTGCGACATATATGATGGCGTATACCGAAAATCGGTGCGGACAATTTATAAGTCAAATCAAAACAAGCAGGAAGAACTGCTGGAAAGAATTGACGATGCCCTAATCTTTAAGGATGGAGGCACCGTCTTGAGGAATGAATCAGGTGTCAAGGTATTCGTAACATCCTACGAACAAGAAAAATAGAAATTCGATCACTCTGGCTTCAAGGAACTGAGTGATCCGAATCTATCCAGAAGCTCATTCGCCTCTTTGTCGTGGGAAGAGTCTTTGGTAGCCTGAAGAAATCCAATAAGGATACCCAAAGCTGCTGAAGCAGATAGGTTAGCAGCCAGAGCGACTTCCGCTTTCTTGCCTGGCCCAAATTTGTAGCCGCTCCAGCTATTAGTTTCCTTGTTTGAAATAATGTAGCGCTTGAGCGATGAAGCTGAATAATGCATCGCATCGTCAGAAAGATGCTTGTGAAACAAGTATTGATTCCTAAGTGAAGACATCTCTGAAACTTCTTGCCAGTTCAAGTGGCGGCCTTTATCGCCAGCCAAGATCTCGTCCATGGCTGTAGCAACATCTTGATCTAGAGAATAGCTACCTTGCTTCAAGGCTTTGGCTTGGCCGCGCTTGGCGGCAACGTTGTCTTTATAGAGCAAGGGAATAAACTTCTCAGGGGTTTCTGCTAATGCACCCATGCAAAATGCATTTTCAAAAAGGCATCGTATCAAAATCCTGGCTTCAACAATCATACCGCGCTCGAGATTTATGAAGGTCGATTGAAAATTGCTTAAAGATCGCATAGCTGTAAGCATGGCTAAAACTTCTAAGTCCATGGTTCTGCCGTGATGCTTTTGAAAGCCAGATACTACAATGGCTTGCAAAAGCCTATTTATATCCCTCAAAAGAGTAAACCACTCTTTATTTTCTGAGGTTATGATTGCGATTGTTTCATTGATGTCTGGGGACATAAAACCTTCCCCGAAGAAGCCTTTGCTAAAAATTGATTGATCTGCCATTGAAAACATCCTGTAGCTTTGATGTGAAAGACCTTAGAGTACCGTGAGAGCCTGTTGCATATCTAGTGCATCTAACTGAAAAGGCTAAGCCTTTGACTGGGCATCAAAGCCGCTTAACGATTCCTGATGAGGGCACCGTTTGGAAGGCTGCGGTCGTGCATTTTGGAATGCCTGAGCTCAAAACAGATACGAGATATGCTGCTGAACTGCCGCAAGCCTACTCAAAGCTCGATGATTTATAAACGTAAGGAATGGGCTGGAATCGAGGCACTGGAGGTCATAAAGTCCGCACGATGGCCAGGCTTCGACGTAATGCCTAAGCACGTGGTAATTTCTGACTACTATCAAAACTACCTAGGATACGTACTCACCTAAGCACTCCCTATCGAGATGTTACCCGCTTCGACCAAGAGACTAAGAATTAGGCTCAATATGTGTCTGTGACAATGGCCTCCCCTCTGGATAATCAGAGGGGGAGGCGAAATCGTCATCAACAGTGATGACTGTTGATTAGAACTATTGGGACAGGCTGAGTTGTTGGGGCTGTTTGTGGAATCATCAGGACGGTAATATTTACAACGAGCAGAATGACATTTAGTAGTTCGCGAAGGAATTTGAAAAATTTGGACATTTTTAGAATCTCATGTATGTCCTTTATTTATGTCTCCGAGTTGCTGAAATGACTTAAAAATCGAAAAAATTTTGTTTTTTCAACCAAAACATTCCGAGCGGTTTGGCACAAGATTTATCCAAAGTGAACTTCCAACGCTTGACATCCATCACGGAGCGGCCCGTTGTGTGGGAATGCGGTCTCAGCTGTCTTTAGAGCAAGCGGAGCGCGCCGGCTCCGGATGGGTCAAAAGGGTGTGGATGGTAGCCCGCAAGGCCCATGGCGAAGCTGGGTACAACTTACGACAGCCGCACTCTGTAGGGGTCACATCCATAGCGGATGAAGCCCGAACGCCCCATTGCCGGCCATCTCCTCCACCTCGCGATGGATTGACCAACGTCCCTCGAAGCGGTTATCTGTATGTATATACAGGTATGCGCATACCTCCATGCTCACCATCCTTGGCCCACTCGACTCCAGTACCGCAGAGCTTCGCGTCAGCATCCGTACTGGCATGTTTTACCCTGCCGAGGCGAAATACGCGAATGGGGTGCTTGTTGAGCTGCCGTACCCCACCGATGACACTCGCCTGCTAACCAAGGCCGCGCAGGAGGCTGTGGAGCGTGTTTACCGTGAGGGTTTCCGATATAGCAAAGCGGAGGTGTTGCTCCTCGACCTGAGCCAGCGAGGGGAGATCACGGGCGATCTGTTCGCGGCCTCACAGCCGGTGGCGAGTGAAAAACTAATGAGTGTCCTGGACACGGTGAATGCCCGGTGGGGACGCGGCACCATGCGCCTGGCGAGCGTACCGGTCGACCCATCGTGGGGCATGCGCAGGGAGATGATGAGCCAAAGCTTTACGACCCGGATGGACGAGCTATGGACGGTCTACTGTACGTGACAGAGGTTCGTGAACCGCAAGGTTCCGTAGCGAGAGCAGAGATCCACGGGGTTAGAACGCCTAAGCTTACCTCACAGCGGCCACTTTACCTTGTCAGTAACGCTTTAAGGCCTTGAAATGCTTACTGAAAGTCACACAGCGCGAACCATACAGGTTTGTGGCCAAACCACCACTGCATCGGTAGACCTGCCTTAACCTCGCCTAAATCTGGTGGAGTAACAAAAATATTGGACGTTATGGTGGCCCGTTGCTAGCCTTTAGGCTGCACTATGCAATCTCAATAGATCGAAATGTGTGTTCAGCTTACACAGTCGTGGAAATATAATAAGTACAAGGTAGTTATGACAATCTTAAAAGTACCCGGTGCCGTAAAACTCACAAATAAGGAAGTTACATTGAGCAGCTCGGATACATTATGTAGCTTAGCAATGCTTAAGGTGAACATCGACTCGGGTGGTGATTACCTTGAATATCTTAAGCCTTACGTAACCGAGATTTTAGCTAATGATTGCCCGGAAGTAGTGTCAGACGCATCCATATCGAATAAGCTTCGAGACTCTTGTGGGTTGGAGATACCTCATCGAACTATTCAAATTATCTTGCAGCGCCTCGCTAAAGAGCAGTTTTTAATCAAAGAAAATGGAAAGTTTGTGCTTGGCAAGAAGCCAGTTAGTAGTGACCTTTCTGCAGAGCGAGCCAACGCATCTAGACATATAGCATTCATTGTTTCTGAACTGGTTGCCTATGCCGCGCACAGCAGCGGTAGAAAAATTACTGACGATGTCGCAACTGAGTGCTTGGTAGTATTTCTTTCGCAGTTCTCCATTCCTTGCTTAAGGTCATACCTGCGTGGCACCACCTTGCCGGATCTCGAGAGGGATGAGAACTGGCAAGTTGCTCTCGTGGCTCAGTTTGTTGGTGAGATACAGAATCAACCAGCCATATTTGATGCGTTTGTGATGCTAATGCAAGGGCATATGTTGGCCAATGCTTTACTCTGCCCGGATCTAAGTTCGGTTTCGGACTCCTATAGCGAGGTTATATTTTACTTTGATACGCCTCTTTTGATCCAGCTGCTGGGTCTTGAAGGGGAGCAAGAAAGGCAAGCAATAAAAGAAGTTGTTGATTTAGTAAGGAGGTTGAAGGGGAGGGTGTGCTACTTTACTCATACCCTAGACGAACTAACAACTTCAATTTCATCCTCGGCTGACTTTGTCGATTCCCCTCGTGGTAGAGGCACAATAGTTGCTGAGGCCAGGAAGTCAGGTAAAACCAAGTCAGACCTGCTCCTTATCGGTGGAAGAGCAAGCGAAATTCTTGAGGAGTATGGTGTTACGCCTGTTGCAACTCCATCATATACTAAAGAAAATCATAAGTTTGAAATTTCAGAGGAAGCATTTTCGGCAGTGCTTAGCGATGAAATTGACTATCATAATCCGCGCGCCAAAGACTACGATATTCGCTCGGTGAGAAGCATTTATGTTCTGAGGAAGGGTTCGTCTCCCCGTTCGGTTGAAAAAGCAAAGGCAGTATTGGTTACAAGTAACTCATCTTTTTCAAAGGCCGCTTACGAGTACGGCAAAACTTTCGAGATGTCGCGCGAAGTTTCAACTGTCATTACGGACTTTAGTCTTGCTAACATCGCATGGCTCAAGGCGCCGCAAGGCGCTCCTGCACTTCCTAAAAAGGAAATGTTAGCTTATGCATATGCAGCTGCTCGTCCCACAAAGAATTTTTGGGATCAGGTTTTAAATGAGGCCGACCGGTTGGAAAAAAGCGGCAATCTAAGCGCTAGAGATCATCAATTACTGCGTAGCAGCTACAGCGTGCAGTCCGAGCTGATGAGGCTAACTCTAGGCGAGGAAGCTGCTCTGACGGAGGAGTCGATTACTAAAACTTTGAAACGAGTATCCGATGATATTTTAAAAGAAGCGAATGACGAAAAAGAGAAAATCGAAGGCGAGCTCCTGAAGGCTAACTCGAGAGCTGATGGGCTCGAGACAAGCATTGAGGATATGAGGAAGAGAATTTTCTGGACGTCTAATGCGCAAGCAGAAAAGGAAGCGAAGTGGCTTTCGGTTGTAACTTGGCTAAGCCAAGCTGTGATTGCAGCATATGGCATATACGCCGTTTTCAATAAAGAGTCCCAGTTCTCTTGGGTTTACCTCGTTGTGGCTATTTTGGCTGGTGCTATTAGGCTGATAGGAACTGCATGGGATATAAAGCCATTGAAGGCTGGCCCGGCATATGTGAAGTGGAGAGCCGACGCTATTTACAGAAAGCGTTTGTCTGATATTGGGCTCAAGGATCCTGAGGTTCTTGATTGTGATAAGAGTATGATAAGCTGATATGGCCGCTGATGTTTTGGAGTGATGGCGCAAACTTGATGCGCAGGTCAAGGATGGGGCGAAGGTATTAATAATTCAAACACTTGGGCGGAACTTTCATTTTAGTTAACTCCTTGTGAAAATAGATGCAAGTCATCCGTCTCATCTCTGACTTGCCGTCCATCCGCCAGCAGACGTATCAACCTGAATTTTTCATGGACTATCCTTCCCTGGGTCATGTTGCTTAGATTGCGCCATGCTGGCATGGCAGCGTGTGGGATAGCCATGGAGAAAGGGAAAGATCGTGAAAAGAGATCTGAGCAAGGTGCTCATGCCCGACCACCACCTGTACACCGAGGCTGTGGAAGCGCTGAAGGTCTACCATCAGGCCGAGGTTGATGGAGTCGAGGGGATGGAGCTGGAGCGTCTGCGGTTGATGGCCGAGCATCGTTTTCAAACCGTCACTGATTATCAGCTTCGAGCCCTTGGCGGGCCGGCAGAGAAAGGCCATTGAGCCTCTGGCTGACCACGTCCTGCCTATCAGCTATCCAAGGCTTTCTGTACGTCGTCGACCGCACCGATCCAGTGACGGCCATTGTCCCGTGGGCTGAATCCCAGCCTTTCGGCGAACGCTGATGCGTTGGCATTGGCAGACTCGATGGCTAAGTACCGATAGCCGAATTGGGGAGCCAACTCCACCAGGCGCTGCACCAGCGCTCGACCATGCCCAACACGCTCCTTCGTGAAGCCGATCCGAGCCAGGACGAGGCACTCCCTTGGCCAGTAGTTATTTGGTTTCACAAATATACGGATGTAGATGTCGAACTGCAGGCTCAGGGCCGACACGGTCGCGAAGGTTCGCCACACCCGCTGGGCTTGTAAGTGAACCTTTCCAGGATGAACTCTGCCACATGAGGCTTCAGCTCCTCACAGCGCTCTTCGGCAAAGGCGCGCCATTCTTCGTCACTGGCATCAGTCGGAGGAAGTGTGGGCATCGTTTTGACCTCGGTCGCTGGCTCGAAAAACGAGTGTAGATGCCGTTTAGGTGCTAGCTGCAGCGATAATCGACAAGCGCCTGCCAAGGTCATAACCAGCGAGGCCGTGCTTCAAGGAGAAAGGTATGAAGCCCAGTGACGCGATACGAGGCGAGGAAGGGGGCATCCGGCGCCTAATCGAGGCCTATGGCTTCATTGAGCCCAAACTCTTCGGCTCCGCCGCTCGAGGCGATGACCACGAAGGGAGTGACCTCGATCTGCTCGCCACCATTCCTCCAGCAATGGCTGGCAAGATTTCCTTGTTCGACATCGCCGAGCTCGAGGATGAGCTCCAGGCCATGTTGGGTGTGCCGGTCGACTTGCACGTCCACAACAACATGCCTGAGCACCTCAGGCCATCCATCGAGCGTGAGATGGTTACGCTCTAGCCGTGAACATGCTTGCAATGATCCTAGCGTCTAGCAGGGCGTGGTGAGGCAATTCCTCCCCATCGTTCGTCGCAGTCAGGGTCGTGGCATCGGTGGGGAAAATTCTGACGTTCTGGGGCCATTTCCCATCGTCATAGGCGAGCTCGCAGAACAGCTCCCAGTCGTAGGCAGGTGCGTCAGTGGCAATATCGAGCTCTTCGTCGTAGGTTGCCAAGAACTGGAGGAGCGCCGACCTTGCCTCGAGGATCGGCATGGCGTACTCACCTCCCCAGAGTTGCGGCAGTACGATCTCCTTCACGAAATCACTGCAGTCCACTTCTCGCCACGCGTCGACTACTTCCACGTAGAATTCCCGGCGATCCTGGCCAACCAGAGCCAGGGAGATCAGCTTTGCCTGCGCGGTGAGCTGAGTGAACTCACAATCGAGAAAGAGCCTCATCTGTTGGAACCTCTGCAATGACTAGGGCCCGCCTGAAATTGTCCCAGGAAGGCTGCCTGTGAGAAATCGCCTTGGCGTATTTCTGCCCCGAAAAGCTGTTGGAAACGATTGTAGATGTGTGGGGCGGTGCGAGCCCTCCCACAAGGCCGACCGTCGAGCACCTGTCGACTGACACGCTACCCGCAGATGTCATGAATATACTGAAAATTGCCCAGGTGCGAGTCGGGGCCCTTGTCCCTGATCGCTAGCCTGTACCTGGTGTTGTCACGTTGTACGCCCGGCACGCCAATGACCTCGCCGATGGAATCCTGGCAAAACTGCCGAGAGGCGAGCTCACCCGAACCTTGCGGGGATCGCAGTTAGAAGTCGAACTTGGCCTGAGACGTCCACCTGCAGCAGGGAGAAATGTTGTGACGATTGATCTCGGCTGCGGAGCCTGGAGATCGCGAGGCGCAGAGCGCTGTGGGCACTTGCCGATATACAGCCTGGGGACGCTCGTGCTGAAAAGGTGCTGGCTGAACTCGACGAGGTTGAACAGGGCCTGCAGGGCGTCGTGAGCGGTGATCAGCTCTCGGCCCAGGAGCTCGTCGATGTTGTCACTACGAAGCTCCACAAAGGCGTCCAGCTGATCGCTGAGGACAGCATCCCTGAACCGTGGCTGCAGCGCTTTCAAGCGGCAAGTATTGGCTCTACCCGCCTGGCAGAGGGGCCCTATCTGCGCGACTTCGAGAAGTTTGTGGCGGTGTGGCACCAAGAGCTCGAGCACTTGAACGCCCATCGGGCCCACAGATCCAGTACGAGGTGGCAGTGAAAAGAACGATCCTGGGTATGGCAGAAGCCGGCGAGCCGCTACTGCAGCAGGCTCTCCAAGCCATCCGGGCCCATCAGCATGCGGTGGATGAAGGGAGGCCTGCCGAGGAGATCGAAAGGCTCCGTCTCGAGGCCGATCACCTGTATCAAACCGTCATCGACTACCAGTTGCACAAGGCCGGCACGCTTGGTGAGGCCTTGCACTGATCAGCAATCCCCGCAGGACGACGGTAGAGCCTTAGTCGCGCTGCAGCGGCAAGCGGGATCGGTCGGTGTAATCGAGCGTAGAGCGGATTGGGAAGTGGCCCGTCAATTCACCGATGTGAGTCAGCAGGCACACTTCGTGGGCCACTGTGGCTGTCCGAATACCGTGAGCAGTCACAACCCCGTCTTCAAAGCCAGCGCTCCGAGCCCAGGTGCGCAGCAGCTTGTTCAGTTCAGGCGCGGACATCGGGAGCCTCGAATCCTCGGTGGATGGGAAAAGAAAATTACCCTTCGAAAGCTTTGTCGCCCGGGCTTACTTCTTGATCGCACCCTGGCAGCTATCCGGGAGTGGTGTGTGCCCGAACTCAGCGTTGGCCCTCTGGTACACCCCGATGCGGTTGAGGTAAATCGCCGAGCGATATTCCACAGGCCGGACAGCTGCTTGCATACAGGCGAACAGGGCCTTGTCGCGAAGGCTGCCATACGACTGCGCGTTCCACGTGCATCTTGGGCTCATCACATGCCTTCAAAGCTGATACCGTAATTCGCGCACTGTGAGTTAGCTTAAGCGACTCCGGTCTTGAAGCGGATATTGCCTATACTTTCGGGGGAGGGAGCAATGGCCAAGAAGGTTAATTATGAAGATCGACTTACTTTGTTCGTGGATTTTCTGGGATTCAAAGAGAAGATCGAAGAAACAGAAAGTAATAGCGAGGTGCTGCAAGATTTGGTTTATGTGATGTCCGAGGTTTCGGTCATTGCCAAAGAAGGTGATCCCAAAGAATTTGAGGTCTCGCAGTTTTCGGATTGCTTGGTAATCTCCTATGGTATCAAGAATTTCAACCTAATTTTTGAGATTGTGAATAAGCTCAGTCACGTAGTGGTAAGGGCAGCTGAGCTCGGGTATCTGATTCGAGGAGGTTTGACGTTTGGACGTCTACTCCACACTAAGCAGTTAGTTTTGGGGCCTGCCATGAGCCGAGCCTACCACTTAGAGTCCCAAGTCGCTAAAATGCCTCGGGTCATCCTTGACCCTGTGGAGTTCAATGAGGCTCTACTTAACCCTGCTCACGATGCTGTCAAAGCTGTTAAGAAGTTTCTGAAGTGGGATAAAAGTTGTGAGGTTTGGTACTTTGACTATTTTTCCAGCGAGGTGATTTCTGACGTTGTAGGGGGCGATCCCATGAAATATCCTAGATACTTGAAAATTTTGTCTGGAATGATTGAGGAAGGTTTAAAAAGCTCTCATCCAGGCGTTCTTGAAAAGTACATTTGGATGCAGAAACGCTACCAGCTTGCCAGGAAAAAATTCACGGGAGCTCCAGAGGATCATCCAACAAGAGTGAGGTTCCCCGGCTATTTGGAGTCTATCGAGCAGCTTCCGATGCTGAAGAAAGAGGCAGCAGGCGCAGCAGAGATTGTCGCTAAGGCCGAAAAAGAGCGTGCTAAGAAATGTCGAGGTGGCTAAAGGGCACAGTTGATGAGGTTGATCTGATGTTGGCTTGGCCCGTTCTGGTTTGTCAGGCGCCTCAAGCATGCAGACCAGTTTTCCATTCCAAGCGATCACGAGTGAGTGGCCTTCCTGCAGGAACCTCATGAGCCGCCTGAGGCGCCTTCTCGCCTGCGTTAAGCTGATCACTTGCATCTCGACCTCTCGCTCTTCATGTGCCCGTTCAGCGACGTCTATATCTCGAATGGTTGCTCACATCATGCTCAGGAAATGGATATCGCGTAGAGGTATTGCAGGAAGAGTGCGAAAGGCCAGGAGGAGGCAGGGAATGGGCGAGCAGCCAGAACACTTCTGTACTGGCTGTCGCCAAAGAGTGAGGTGCGTCAGGCGTGGCTCACTTAGGGGAAACGTAGTAGCGCACCGAAGACTCCAAGAAGCGCTTGTTGAGATACTCTGGTGTGAGTTGGCCGGCCTCTTGGAGCTTGGCGAGCAGCTTCTCATCAAGCAGCACGAGTTCCGGGCTCACGGGCAGTGCCAAGAAGCGCTTCTCGTACAAGGCTACGTTCGAGTCGGGGAGAATGAATTTCTCTCCCGTCGTCTTAAAGGGCACCCACACAGCGTCCTTCAGCAGCTCGCGCGCCCTGATGAAGAATTGGGTGAGTGCCATGCTTACAACTGTGCGGGCTGTGGCATGTGGATTTCCAGCTCCTCTGAAGATTCGGACAGTATCATGCACCTGCTCAACCTCATCATCTTCAAGCTCAGCCTGAGACGGCGTCCAGGACGGAGGCACCATGATGGAGTCGTAGAGCGGCCTTTCTTTGGCAGCAAAGTAGGCCCGTGCGGCCAGCATGACGAAGTATTCTGTGATCCAGGGGGAGCGAACGATGCTTCCGGTCTCTGCGAATAACTTCAGCTGCTGCTGATAATTGTCCTCGTTCATTTTGATCATGCCCTGTTCAGTAGGCTGATCCCAAAGACGGGCAACAACAAATGAGTTCTTAGGTGAGCGCTTCAGGGGCTCGCCACTCGATTTATTGATGATCGTAAGCAGGTCTTCACCACCCAGCCATTGCTTCAAATGCGCTTGGGGGATGACGTGTTGGTTTACCGTAATCTCGTTCGGGTTTTTTACTCGCTTCCCGTCTTCGCTGAGCTTTTCGATTGGCTTTTCGTGGGGGGAGTGGTCTTTTTGATACACGTTTTTGGCCTCATTCGTTACTAGGATGTGCCTGTTGGCGGCACGATCCCAATCGTTACTGGTGATTGAAACGCCGTCTTCACCGAGCGACCATTTGCCATCGCGTCGAATCAGCTCGACATCCGCTTTTAGGAAGAATGCACTGCCGTGGTAGGCGCGATCTGGATCCTGCTGCCCCTCATAGGTCATCGACATGCCCAGTGTGAGCAGTCCAGTAGTCTCGTTGTAGGCGGCGGACTCAACCTCGCTTTCGCCGAGGCTGAACTCACTTGCGTTGGCCTGAGATGTAGTGCCGGAAAGCATCTGCACCAGCACTTGAGCTAGATCGGAGAGCACACCGTCTTGATTGACCGAGTCCTTGAAGTCAAGCACGCCAAAGGCGGCGAGCATCAAGCGAGGATCTGTGGGGGTTCGTTGGGCGACGACGGCAAGCTCGTGGTACTTCTCAAACCCGGCCTTGCGGGAAAGCGTTTCTTGGGCAGCAGAAAGCTTCATGCCGTGTTGACGGGCATGCTGCTTGGCTTGAGATTTGAAAATGCTGAGAGGGGAAAAATCAGACATGACAATGCCACCAAAACTATCGACGCTTTGGTTACCGATTGCCTGTTCACCGGGCAGCGTCTAGTTAGGGACATGCCGATGTAAAATGGGGGGTAACTACGATGGGCTATTGCTTTGCGAAACAGGCACCAGGCGACCATCACCGCCTGGCCGGATCATAGGACAGGCCAATTGACTCCGCAAGAGCCTGCGGGAAGGGCATCGTCAGGTTTGTTTCGTGGGGAGTGTCTTGGAGGGGGCTCGGGTATCAAGTACGACCGCAAGCGGAGCGCGCCGGCCCACGAAGGGCCAGAGGCTTGAGGATGGAAGCCCGCAGGGCCAAAACCGGGCGCAGCCGGGGTTTGGTTCACGAGAGCCGTCCCCCGGAGGGGGCAAGCAAAACCGCATGTCGTTACTCCCCCAAACGGGGGGCTAGGTAGATCGCTATCCGCCGTGGACGGTCGACCTAGTCCCTACCGTCATGAAGACTTGGACTTGGGGTCGTACCTGGACAGCTCGAGATCACGCAACTCCATCAACTCATCACTCTGGCGCATAAACTCATCTTGAGTGATTTCTTTGAGCTTAAATTTTTTGTACAGGGCATCGTACTTTTTCTGATAGATCTTTAGCGTATTAGTTTGATGAACGCTTTCCGCAGCATTACCAATGCTCTTATCTCCTTCGAATACCTTGGTCAGGTAGGTTCTGAGGGACTCAACGCTCTTATGGCCTGTCCATTCCTTGACCTTGCGCAAAAACTCTTTATCGCTAATCAGTGCTGCCTCGAATTCATCCTTGCTTTCAAATTTGTGCCGCTCAACCAATAGCGTGAACAAGTTGGTGATGAATGCATGGCGGAACATGTGAGCGCATGCCTGTTCTTCAATGCCGGCAGCATCTCTAATGTTTGCTACAATCTTGGTTATGGTCTCTGGGGTTATCGGCTTAGCCGTTCTGTCTGATATAAACAAATAGTCATTTTTGTTTTCTGGATGAGATTTTATTAGCTTTTGCCGCAAAGCCAAATAATCTTTGACATCTTTTAGTGCAACAGCATTAACTGGGAACTCACGAACAAAGCTCTCGCCACGTTTCAGCGTTACAAATTTGAGCATCGGATACTTCATAAGCATTGCATCTCGCAAGGCCGATGTCGTCAAAGATGCAACTTCTGTACGACGAGCGCCCGTGTGTTGTAGGAGGGCAAGCAATGCAAGGTGACGAGCTTTAAGAAATTCGGATTTTTCAGAATCGCGTACTGCCTGCTCCATTCTATCAACGTTGTGCTCGGAAATTGGACTTCGAGTATGTTCGCGGAAAGGCAAGGGGAAGGAGTGGTGCGATGTTGTTTTCGTTACTTTATGGTGCTTGTTAAAAGTGCGAATGACTTCCTCGGTGGTCAGCTTGATGGTGCCCTTTTCAGAAACGAAGTTAGGGTCGCCATGGAACTCGCCGATCCAGGTTAAAAAGTTTAGGCACTCTCTGCCAATATTGAGGGTGGTTCTGTCTTTACGCTTGGGTTTGTCTAGTCTTCTAGGATCCGACTCTTGAATAAGCTCAATAATGAAGTCTTCAAAAAATTTATCGGTTATGTGGTAGGGGTCAATCCTGTATTGCCAGCAACGCTTTATTAGCTGGCTAATATAGCTCGCGTACTGGCCTATTGTTCCGCCTTTGCTGTCCTGCATGCGACCATCGGCAGAGATTTGTTCGTGTTTCTTGGAGAGTTTAAGTAAGTAAAGGTTGGCGATATTGCATGGCTCGTTGTTTGGCCATTTCATGTAGGGAAATTTATAGAAGGAATGCTTGCGCGTTTTGCCCCCTGCGTACCTTTGGAACAGATCAACATGATCAAGCGTTTCTACTAGGAATTCGTCAGTCATCTTTCTTGCCCTTGGCCGCAATGGACACGACTGATGCTTTCTGTATGGGCGGAATTTGATACATCGCAGGGTTCAAACTGGTTATTGCCGTGATACGTTTCAATATCTCTGCAGCACGAATCTTGCGTGTGACTTCATCTTGGGCGCTTACGACGCCATCTAGTTTGCTGCGAACATCTGATAGGGTCTGGAGGAGTATCAAGTTAGCGCGTTTGTGCACATCTAGACTCAGATTTGCCTCCGCAAGCTGCTCTAGTATAGCCTCTCGAGTTCTATTATTCTTTGCGGGAGGTGGTCTTTGCTCTTCTTTTCTGATAGCCAGTGCGGCATTTTTTCGAAGACTGTCAATTGCGGAGAAGCCACCTGGCATGCGCTCTTCGCTTCGCTG
The DNA here is from genome assembly GCF_003253945.1 of Pseudomonas sp. 2848. Classification (NCBI taxonomy): domain Bacteria; kingdom Pseudomonadati; phylum Pseudomonadota; class Gammaproteobacteria; order Pseudomonadales; family Pseudomonadaceae; genus Pseudomonas; species Pseudomonas sp. 2848. The sequence continues at coordinate 94,737 of NZ_QKZD01000013.1, forward strand.
CTTAAAGGTGTTTAGGCTTATCGGAGTTATGTAAATTGGCTCGTCCTCGATGCTAGTTCTCAGGTCGAGTCTTGCCAGGGATGCTTGGCTGATGAGTGCATCCCTGATTTCGGTGTTTTCGAGGTACTTGGACGGCGTTGCTATTATTGCTAGTAATAACTTTCGCGTGTTTTCAATTGAGGCGGTTTGAATGGCCTTGCCTTCATCCCAGTTCATCTTTTTTCCTCAAAACAACAAGTATGTCTACCCGTAAGCCAGTATCACTTTCAAGAAATACTGGCTCAATGGTCATCTGATCGGTTTCCATCAAGAAATCGAAGTAGTCTGCAAGTTTTTCTGCGTCCATTACTGCCACGCTTCGGGTGCCAAATTTCGACTCAATCAGGTCAATCACATCAGTATAGTGCGTGGCGCCGCCACTGGCGATACGCTCGCTGAGGGCTTGCGACAAAGTGTTCCGAAGCTCTTTGCCAGGTAGCTCCTCGGTGATGTAGTTCCAGATGTGCGCGGGGTCAGTGTGTCCGAACATCCACTGGAGGATGCCCGCGCTGGCCCCGTAGCCACAGTGAAGGAAGACCAGTGCGAAAAACCGCCGCAGTTGATGCTGACGGATGTAGTAACGACGCCCCTGGCTATCACGCTCGACCTCAAAGTAGTCGCAGAACAGGTCAATGTTCTTGTAGTAGAGGTACACGTCGCAGGGCGTCAGAGAGCTTGTGCCGATGATGCCTGGCGACGAGAACAGCGGAAGGTGGTGATCGATGAAACCAACCTCGATCAGCTCCTTCTGAAAGTCGATCAGCGTCTGAACCATTTCCGCTGCAAGGGGATCGATGGGGCGAGCATTCCGAGCCCTTCGGCCCTTCTGGCCTCGGCTGGACTTAGCGATGCGGGCGATCAGCCAGCTTTTGTCCTCGCTGAGGCAGTTGGTAGGGTCGAGGTCGCGTAACTCACTGCCACGCTTCGCCATGGTTGCTCCGACCAATAACTGGATCGCTCCGTAGTACACCCCGATGAGCTCCAGCAGGCCTGCATTGTCCCTTAACTTGCCAAAGTACACTTCCTTGGATTCTTTGAGTTCAGTGCCCGGATCCCTTCCGTTAGAGCGAGTTGAAACACCCAGGTATTGCACTCCAAGCTCAGCTATGGAGGGTTCCAAGAGCGAGACGATAGTCTCGTCTGGAATGCCTGTGATGTTCACTTTGTGTTTGACAGAATACTTGGCGATGTTTATGTAGCTTTTGAGAAGCTGTGGGCCGTGTTTGAAGTGAAATTCGATTCCATCTTTGATCGACTTGAAGATAATTGGGGTGGGGACGTTTTTGAACCGTCCCATTGCGGCTCCACTAACCTTGAAGACAGCAATCTCTCGGAGATCCTCTTTGCTAGGAAGCTTGAAGTCGAGGGCCGAGATTTTTTGTAAGAACGTAAATGCAGTGCGGTACAATACTAAGTCGCGTTTGGTCATTCGGTCGGGTGTGCCATTTGTGACCGGAACGCTTTCAAACTCACGAATGAAGCGATCTTTTCGCCAAATAAAACCTAGAATGCTGTGGAGCGGTTTGAGCCGTTTTTTTCCAGCCAAAGTGTCCTTGTATAGTAGAGCGCTGACGCGAACTGAGTTAACGTTCAGGCCACCATTTGGATTGGTGTGGTACATTCGATTGATATAAAGCGCGGCTCGTATTTGTGGAATTAGATCCAAAGAGATCGGAAGCCTATTCTCTTCAAGTTGAATAGGAGATATGTCAGCAAGAGTGGGGTGCTTCTCTAAACATTCCTCAATTTCCACAGAATCGGTTGCCTGCAGAAGGGACATGCAGTAGTCCGCTAGGCGGTTGTTCCAATCATAGGTGCTCAAAGCAACGGTGCTGTTGGTGCCGATCTGCTCGAGAATGTCGCACATCACATCATAGGTCAGTGCGCTCAGGCCACGTTCGACCAATTCCAAACCTTCAGCGTTTTGAAGGATATGGTCGATGACCGTCAGGGTACGCCGGAAAGAGGCCGCCTGGGAGGCCGAGCTATTGGTGAAGCCGGGCCCAGCTGCATTCTCAGTTGAAGCGATCAACCAGCATTGCAAAGAGTTGAGCAGCTTGAGGTGCTGCGGATCGGTTAATAACGATCCGTCATACAGGTGAACACGCCAGTCCAAGTCTTGGTCTGTCTTGAACCCAAAATTGTACTTCCACACAGGATGCTTATAGCTGGAAACAAGCCAGGGAGCCGTCATGAAGTGGGCTAAGTCACGTTTCTTGAACAGGACAGCGAAATGTGCGAGGTGTTCAGGATACTGCATGGATCATCTTCTCGTAGGCGCTTGGGCTGCAGTTCTTAATGGCAGTTTCAAGGTGAGCTTGCAGGGCTTTGTCGCGAGCCTTATGGATGTACTTCTCGACCATGTCGCAAACTGCCGCCCAGTACCTTGCCAGTCCTCGAATAGAGTGTGGCGTCTTGCTGGTTTTCACGGCCTGCCTGATGGACATCAGCGCGGTCATGCTTTCAGCAGATACAGAAACGCCCACCTCCACGATCTCGCCGTCGGCCAAGAGGTTTTCTTCCCTGGTTTTGAGGTTCTCTGGAACCTCCTTGAGCGTGTACCGGCTCAAGAATTCGTGCAGTTGCTCAAAGTCGTCAAACTTGGAGGCTCGCAGCAGGTATTCGCTGTCCTTCATAGCTTCACAGATGATGCCCTTCTGGAAGATACGTACATACCGTGTTGCGAAGAAGTCGTAGATTGCGGTCGGTAGGTAGGAGTCCAGCAAATCTCGACTCATATAAGCGTGGCCAAGCTTCCTGGCAAGCCTCGGCAAACTGTGGTTCTCAATATAATCAGCAACAGCTGCCTGGGCACGCACCCTGCTGGTAGAGAGCTTCTTGATGAAATCCACCAAGTCGTCGCCTCTTTTAGCGGTGTGGGGAGATAGGCTGTCAACGAATTTTTTTCGTGTGGACGCGTATTTTTTTACTACAGTTCGATTCAGGCAATTGCTGTCTGCTGTTTTCGGATAGTTAAAGCTATTTCCGCAGGTCAGGAAGAGCTTCTGCCAGATTGGATCACCTTGCTTTTTGAGATACTGTCGTAGTGGTTCCGTGATCTCTTCCACCATGCGAACGAGCGCGGCGGCCTTGGGGTGTAGCAAGATTTTTTGCTCAGAGTTTTTGCTCCCACGTCGATCCTTGAAACCAATAAGCTCATAGCCCTTATTGGTCTTTGAGAAAGAAACCCTTTTCTTGCCATCCCAAATCACTAGGTCATCCATGAAAGTAGTGGTGATTTCCGGGTGGTAAAGAGTAAGTAAGCACTGGAACGGCAACATACTATAAGTCGTTGGTAGGCCGAGCTTTTGTGCAAGCGCCGGAAGCTTGATGCGGTAACGGCTGCGTGCATGTTCTGTCGTGCACATGCCTTCTTCTTCAAAGGTGCGGAAAATATTAGCGACGCCAACTTTGTCAAAGTTTAGGCTGAGTCTGGGTTTTTTGTAGAAATGGTTCAGGAAGGTGCCGTTCTTGGCTTCCCTGATCCGAGTTCGTTGGGCTTTTCTGATTTGCAGAACCTCTGATATCGCCCATTTTTTGATGCATGACAGGTCACTTGTAATTTCCCCGTAAAGCAGATCAATGGCTTGGATGTCAGTGACGTGCACAGGTACTTCCGTCAGTAATTTATCTTTGATCTCGATACCGTGTTTATTCGTCGTAAGGTTGAGATCTGACCCAGGGCGAGCCTTCCCAGGCGGTAGAGGAATTGAATCTTCGTCGGCTGACCAAACGCCGGGTTTAAGGAAGCAGCGGATAATTAGGTTTCGCATGGTTCTGAAAGTGCGGCCATTCAGATCCGGGTTTTCATTGCGCTCGTATTCAGAGGTTTGGTAGTGCCAGAAAAGCTGCTCGAAGAATTCCTCCATGATTTCTGGAGACTGGAAAGCAGCAGGGGGGAACCGAAACCCTTGCTCAGAGATGAACTCGGCGAGCTTATTGAGCATCGGACTCGAGACCTTGGCGCGTTTTAGGGAGTCGCGCCTGGCTGCTTCATGGAAGGCTCGGGTGAATTCTGCGCCATGAGAGTGATACAACGCGGCCAGCTTGAGATAAACCGGCTTGCCCTTCTTGCCCTTGACCGCCCACCCAGCCCAGAAGGAAACGGTCTCTGGGTCTAGCTTGTGCTTGCTCTCTCGCCATACCTGCATGAAGTGAGGCAAGCGAATGCGCGACCAGACTGGCAATTGCAGGTCTGGAAGCGCATCGACCAAGCCAGAGAGCATTTCGATAACGGCGACAGAGCGCTGCCGGATGACGTCAGCTTCAAGTGTGAAAAGATCGCCAGAGCTCAGGCTTCCAAGGAAGCTTTCGGCTAGCCAAGTGAGTTTCCCTGCATCCAGGTTTGTCAGGGTCAGGTGCTCACCTAGGCAGTGGCAATGGCAATCGAAAAGCTTCAGGGCATTCCCCTTTTGCTCACTGATAGTCGTGGGCGTCATCAAGAGCTTGCATGCCAGCTCATCATCGATGGCTTGCAGCGGGTAGTGGTGGAGGTAGGCCTTGCTTTTGATGATTGTCACGGTTTTTGATTCTCTTCGAGCCTGTCATGTTGCCTGGATCGTAGAGACTTTTAGGTTTCTTGACAATCTGTCAAATCGGCAAACTTTCAGAGCGCAGCCTGGATGCCGACCTGGCCCTGGCCCTGAGCCTCAACGGCCGGGCGTTGCTGCGTGACCAGTCACCGCTGAAGGTCCTGCTGATGTCGGCAACCTTGGAGGGCGAGCGCCTGTCGCGCCTGCTCGACGATGCACCGATCATCAGCAGCCAGGGGCGCATGCACCCGGTGGATATCCGCTGGGGCCGGCCGTTCCAGCCTGGCGAATTCGTCGAGCCGCGCGTGGTCGACTGCGTGCTCCAGGCCCTGGCCGACGAATCGGGCAGTCTGTTGGTGTTCCTCCCCGGGCAGGCCGAGATCCGCCGCGTGCACCAGGCTCTGCAGGAGGCTGTGGGCGAGCGTCCGGAGATCCTGCTCTGCCCGCTGCACGGCGAGCTTGAGCTGAGTGCCCAGCGCGCCGCCATCGAGTCGGCGCCCAAGGGCCAGCGCAAGGTGGTGCTGGCCACCAATATCGCGGAGACCAGCCTGACCATCGACGGTGTGCGCGTGGTGATCGACGCTGGGCTGGCGCGGGTGCCGCGCTTCGACCCCGGCAGCGGCATGACCCGCCTGGACACCCAGCGCATCTCCCGCGCCAGCGCTACCCAGCGCGCCGGGCGTGCCGGGCGCCTCGAGCCTGGCGTGTGCTATCGGCTGTGGTCCGAGGCGCAACATGACCAACTGGCGGCCCACGGCAGCGCCGAAATCCTCCAGGCCGACCTGGCCGGGCTGGCCCTGCAGTTGGCGCGCTGGGGTGTGCCGCCGGAGCAGCTTAGCTGGCTTGACCAACCGCCAGCGGCCGCCTTCGCGCAAGCTCAGGACCTGCTGGCCCGGCTCGGCGCCTTCAAGCCGGGTTGTCGCGACAACCTGAGCGCCCATGGTCAGGCCATGGCCGAGCTGCCTGCGCATCCGCGTATCGCCCACCTGCTGCTGCGCGGCCAGGATCTTGGGTTGGCCGACCTGGCGTGCGATGTCGCCGCGTTGTTGGGCGAGCGCGACATCATGCGCGGCGGCGGTGCCGACCTGCATAGCCGGCTGGCTTTGCTCAGCGGTGAAAGCCGCGCCTCCCGGGGCGGGCAGGGCGGCGTGCAGCGCGCCCGGCAACTGGCTCGTCAGTATCGTGGTCAGCTACGTGGCAAACCGCGCAGCCCGGTCGCCGACCCCGATCATCCTCGCTGGTTGGGCGCGGTGCTGGCGCTGGCCTACCCTGACCGGGTGGCGCAACAACGTCGCGACGGCGGCGCCGAGTATCGCCTGGCCAATGGCCGCGCGGCATTGTTCGCCGAAGCCGATGTGCTGATGAAAAGCCCGTGGCTGGTGATCGCCGACCTGGGCAGCCGTCAGGGGCAACGCGAGGAGCGCATCTACCTGGCTGCCGAGTTCGACCCGTCGCTGTTCGACGGAGTGTTGGCCGAGCAGGTGGAGCAGCTCGACCTGCTCGACTGGGACGAACGCGAGCAGGTGTTGCGCGCCGAGCGCCAGCGCAAGGTCGGCGAGCTGGTGCTCAGCCGTGAACCGTTGCCTGGGCTGGACGACGAGGCGCGGGCCAAGGCGTTGCTCGGCCTGGTACGGCGCAAAGGCTTGAACCTGCTGACCTGGACCCCGGAACTGCGGCAGTGGCAGGCTCGCGTCGCGCTGCTGCGCCAGCTCGACCTGGAAAAGGACAACCAGAGCGAATGGCCTGACCTGGGTGACGATGCCTTGCTGGCCAGCCTGGAAGACTGGTTGCAACCCTACCTCGGCAAGGTGTCGCGGCTGAGCCATTTTTCCAACCTGGATCTGGCCTCGATCCTGCGCAACCTGCTGCCCTGGCCGCTGCCCCAGCGCCTGGACGAACTCGCACCGTCGCACCTGGCCGTGCCTTCGGGCTCAAGCATCCGCCTGGACTACAGCGAGCAACCACCGATCCTAGCCGTGCGCCTGCAGGAGCTGTTTGGCCTGGCCGACACTCCACGCATCGCCAATGGGCGGCAGCAGGTCAAGCTGCACCTGTTGTCGCCAGCACGTCGACCTGTGCAAGTGACCCAGGACCTGGCTAACTTCTGGCGCACCACCTACGCCGAGGTGAAGAAGGACCTGAAAGGGCGCTATCCCAAGCACTACTGGCCGGACGACCCGCTGGTGGCCGAGGCTACGGCGCGGGCCAAACCGAGGAAAGCCTGAGCGCGCGATCAGGTGGCTGCGCCCGCCTCACTCTCCAGTAGCATGAACAACCTGTACAGCACCACGGTGCTGAACAGCTGCAGGAAGCCGCTGAGGCTGTCCAGCGCCAGTTGCACGCCGGCCTGCGGCTCGGGGAACAGCTGCAGCAGCAGGCCGTCGATCAGCCACAGCGGCGCCAGCACCGAGAGCATGCACACCATGATGCGCAGGAAGTGCCCGGTGGTCATGCGCGCGCTGGTGCGCATCGCCTCGATCACCGGCAGGCCGCGCAGCACCAGCAGGTACTCGGCGAACACCAGGTTCACCATGATCCACACGCCGGGGAAGATGAACAGCGCCAGGCCCGCCATGATCAGCAGCGAGCTGATCACGATCAGCAGGGCCAACATCGGCCACAGCTGCAGGGCGCGGGCGAACAGGTCGCGCTTGGCGATGGCCTGGCCATTGCTGCGGGTGTCGAGGTAGAGGATCAGCGCGGCGCTGTACAGCGGATAGAACAGCAGGCTGACCAGCATGCCGTAGGCCGGCGAGGCCTGTTCGCCCAGCTGGTTGTAGAGCAGCTGGGTGCCGAGGGCCTCGAGTACCACCAACGGCAGGCACAGCTGGAGGATGCCCGTCAGGTGACGGCGGAAGAAGTACAGGGAGTCGCGCAGAACGCTCAACGGATTCATCGGTCAACATCGCATGGCGGAAAAAGCAGGGCGTAACTTTAGCCCAGACCGCCCGCTTGCTGAAAAAAGTTTCATGGCCAGCGCAATTGAATCGCCGCGCCCGGCCCCCCATCTTTGACGCTGTCCGATGCCCTGTTCAGCGCACGAGGTTGCCCCGATGAACACTGAAGAACAAACCCTGATCGATGGCCTGTTCGGCCGTCTAAAGCAAGCCGAAGACCCGGCCCAGCCGCGCGATGCCCAGGCCCAGGCACGCATCGAGGAGCACCTGCGCCAGCAGCCGGCGGCGCCTTACTACATGGCTCAGGCGATCCTGGTGCAGGAAGCGGCGATCAAGCGCCTGGACGAGCAGAACAAGCAGCTCGAGGCCGAGCTCAAGCAAGCGCGGGCGCAACTGGAGGCAAGCCGCCCCAGTGGCAGCGGCGGCGGTTTTCTTTCCAGCATCTTCGGTGCGGGAGCGCGCAACCCGGAGCCACAGCGGCCGGTTGCTCCGGCTTCGACTTCCACAGGGGGCTGGCGTGAGCCGGCGCCGCAGGCTTATACCCCGCCACCACCACAACAGGGTTTCGGTGCGGCGCCTGCTCCGGCGCGCAGCGGTGCCAGCAGCTTCCTCGGCGGGGCAATGCAGACTGCTGCGGGGGTGGCTGGTGGTGTGCTGCTGGCTCAAGGTATCAGCAGCCTGTTCAACCATAACTCGCAGCCTGAAGAAATCGTCGAGGTGATCAAGGAAGAGCCAGCGCCGGCCAGCGACGCTGGCGGCTGGAACGATCAGGACAGTCAGCGCCAGGTAGCCGACAACGGTGGCTGGGGCAATGACCAGGGCGGGTTCGCCGATACCGACTACAGCGGCGGCGATGATGGCGGCTTCTTCTCGGACGACGACTACGTCTGAGGGCTCTGGCATACTGCAGCGTCTGATCGCGGGGCAAGCTCGCTCCTGTCGAAGCGTGGGAGCGGGATTGCCCCGCGATTGCCTGCCACTGCCAGAGAGAGGCTCCCGGTGAAGAAAATCGCGCTGTTCGCCGATGTACAGAACCTCTACTACACGGTTCGCCAAGGCCATGGCTGCCATTTCAACTACGCCGCGCTGTGGGCCGACGTTAGCCGCGAGGGCCAGATCGTCGAAGCGGTGGCCTATGCCATCGACCGCGGCGACAGCAAGCAGCAACAGTTCCAGCAGATCCTGCGCAACCTCGGTTTCGAGGTGCGCCTAAAGCCGTTCATCCAACGTGCCGACGGTTCGGCCAAGGGTGACTGGGACGTGGGCATCACCCTCGATGTGATCGAGGCGGCGGCACGGGTTGACCAGGTAGTGCTGGCCTCCGGCGACGGTGATTTCGACCTGTTGCTGGAGCGGGCAATGCAACGCCATGGCGTGGAAACCGTCGTGTACGGCGTGCCGGGGTTGACGGCGTTGTCGGTAATCCGCGCCGCAAGCCGCTACGTGCCGATCGAGGGCAGGCTGCTGCTGCGTCACTGAACTCACGCTCAGGTTTTTTTGCCATTACCCCCCAGATGCCCCAGCGGCACCCTTCGCGCCACCGCGCTGGACAGGATGATCGAGGTCTTGGTGAAGCCCAGCTGCGACACGCGGTTGATCAGCGCCTCCAACTCGCCCATGGACGTGACGGCCGCTTGCATGATCACGCACGGGTCACCGGTCACCCGGTGGCACTCGGTAAGTTCAGGGATCTTCTCCAAGGCCTCGTAGGCCTGCTGGTTGCCATGGCTGGCCAGGCGCAGTTCCATCACGCACTGGATTGGCAGGCCGATCTTTTCCAGGTCGACCTTGGCCGTGTAGCCGCTGATAACACCGCTGGCCTCCAGCTTGGCCACCCGCTCGGCCACCGCCGGGGCGGAGAGATTGACCTGGCGCGCCAGCTGCGCGTAGGTGGCCCGGCCGTTTTCCAGCAGCGCGGCGAGAAGCATGCGATCGTACTTGTCCATGGCGATTCCAGGTGACCTTGCAATCGACGGTGAAGCGTCGGCATAACCGTGCATTGCAAAGTGTTTCGGTGTTTTAAACGTGTTTTGTAACTTAAGTTTGCGCGAGGGCCTTTCTAAACTAATCCACCCGTAAACGGATTTCGAGCCCTGCCATGTCCACCGCCCGCCGCTTCCCGCTGTTGCTCATCGGAGCCTTCCTTGCCTTGTACCTGGTGTGGGGCTCGACCTACCTGTTCATTCGTATCGGCGTGGAGTCCTGGCCGCCGATGCTGATGGCCGGCGTGCGTTTCGTGATTGCCGGCAGCCTGCTGTATGGCTTCCTGCGCTGGCGCGGCGCGCCAGCGCCGACCTGGCCGCAGTGGCGCGCGGCCGGCGCCATCGGCTTTCTCCTGCTCAGTTGCGGCAACGGTGGTGTGACCCTGGCCGAGCATGCCGGGGTCGCCTCGGGCGTGGCGGCGCTGGCGGTAGCCACGGTGCCGCTGTTCACCCTGGTGTTCGGGCTGTTCTTCGGCCATCGCAACTCGCGCCTGGAATGGGCGGGGATCGCCCTTGGACTCGTCGGCATCGGCATGCTCAACCTGGGCTCGAACCTGCAGGCCAGCCCCATGGGCGCGGCGCTGATCCTTTTCGCCGCGGCGGCCTGGGCCTTCGGCTCGGTGTGGAGCAAGAGCCTGCCGCTACCCCAGGGCGCCATGGCCAGTGCCGCGGAAATGCTCGTGGGCGGCGCCGCCTTGCTGATCGGCAGCGCCGTGAGCGGCGAGCGGCTGACCCAGATGCCCACGGCCGCTGGTTGGGGGGCGCTGGCCTATCTGGTGTTCTTCGGCTCGATCCTGGCGTTCAGTTCCTACATGTACCTGCTCAAGCACGTGCGCCCGGCAGCGGCCACCAGCTACGCCTACGTCAACCCGGCGGTGGCGGTGCTGTTGGGGATCGTTTTCGCCGGCGAGCAGATCGGCGCCGAGGAGTGCGTGGCCATGGCGGTGATCATTGGCGCGGTGGTGCTGATTGGCCTGCCGCAATGGCGCAAGGCGCCGCAGCAGCCGGTGCCGCTGAAAGGCGAAATGTGCAAGTAGGGCAGGGCGTTGCGGTAAACTTGCCGCCTTCGCTGAACCCCCTGACGGTATTGCCATGAATTTCGCCCAACTCGGCCTGATCGAACCGCTGCTGCGCACCTTGCAGACGCTGGACTACACCACGCCCACCCCGGTCCAGGCCAAGGCCATCCCCGCCGTGCTCGCCGGTCGCGACCTGATGGCCGCCGCCCAGACCGGCACCGGCAAGACCGCCGGCTTCGCCCTGCCGGTGCTGCAGCGCCTGGCCCTGGAAGGGGAGAAGGTCGCCAGCAACTCGATCCGTGCGTTGGTGCTGGTGCCGACCCGCGAGCTGGCCGAGCAGGTGCACAACAACGTGCGCGAGTACGCCGAGAACCTGCCGCTGAGCACCTACGCGGTGTATGGCGGGGTCAGCATCAACCCGCAGATGATGCGCCTGCGTCGTGGTGTCGACCTGTTGGTGGCGACCCCAGGCCGCTTGCTCGACCTCTTCCGCCAAAACGCGGTGAAGTTCAACCAGGTGCAGACCCTGGTGCTCGACGAAGCCGACCGCATGCTCGACCTGGGTTTTGCCGAAGAACTGCAGTCGGTGTACGCGGCGTTGCCGCGCAAGCGCCAGACGCTGCTGTTCTCCGCCACCTTCTCCGAGCAGATCCGTCTGCTCGCGGGCCTGGCGCTGAACGATCCGCTGAGCATCGAAGTGAGCCCGCGCAACGCCGCCGCGAGCACGGTCAAGCAGTGGCTGGTGCCTGTGGATAAAAAGCGCAAGGCCGACCTGTTCATCCACCTGATGCGCAAGCAGCGCTGGAAGCAGGTGCTGGTATTCGCCAAGACTCGCAACGGTGTCGATCAACTGGTCGAGCGTCTGTTGGCCGAGGGCGTGAACGCCGACGGCATCCATGGCGACCGTCCGCAGGCCACTCGCCAGCGCGCCCTGGACAGCTTCAAGGCCCGTGAGATCCAGGTATTGGTGGCCACCGATGTGGCCGCTCGCGGCCTGGACATCGACGACTTGCCGCTGGTGGTCAACCTCGACCTGCCAATCGTCGCCGAAGACTACGTGCACCGCATCGGCCGTACCGGCCGCGCAGGGAACAAGGGCGAGGCGATTTCGCTGGTGTGTGCCGACGAGGTGCAATTGCTGGCCGCGATCGAGACCCTGATCCGCCAGGTGTTGCCACGGCACGAGGAGCCGGATTTCATCCCCGATCACCGGGTGCCGGTGACCGATGCCAGTGGCCAGGTGCTGAAGAAACCGAAGAAGCCCAAGAAGCCGAAGGAGAACAGCGCCAAGCGAGGCCTGGGGCGCTGGATGGACAGCGAGGGAGCGGGGGCTGCTGCGCCGGCGGTCAAGGCGGTGCGCAAGGTACCGGCGTTCGGTGGCAAGCCGCGCAAGCCCAAGCCTTGAGATCCTCGGGGCTGCCTAGCAGCCCCGGCATTCTTCAGGTCAGGCGCGTCAGCCAATCAGCTGCCGCATTTCCCGCCCGCAACCCACTAGCGAAGCACGCCGTTAGCAGGTACCCACCCGTCGGGGCTTCCCAATCCAGCATCTCCCCCGCGCAGAACACCCCGGGCAGGTTGCGCACCATCAGTCCGTCGTCCAACCCTTCGAACCGCACCCCGCCGGCACTGCTGATCGCCTCGTCCAGCGGCCGGGTCCGCACCAGCACGATCGGCAGCGCCTTGATCGCCGCTGCCAGGCACGCGGGGTCGGCAAAGGTCGCCTGGTCGGTCAGTTCGCGCAGCAACGCCGCTTTCACCCCGTCGATGCCCAGCTGACCGTGCAGATGCTTGGCCATCGAGCGCGATCCACGCGGCCTGGCCAGGGCCTGGGCAATCTTGTCCACAGGCCGGTCCGGCAGCAGGTCCAGCAGCAGGGTCGCCCGCCCATCGCGGTTGATCGCCTCGCGCAGCGCCGCCGACCAGGCATACACCAGGCTGCCTTCCACTCCCTGGGCGGTGAGGATGAACTCGCCCTTTCGCGGCGTGGCGCCAGGGACGCTCAAGGCAATGTTCTTCAGCGGGTCACCGGCGAACTTGTCTTTGAGCAGCGTGCTCCAGCCTGCGACTTCGAAGCCGCAGTTGCTTGCCTGCAGTGTGGAGATATCCACACCTCGTTCAGTCAGCAGCGGCACCCAGGCGCCGTCCGAACCCAGGCGCGCCCAACTACCGCCACCCAGCGCCAGTACCACGGCGTCTGCCTGCACTTGTCGTTCGCCCTGTGGATAACTGATCCGCAAGGCACCAGCGTCGGTCCAGCCCAGCCAACGGTGGCGGGTGTGGATAACCACCCCGGCCTCGCGCAGGCGCTTGAGCCAGGCCCGCAGCAGCGGCGCGGCCTTCATGTCGCGGGGAAATACGCGGCCCGAGGTGCCGACGAAGGTTTCGATGCCCAGGCCGTGAATCCACTGACGCAGGGCATCGGCGTCGAAGTCGCGCAGCAGCGTGTCGATCTCGCCGTGGCGTTTACCGTAGCGGCCGACGAAGGCCGGGTAGGGCTCGGAATGGGTGATGTTCATGCCGCCGACACCGGCCAACAGGAACTTGCGCCCCACCGACGGCATCGCGTCGAAGACTTCCACCGCCATCCCGCGTCGTGCCAGGGTCTCGGCGGCCATCAGGCCGGCGGGGCCGCCACCGATCACGGCGACAAGGGGGCGAGAGGCAGGGCGAGGATCGTTCATGGCGGGCGACGGGCTGTGGAAAAGGCCGCGTATTCTACCTCAGCGGACCTGCCACGACACTGATCAAAAAATGATCATATCTTTGCAGCTCAGGCGGTTAAAGGGCCGGAGCACCTTTCTCGCAGGTTATCCACAGGCGGTTCCACAGTCATTGTGAACAACCGAGCACCCGCGCCGCGCTGTGGTGGAGGATGCCATGGCGCCGTGCCAGGGCTTGGCGGTCCTTGCTGTAGCCGCCACCGATCACCCCTACCACCGGGATGTCGCGGCCCAGGCACTGGCGCAGCACATGCTCGTCGCGGGCAGCGAGGCCTGCGTCGGTCAGTTGCAGGTAGCCCAGGGCGTCGTCCTTGTGCACATCGACGCCAGCGTCGTACAGCACAAGGTCTGGCTGGTACAACGGCAGCAGGTAGTTCAGCGCATCCTCGACCACTTTGAGGTAGGCGCTGTCATGCATGCCGCGGGGCAGGGGGATGTCCCAGTCGCTCTGGGCCTTGCGCGCGGGGAAGTTCTGCTCGCAGTGCAGCGACACGGTGATCGCCTCCGGCGTGTCGTGGAGAATGCGCGCGGTGCCGTCGCCCTGGTGCACATCGCAGTCGAATATCAGCACCCGGTGTACGCGTCCGGCCTCCAGCAGGTAGCGGCTGATCACCGCCAGGTCGTTGAAGATGCAGAAGCCGGCCGGGTGGTCGTAGTGGGCGTGATGGGTGCCGCCGGCCAAGTGGCAGGCGATGCCATGTTGCAGCGCTTGCTCGGCGGCCAACAGCGAACCGCCCACGGCGCGCACGGTGCGCCTGGCCAAGGCTTCGCTCCAGGGCAGGCCCAGGCGGCGCTGGTCCTCGCGGGACAGTTCGCCGTTCATGTAGCGCTCGATATAGGCACGGTCATGGGCCAGGGCGAGGATGTCGGTAGGGCAGATTTCAGGGCGCAGCAGGGCGGCGTCGGTAGTCAGGCCGCTGTCTACCAGGTGATCGCGCAGCAGGCGGAACTTGTCCATCGGGAAGCGATGGTCCGGCGGGAACTCGGGGCTGTAGTCGTCGTGGTAGATCAGCGGCAGAAGAGGCATGTCAGTTTCAGGTTGAGGGCAAGTGTCGATCTTGCCTGTTTTGCGGTGATCATGCTCGCCCATTGAAAAGGGGCTTCTGGACGCTGGCAACAAGTCCTACGCTGTACACTGCCAGACCGTGATTTCGGAGCCGCGCCGATGACCCCCATCCTCGAACTGGAAAGCCCGCGCCTGGTGCTGCGCCAATGGCAGGACGACGACCTGCGCGAGTTCGCCGCCTTGTGCGCCGACCCACAGGTGATGCGTTACTTCCCCGCACCGATGACCCGGGTCGAGGCGGCCGCGCTGATCGGCCGCGTGCGCGGTCATTTCAATGAATACGGTTTCGGCCTCTGGGCCCTGGAGCGCAAGGACAGCGGCGCCTTCATCGGCATGACCGGCCTGCTCAACGTCAATTTCGACGCGCCCTTCGGCCCGGCGGTGGAAATCGGCTGGCGCCTGGCCCACCGGCATTGGGGGCTGGGCTTCGCCAGCGAGGCGGCCTGGGCCTGCCTGCGCTGTGCCTTCGCCCAACTGCATCTGGACGAGGTGGTGTCGTTCACCACCGAGGGCAATTTGCCGTCGCAGAAGGTGATGCAGGCCATCGGCATGGTCCAGGACCTCGAGGGCAGCTTCGAGCACCCGCGCCTGCCACCGGGCGATCCGCTGCGGCCTCATGTGCTGTACCGCATCGACCGCGCCCGCTGGCAACAGAACCTGCGCGGCTGAATAGCTCGCCATTCGTACGACGGGACCAACGGCAAAACCCTGTATCATTCGCCGGCATAAACGCGCCGTATTGTCTTGCCAGGAGAACCCCATGAGCCACGTACTCGACGATCTGGTCGACTTGCTGAGCCTCGAGTCCATCGAGGAGAACCTGTTCCGCGGACGCAGCCAGGACCTGGGCTTCCGCCAGCTGTACGGTGGCCAGGTGCTCGGTCAGTCGTTGTCGGCGGCCAGCCAGACGGTCGAGGATGCGCGCCATGTGCATTCGCTGCATGGCTACTTCCTGCGCCCGGGTGATGCCAGCATGCCGGTGGTCTACTCAGTGGATCGTGTCCGTGACGGCGGCAGTTTCAGCACCCGGCGGGTCACGGCGATCCAGAAGGGCCAGCCGATCTTCACCTGCAGCGCCTCGTTCCAGTACGACGAAGAAGGCTTCGCGCACCAGGCATCGATGCCCGATGTGGTCGGCCCGGAGAACCTGCCCAGCGAGGTCGAGCTGGCCAGCGCCATGGCTGACAAGCTTCCCGAGCGCATCCGCGAGAAGGTGCTGTGCGCCAAGCCCATCGAGATCCGTCCGGTCACCGAGCGCGACCCGTTCAATCCCAAGCCCGGCGACCCGGTCAAGTACGCCTGGTTCCGTGCCGATGGCAACCTCCCGGATATTCCGGCGCTGCACAAGTACCTGCTGGCGTACGCCTCGGACTTCGGCCTGCTCACCACATCCTTGCTGCCCCATGGCAAGTCGGTGTGGCAGAAGGACATGCAGATCGCCAGCCTCGACCACTCGCTATGGTTCCACCGTGACCTGCGCGCCGACGACTGGCTGCTATACGCCACCGACAGCCCCTGGGCCGGCAATGCCCGTGGCTTCTGCCGGGGCAGCATCTTCAACCGCGCCGGGCAACTGGTGGCCTCGTCGACCCAGGAAGGCCTGATCCGCCATCGCAAGGACTGGGCATGAGCCTGGGCGACATTCGCCACTGGGTGTTCGACATGGACGGCACCTTGACGGTTGCCGTGCATGACTTCGCGGCCATCCGCGAAGCGCTCGAAATCCCGTCCGAGCACGACATACTCACCCACCTGGCAGCCTTGCCGGCAGCGGAGGCGGCAGCCAAGCATGCCTGGCTGCTGGAGCATGAGCGCGACCTGGCAATCGCCTCCAAGGCCGCCGACGGCGCCGTGGAGCTGGTGCGCGAACTGGCCCGACGCGATTGCCGGCTGGCCATTCTCACGCGCAATGCCCGCGAGCTTGCCCACGTGACCCTCGAGGCCATCGGCCTGGCTGACTGCTTCCCGGTCGAACATATCCTCGGTCGCGACGAGGCGGCCCCCAAGCCCAGCCCGGACGGGTTGTTGCAGATCGCCCGGGCCTGGGGTGTGAGCCCCGGTGCAATGGTGATGGTCGGTGACTACCGCTTCGACCTCGACTGCGGCCGGGCCGCGGGCACCCGCACCGTGCTGGTCAACTTGCCGGACAATCCCTGGCCGCAGCTGGCTGACTGGCACGCGGCCGATTGCCGGGCGTTGAGGGCGTTGCTCCGCTGACGGCCCTGTCGCGGGGCAAGCCCGCTCCCACGTGCCTACCATCGTGGGAGCGGGCTTGCCCCGCGATCATCCAGACCTGTCTAAGCTGCACTGCACCTTTTCCCACGATGGAGAACCATCCCATGAGCACCAAGGCCCTCTACGTCCTGTCCGGCGGCGGCTACGACAAGGTCCAGGTCGGCACCTGCGAAACCGCCGCGCCCAAGGCCGGTGAGATCACCGTGCGCCTGCACGCCAGCTCCCTCAACTACCACGACTTCGCCGTGGTCAGTGGCATGTGGGGGCCGAGCGAGCGGCGCATCCCGATGGCCGACGGCGCCGGTGACGTGATCGCAGTTGGGGCCGGGGTCAGTGAGTTCCAGGTTGGCGATGCCGTGGTCAGTACGTTCTTCCCCGACTGGCTCGACGGCCAAGCCCAGGTCGAGGGCTTCGCCAGCGTGCCGGGGGATGGCATCGACGGCTACGCCCGCGAACAGGTGACCGCCCGGGCCACCTCCTTCACCCTTGCGCCCAAAGGCTACAGTCATGCCGAGTCGGCGACGCTGACCACTGCCGGCCTCACCGCCTGGCGCGCGTTGATGAGCGACGACCACCTCAAGCCCGGTGACAGCGTGCTGGTGCAGGGCACCGGTGGCGTGTCGATCTTTGCCCTGCAGTTCGCCAAGCTGGCCGGCGCCACGGTGATCGCCACCTCGTCCAGCGACGCCAAGCTCGAACGCCTCAAGGCACTGGGCGCGGATCACCTGATCAACTACAAGGCCACGCCAGCATGGGGCGAAAAGGTCCGTGAACTCACCGGCGGCCGTGGCGTGGACCATGTGATCGAAGTCGGCGGCCCGGCCACCCTGGAGCAGTCGATGATCGCTGCGCGCATCGGTGGCCACGTGTCGTTGATTGGCATCCTCACCGGCGTGGCCGGGCAGTTGCCGTTGGTGCAGGCGCTGGTGCGGCAGATCCGCCTGCAGGGCGTGCTGGTGGGCAGCCGCGCCCAGCAGCAGGCGATGGTCCGCGCCATCGACGCCAACGGCCTGCGGCCGGTGGTGGACAAGCATTTCGAACTGGAGCAGATGGTCGAGGCGTTCCGGTACCAGGAGAGCAACCGGCATTTCGGCAAGATCTGCCTGACCTGGTGAAGGTCTGTGCAAGCCCTGTGAGGAGACGGTGCGCTGTTTGGCGGGGGACCCAGTCAGGTATGGGACAGCAATGGAAACATCAGCGTCTGCCCATCGACACTGGTGGATGTCGCGCCCCAGACGAACAGCGCATCATCGCTATCCACAACTCGGGTCGCGAAGCCATCGCCATGTAGCGGCGCAAACCCCAGCACCACCTCCCGGGTCGTTGCCGTGACCAGTTCAGCCAGCACATCGGCCAGCACCAGTTCGCGTTCGCAGAACACGTCCACCAGCACCATCCGCTCGCCATCATGTTCGATCACCACATAGGCCTCGTGCTCTGCGGAATGGAACACCGCCTCCCGGTATGGTCCATCGCAATAGAACATCGTCAGCGGCACATTCGGCACCAGGTTCAGTCGCGCCTGTGGACAACTCTTTTCCAGCGCATCGATGAAGCGTTGACGTTGTTCGCCATCATCCAGATTCACCGGGTGGAAGGTAGTGGCTCGTGGCTGCGCCGACCAGGGCTGGTAGTACTCGTGTTCGACCACTCGGCGAAAACCGAACCTGGGATAGAGATCGAGTACGGTGCTGTTGGCGAACAGGTACAGCAGGTCGCATTGGCCTGCCCAGCGCTCCACCAGCACTTCCATCAGATACCGGCTGTAGCCACGGCCTCGTGCTTCGGGCGCAGTTATCACCGTGCCGATCTGAACGCAGTGCAGATGTTGGCCACCGAGGGTGAAGTCGAGCAGGTTGGCCGAGGCGTTGGCCAGCATCTTTCCGTCGCGAACCAGTGAGCACGGCTGGTTGTCGGCTTGCCAGAAGCCGGCCTGGTACCAGGCTTCGAAGTCGAAGCCGTAGGTCTGGCGGGTGAGGGCGTTTAGTTCGGCGCGTAGAAGCGGGTCGTCTCGGTAGTGTTCAACCAGTTTGTGGGTGGGCTCGCTCAGGGAAACTGTCATGGCTTTCTCTGAAATTTTGGGTGAAGTACACGATATTAGCTATTGTTCTGAACGAGCGTTGTAATTAATTGTGCTTGAGTATGCCGCGTATTCAAGCTTGCAAGGCAGGCAATGCGTAGGCAGACTGGTTGTATTATTGTTGGTTAGAGTTTCGGTTTCCTCTTTCTAAATGTTTGACTCGTTGTCTAAGTTCTGCAATTTCGTTTTGCAGATGTCTTACCTTGTTTTTCGACTTGGCAAGTGGTGTATTGAAACGCTGTTGCCCGGCGTTAATCGAGAGAAGCTCACGACCTGCATCACCCATTTCAATGCCATCAACAGTATCCTGTGATCCAGTTGCTCGGTTGGGGGCGCTGATGGTGTCAACGGTTTCATGGACCCCTAGGACTATCAGTACGCTGTTAAATATGGCGGTAACAATACTCGTTGGATATCCAGAAGCTGCCGGTGGGCTTTTCCGCTTGCCGCATCAAGAGCGGGCTTTGCAGGCGGTCTGTGGCCAGCAAGGTGTTTGTCATGGTGAGTACCATTTGTAGTGGAAAACCCGGATGATCGCGATCTGTCGTGCTCAAGCTGATGACAGCCAAACTATCAGTGCGTAAAGGCCCGTGAAACTGCTAAAAATGACAGTTGCCCGGACCACCTCCTCACTGGGTTTGGTTGAGGTAAACGCATCGAATGCGGATGGCTTTACGCCCTACGTACCTCCCGTTCAAACACCACCACCGCCGCCCGCAACTTGCGTCCACCGAACAGGCTCATGCGCTGGAACTCCTGGTAGCTGACCGGCAGGTGCTGGCAGTCCAGGGCCTGCCGGTGACGAGCGTGGTCGGTGTCGGGGTCGTGCAGGTAGACGAAGTCGTCGTCGCAGGCGGTGACCAGCACCCAATGCGGCGCCTTGCTACCGGTCAGCCGGTAGTTGCTGATCAGCACCAGCGCCAGGCCGCCTTCGGCCAGTACCCGGGGCAGGTCGGGGGCCTGCCGGGCGACCTCCACGTCGCTGTCCTGCAATTCTGCGCAGAAGTCCTCATGAACCAGGCGCATGACCTCCTTCTTGCCGGGCTGGCGCACGCCATCGAGAAACAGCGGCCCTTCGGTATTGAGCAGCAGGCGCACGCGAAAGCCCCGACGCCATGCGGCCAGCGCCAGCCCGTGGGGGCTGCAGCCGCCGTGGCCGGAGGTCATGAACACGGTGGTTGCCTCGCGCCACAGGCGCAGTTCCTCGCGGCGGCTTGGCGGGCGCTGCGATCGCAGCGCGGCCATGGCCATCAGCAGGCAGGCCGGGCCGCAGGTGAAATCGGTGGTCTGGGCGTAGTAGGGAACCGGTCGCGTCTCGCCCGCCGGGTGCTGGAGGATGCGCTTTTCGTAGCGCAGGGCGCTGGTGTGGTCCTCGTAGTAGTCGTCGACCTGGGCGAAGCGGCGGTAGCCATGGCGTTCGTACAGGGCAATGGCCTTGGGATTGTCGGTGCGTACCTCAAGACGCAGGTAGGCGCGTTCGTGCTCCAGAGCGCAGTGTTCGGCCTGTTCCAGCAAGCGGGCGCCAAGGCCATGGCCACGCGCCTGTTCGGCAATGGCGATGGAATACAGCCGGGCCAGCGAGGTGCCACGGTGGAAGAGTAACAGTGCATAACCCATCAGTTGTCCGTCGCGTTGCGCCACCAGCAGGCTGGCGTTGGCGTGGGACAGCATCCAGCGAAAGCTGCGCGGGGTCAGTCGGTCGATGGCGAAGCACTGGTTCTCCAGCGCCAGCAGGGCCGGCAGGTCGTCAACAGTTGCCAGGCGAAATTCGATGTGCATAGGGCCGCCGTAAAAGTTGCGTAATGAAACGGGACATTCGAAAAACTTCGTGCTTAATAGAAACCGTGTCTACCCAACACAGGGCTTCAATCATGTCTTCGTTTCAGGAACCTTTACCTGGCTGGCCCGGGGAAAGTTCACACTCAAGTACAGCTGGTGTTATTTATCCACTGACGCTGGATAATAAGTCAAGTCAGCTGGTGATCATCGTTGAACGGCGTGAGGACTGGGCTTCGTACCTGCCCAGCGAGGACGTCTTGACGGCCCAGGAGTACCTGGAGGAGCCACGCGAGGCCGATAACGGCAAGCGTGTCCAGGTAATAAACCTATGTCGTAATTACAAGTATCTAGGTCACGGTTATTATTGTTCGTTGTTGGCCGAGGCGCGAGGGCATAAAGTCATTCCCTCGGTCAGAAGTATCAGTGAGTTGACCCGTAAGTCGTTATACGGATTGGCCCTCGACGACATGGCGCGCAGCCTCGAGAGTGCCTTGGCCAATCACCCCTATGGAGAAACCGAAGGGTTCACCCTGACCCTGTATTTCGGCCGTACCGATCTGGAACCGCTGCAGGACATCGCCCGCCAGCTGTTCGAAAGTTTTCCGTGCCCGATCCTGCTGGTGGAGTTCCGCAAGACCAGCACCTGGCATATCGCCGGGGTCAAGGCCGGTGCGCTGCACAAGTTGCGTGAAGACCAGCAGGACCCGTTCGCCAACGCCCTCGATGGCTTCAGCCGCAGGATCTGGCGCCAGCCACGCTCGCGCCGGGTGGCGCGATACGACCTGGCGATCCTCCACGACCCTGACGAAGCGCTGCCGCCTTCCAACCCCAAGGCACTGGAACACTTCATCCGCGCCGGGCGCCAGTTGGGGGTCGATGTCGAGCTGATCGGCAAGAAGGACTACGCCCGCCTGGCCGAGTACGACGCGTTGCTGATCCGCGAGACCACCAGCGTCGACAACCACACCTACCGCTTCGCCAAGAAGGCCGAGAGCGAAGGGCTGGTGGTAATGGACGACCCGGCATCGATCCTGCGCTGCACCAACAAGGTGTACCTGACTGACCTGCTGCGCAGCCATCGCCTGGCCATGCCGGCCAGCGAGATCCTCTACCGCGACAACCCTCAGGCCCTGGAAGGCATCGGCGAGCGGTTGGGCTTTCCGCTGGTGCTGAAGATCCCCGACGGCTGTTTCTCCCGGGGCGTGATCAAGGTCAAGGACCCCGGCGAACTCCAGGCCGCCACCGCCGACCTGTTCGAGCATTCGGTACTGCTGCTTGCCCAGGAATACCTCTACACCGAGTACGACTGGCGTATCGGTGTGCTCAACCGCAAACCGATTTTTGCCTGCCAGTACTTCATGTCCAAGGGCCACTGGCAGATCTTCAACCACCAGGCCCAGCGCGACGAGGTCAACGGCGAGTGCCGCACCCTGGCCGTGCACGAGGCGCCGCGGGCGGTGGTGGAGCTGGCGGTCAAGGCCGCCAACCTGATCGGCGATGGTCTGTACGGCGTCGACCTCAAACAGGTCGGCGAGCGGGTGGTGGTAATAGAGGTCAACGACAACCCCAACCTCGACGCAGGCATCGAAGACGCCTACCTGCATGACGACCTCTACACCCTGGTGCTTGAGGAGTTCATCCGCCGCCTGGAGCAGAAGCGCCGGGGGCAAGCCTGGTAACGAGGTGCTGGCATGATCGAAAGCTATAGCCTGGCCCATGGCCAGTTGCGCAAGCGCGAAGGACTCGATTGCGAGGTGCTGCTGTTCGTAGAGCCGGACAGTGCTGAGCGAGAGCTGTTGCAGGCTTGGTTCCACCTGGATGCCCATGCCCTGGCTTCGGCACTCGACCCGGACGAGGTGTCACGCATCGAACTGCACCGCGATGGCCTGTTCCTGATCTGGAAACGCCCGGAGAGCTACACCGGGGGCGACAGCTTCGCCTTCCAGGTGTCCTCGTTCGGCATGCTGATGGTCGATGGCCACCTGGTGCTGATCGCCCCGGACGCCTCTCTGCTCGACGGCCTGGGGCAGCGCCATGCGCTGCACGAGCCGATGGATGTGCTGCTGGCCATCCTGCTGGACAACCTGCATCACTACCTGGGGCACCTGAAGGTGATCAAGATGGTCGCCCGCGAACTGCAGCAGCGCTTCGAGCAATCGCTGGAGAACCATCACCTGATGCAGATGTTCAACCTCAGCGAGAGCCTGATCCACTACATCAACGCCATCCACAGCAATGGCGCGGTGCTCTCGCGCTTGCGCGCCCATGGCGAGAAGCGCCATTTCAACCCCGAGGTGCTGGCCCTGATCGACGATCTGGTCATCGAGAACAACCAGTGCCACAAGCAGGCCGAAATCTACTCGACGGTGTTCGCCGGCTTGATGGACGCCCGCGGCAACCTGGCCAACAACGCGATGAACGAGACCCTGCGCAAGCTCACCCTGATCAACGTGGTGTTCCTGCCACTGAACCTGATCGCCAGCATTGGCGGCATGTCCGAGTTCAGCATGATGACGGCAGGCGTGCCCTGGTGGCTGGCCTATGCCGTGCTGGTGCTGGCGATGATGTTGCTGGGCGTGCTCATGGTGCTGGCGCTCAAGCGCCTGGCCCGTTCGGGCAGACACCGCGGTCCTGTGGGAGCGGGCTTGTCCCGCGATAGCGTCAGCCCAGGCAAAGAGGTTTTCCCTGTAATCGCAATCGCGGGGCAAGCCCGCTCCCACGCCATACCTGATGCATGCAACGCCATGAACGGGAGAACGCCATGAGCAATCTGCAGATCGGCCTGATGATCGTCACGGTGATCGTGGTGTTCGCGGTGGTGAACTTCTACTGGGACTACCTGCGTGACCGCGACTGACGCAAACAGGCATGTCCGGGGGCTTGACTGACGTGCACGGGCACGCGGTGTCGTGATCGAACAGTTGTCTGACGTTTTCGAGCATTTTGCTCGCGCCGCGCCCAGCTTAAAGTGAAGCCCGCATCCCCATGGTGCGTTGCCCCGGGCGCATGAGAAGGCCGTAACAGAGCGTGCGCAACGTACTCCGCCCTTAGCCGAGGAGACCGTTTCGCCTACGCCTGCCCGTCCCTTCCTTGTGTCAGTAAAAAGAGAACAAGACCAATGAACACCGTGGGAACTGATGGCAACCTTGCTCAAGGTTTCAAGCCACGTCACGTAACGATGCTGTCCATCGCTGGCATCATCGGCGCGGGACTTTTCGTCGGCTCCGGGCATGCTATCGCGGCTGCCGGGCCCGCCACCATTCTTTCCTATTTCGTGGCCGGCACCCTGGTGGTGCTGGTCATGCGCATGCTCGGCGAAATGGCCGTGGCTCACCCCGACACTGGCTCGTTCTCCACCTATGCCGACCAGGCCATCGGCCGTTGGGCCGGTTACACCATCGGCTGGCTGTACTGGTGGTTCTGGGTGCTGGTGATCCCCATCGAGGCGCTGGCCGCGGGGCATGTGCTCAACGCCTGGTTCCCCCAGGTAGACAGCTGGATCTTCGCCCTGGCCTCGGTGCTGTTGCTGGCCTGCACCAACCTGTTCAGCGTGGCCAAGTACGGCGAGTTCGAGTTCTGGTTCGCCATTCTCAAGGTCACCGCGATTCTCGGCTTCATCGGCCTGGGTTTTGCCGCACTGGCAGGCTGGTTGCCGGAGCGCGAGGTCAGCGGGTTGAGCACGCTGGTCGACGAGCATGGCGGCTTCGCCCCCAAGGGCTGGTCGGCGGTGGTGGGTGCCTTCATCACCGTGATGTTCAGTTTCATCGGCACCGAGGCGGTGACCATCGCTGCCTCCGAGTCCAGCGATCCGGCGCGCAACATCGCCAAGGCCACCCGCTCGGTGATATGGCGTATCAGTACTTTCTATATCCTGTCGATCTTCGTGATCATCTCGGTAGTGCCGTGGAACGACCCGCAGCTGGCAGTGGTGGGCTCCTACCAACGTGCGCTGGAGATCATGAACATCCCCAACGCCGCGCTGATGGTCGACTTCGTGGTGCTGGTGGCGGTGACCAGCTGCATGAACTCGTCGATCTACATCGCCTCGCGGATGATGTACTCGCTGGCCAGGCGCGGCGATGCGCCAGCGCTGCTGAAGAACACTTCACGGGTCGGTGTGCCGCGTGCGGCGGTGTTCGGCAGCACCCTGATCGGCGCGGCGATCGCCATCCTCAACTACTTCGCGCCCAAGGGCGTGTTCGAGTTCCTGCTGGCCAGCTCCGGCGCCATTGCCTTGCTGGTGTACCTGGTGATCGCCATTTCGCAGTTGCGCATGCGTGCACGGCTGGAGCGCGAAAGCGCCAACCTCAAGTTCCGCATGTGGCTGTTTCCCTGGCTGACCTGGGCGGTGATCCTGTTCATCGGCGGTGCACTGGCCGTGATGATGTTCACCGAGGAACACCGCGCCGAGGTCACCGCCACCTTGAGCCTGGCGATCGTGATCTCGTTCCTCGGCATCACCACCACCCGGGGGCATGCGCGGGGCGCCGCAGCAGCAGGCTCTGTGGGTTGAGGTGAGTCCGGGCTTGCCCGCAACGTGGCAAGCCCGCGCCTACGCGTTGCCATGACGATTCCCGGAAGATTTGCGGGGTTTGGCAAAGCCCCGAATCTTCATCGGCGTGATATATCCGTGCCATCATTTTTTGTCTTACACTCCGGCCATCAGCTCGCAAGGGAGTGCGCAACATGCTTCGCGGTTTCCGTCTGGCTTTGACCCTGGGTCTGTTGCACCTGCCGCTGGCGCAGGCCGGCGACCCACCCGCCGACCCCTTGCTCGATACCCCCGCTGCGTCCAGCGCCGGGCAGAATCCCCGTGGTGTGCTGCGTGCCCGTGACCAGGCCGTGCTGTCCAGTGAGCTGGCCGGGCGCATCGTCGAGATGCCCTATGCCGATGGCCAGGACTTCAAGCAGGGCAGCACCCTGGCGCGCTTCGATTGCAGCGCCTACCAGGCCCAGCTCAACGCCGCCCAGGCCGCCGTGCGCGCTGCCCGCGAGGAACTCAACCACAACCGCCAACTGGCCGCGCTGAAGTCGGTCGGCCAGTTCGAGGTGTCGCTGGCCGAGGCCAAGCAGGCCCAGGCCCAGGCCGAGGCCCAGGTGTACCAGGTACAGGTCCGGCGCTGCGTGGTCAGCGCGCCGTTCGATGGCCGGGTGGTTCAGCGCCGGGCCCAGCCCCATGAAAGCGTCGCCAGTGGGTCACCGCTGCTTGAGGTGGTGGACAACCGCTCGCTGGAGATCCACCTGCTGGTGCCCTCGCGTTGGCTGGGGCAGCTCAAGCAAGGCCAGCCGTTCGAGTTCGTTCCCGATGAAACCGGCAAGCCGCTGCAGGCACAGGTCAAGCGCGTCGGCGCACGGATCGACGAGGGCAGCCAGACGTTGCTGCTGATCGGCGAACTGCCCCGTGACAGCCAGGGGCTGCTGGCCGGCATGAGCGGCACCGCCCACTTCGCCGCACAACCATGACGGCCGCCGCCACGGGTGTGGCCGAGCATGCCTTCGCGCTGTTTCTCGGCCTGCAGCGCCAGGCCCGCCAGGCGGCTGGTCCCGAGCAATTGGCCTACAACATGGTCAACGATGGCCTGGCACTGTTCGGTTTTCGCCATGCCGCCCTGCTGATCGCCGGCAAGGTTCGGGCACTGACCGGCATCAGTGTGGTCGAGGCCCATGCGCCGTTCGTGGCGTTTGTCGAACGCGCCGCTCACACGCTCCAGGCTGCCGGCGTCGCGGCCCAGGCCGGGGCCGTGGATCCGACGCTGCTGGACACCCAGGCCCAGGCAGACTGGCGCTCGTTATCCGCCGCCCACGCATTTTGGCTGCCCTTGCTCGATCGCCAGGGCAAAGCGTTCGGCGGGCTGTGGCTGGCCCGCGACCAGGCGTTCAACCCCGCCGAGCAAGCCCTGCTCAATCAGTTGGGGGAGACTTACGCCCATGCCTGGCTGGCTTTGGGCCCGGCCAAACCCTGGCGATTGCGTTGGCCACGGCGGCGCCTGCTGGCGGCCTTGGGGTTGTCATTGCTGGTGCTGCTGGTGCCGGTGCGCCAGTCGGTGCTGGCCCCGGCCGAGGTCGTGCCGCGGGCAGGGCGGGTGGTTGCCGCGCCGCTGGACGGAGTGATCGCCGAGTTCCTGGTCAAGCCCAACCAGACGGTCGCCGTCGGTGACCTGCTGGTACGCTTCGACGCCACCACCCTCAAGGCCCAGGTCGATGTCGCGGAGCGCGCCCTCGGGGTCGCCGAGGCCGAGCTCAAGGCGAGTACCCAGCGCGCCTTCAGCGATGCCGAATCCAATGCCCGCCTCGACCTGCTGGCCGCCCGCGTGGAACAGAAACGCGCCGAACTCGACTACGCCCGCCAGCTCCTCGGCCGCAGCGAAATTCGCGCCGAGCGTGCGGGAATCGCGGTGTTCGCCGACGCCGAGCGCTGGACCGGCAAGCCCGTGCAGACCGGCGAGCGCCTGATGCAACTGGCCGATCCGCAGCAGGCCGAACTGCGCCTGGAGCTGCCGGTGGGCGATGCAATCGCCTTGCAGCCTGGCGCCGAAGTGGCGTTGTTCCTCGACAGCGACCCGCTGCATCGCCATGGCGCCCGCTTGGAGCGCGCGGCCTATGAGGCACAGGCCACCGCCGCCGGGCAACTGGCCTACCGGCTGGACGCCGGTTTCGACGAGGCACCACCGCGCATCGGCTTGCGTGGTACCGCCAAGGTGTACGGCGAGCGCGCCCCGCTGGTCTATTACCTGCTGCGTCGCCCGCTGGCTGCGTTGCGTCAGGGGCTGGGGCTGTGACCCTGCCGGCGTTGCGCGCCGACCTGCAGCTGTCGCCGGCGGCGGCCGGGCATGACGGCGCGCCGCAGTGGACCCTGGCTGACCCGCTGCGCGGGCGTTACTTCAAGCTAGGTGGTGGCGCCGTGCGGCTGTTGCAGCACTGGCGCCTGGGCGACCCGCAGCGTGTGCTGGCTGCCGCCAATGCCGAGCCTGGCCTGGCAGTCGACGAGCAGGCATTGGAAGAACTGTTGCTGTTTCTCGGCCAGCACGACCTGATCGGCGCCGAAGATGCCCGCCAGCGCGAAAGCTATGCGACCAAGGCCGCCGCCACCCGGCAGAGCCTGTGGACCCGTGTGCTGCACCAGTACCTGTTCTTCAGGATTCCGCTGTGGCGCCCGGATGCCTTCCTCAACCGCGCATGGCCGGTGCTCGAACGCCATGGAGGCTGGATCTTGCGCTACGCCCTGCCGTTGGTGCTGGCGTTGGGTGTGTTCCTGGTGATCCGCGATTGGTCGCGCTTCATTGCCACGTTCCCGCACCTGTTCAGCCTCGGCGGCATCCTCGCCTTTGGCGTGGCGCTGGGGTTCGCCAAGCTCTGCCATGAGTTCGGCCACGCCTTCATGGCCAAGCGCGCCGGGTGCCGGGTGCAGAGCATGGGCTTGGCGTTCATGGTGCTGTTGCCGATGTTCTACACCGATGTCAGCGATGCCTGGCGCGTCAGCGACCGCCGTGCGCGGTTGCTGATCGATGCCGGTGGGGTCTTCGCCGAGCTGCTGCTGGCGGTGCTGGCGCTGCTGGCCTGGTCGCTGCTGCCTGACGGCCCGGCGCGCACGGCAGCGTTCATGCTGGCCAGCGCCACCTGGATCACCACCTTGCTGGTCAATCTCAACCCCTTCATGCGTTTTGATGGCTACTTCCTGATCAGTGACTTGTGGCGGGTCGAGAACCTGCAGAACCGCGCCTTTGCCCTGTGTCGCTGGCGATTGCGCGAGGCGCTGTTCGGCTATGGCGAGCCGGCCCCGGAAGCCTGGTCGCCGACCATGCGCCGCCGTTTGCTGGTGTGGGGCTATGGCGCCTGGCTGTGGCGCGCGGTGTTGTTCTTCGGTATCGCCCTGGCGGTGTATCACCTGTTCTTCAAGGTGCTGGGCATCTTCCTGATGCTGGTGGAGCTGGCCTGGTTCATCGGTTTGCCGGTGTACAAGGAGTTGCGGCAATGGTGGCTGCACCGTGGCCAGGCGGCGCCGGGCAAGACGCTGCGGGTGGCGGGCGGGCTGGGTTTGCTGCTGGCCGTGCTGGTGCTGCCCTGGCGTGGCGCGGTGGACGTGCCGGCGATGCTCGAGGCATCCCGCGTCAGCGCCCTGCATGCACCGGTGGCGGCACGGGTGAAAAGCTTGCCGGTGGTCGAAGGGCAAGAGGTTCGCCAGGGCGAGCTGCTGGTGGAACTGGAGTCGCCCGACCTGACGTCGCGCCAGTCCATCGTGCGCCGCGAGATCGACATCCTGCAGCTGCTGTTGCGCCGCCAGGCCGGGCGCAGCGAGACGGCGGCGGACGCCGGCGTGCTCGAGCAGCAACTGGCCGAAGCCGTGGCCGAGTACCGCGGCCTGGCCGCCCAGCGTGAGCGCCTGCAACTGCGCGCGCCCCGCGACGGAGTGCTGCGCGACCTGCCGACCGGCCTGGCGCCGGGGCAATGGGTCAGCCCGGCACTGACCTTGGGGCGAGTGGTCGAGCCGGGGCTACGTTTGCGCGGCTACCTGGCTGAGGCCGACCTGTGGCGGGTGGCGGCTGGCAGCGAAGGGCGCTTTATCGCCGATGACCCGGCGCGCCCGGCATTGCCGGTGCGTGTGGAGCAGGTGGATGCCACTGGCGTGGCTGTGCTGGAGCTCGAAGCGCTGGCCTCCGACCGCCATGGCCCGGTAGCGGTGCGGCGGGATGGCCAGCAGCGTGCGGAACCGGTGCAGGCCCAGTACGGCGTGCGCCTGAGCCCGCTGGGCGAAGTGCCCGATGTGGCGCAGCCGTTGCGTGGGGTGGTGGTGCTGGAGGGCGCGCGCGAGTCGTTGCTGGGGGCCGCCTGGCGACGGTTGGCGGCGTTGGGGGTTCGTGAGAGTGGGTTTTAGGCGGCCTTTCCCGCCAGGCTCCCGTCGTAATTACGCGATCCATCGCCAGGAACACCGTTCAAGACAATGCCAACGCAAGGAGCCCGCATGACCGAGACCGCTCTGCCACTGTGTTCCCGCCTCACCTTGACCAGCAACCTGCCCGCGTTGCTGCAGGCCCTGACACGCTTGGACAGCGAAGCCTGGCAGGCGCATTTCAACCGGGGCTACCACGAAGGCGACTGGAGCGGTGTGGCGCTGGTCACCGCCGAGGACGCGCCATTGCCGCTGGCCCCAGGTACAGGCGCGCCGATAAACCTGGCCTGGTGGCAAGGCGAGCCGGCCTGGCAGCAAGCCCTTGCGCCCTTTCAGGCATCGCTGCGCGCCGCCCGGCTGTTACGCCTGGGGGCGGGGGCGAGGATTCACGAGCACCGTGACCCTGACCTCGGGCGCCCAGGCGGCTGCCTGCGATTGCACATACCGCTGCTGAGCCCTCCGGGCGTGGAGTTTCTTGTGGATGGCCTGCAAGTGCCGATGCGCCCAGGCGAGTGCTGGTTCATCGACCTGTCGCGCCCCCACCGGGTCAACAACCCCGGGCCCGGTGAGCGCATCCACCTGGTACTCGACTGCGCGGCCGACCCTTGGCTACTGGCGCTGATCGATGAAGGCCTGGCGCAGACGCCGGCACTGCAGCCCGGGAGGGCTGGGCAGGCATTCGAACGGTTTCGCCAGCAGGTGAGTGAGGCGCCGGCATTGGCCGCGCAACTACAGGCGGTGGAGGATCCCCGGGCCTTCGTGGTCGAGGCGGTGCGCCTTGGTGCCGAGCTAGGGCTGGCGTTTTCCGAGGCAGAGGTCCTGGGTGCCATGCGCCGGGGCAAGCAGGCATGGAGCGATCAATGGCGAGTGTGAATACCCCGATGGATTTTCACGGCTGGTTGCCCATCCGCCTCTGGCAAGGCGACGCCGGATGGCGGGTGGACTGGTGCTGGTTCGGCGAGAGGCGCCTGGCCCGGCCGTTTTTCCGCGACGACGTCGACCAGGCACTGCGCTTGCCCTTCAACCAGGCCATGCGCCGCGACACCGATGTCCAGGCTTTGCTCGACTGGCAACTGCACAGCCCCGGCCTGGCGCCCTCGGTGCTGGTGTTCCATGCCTCGCGCTGTGGCTCGACGCTGATCGCCCAATTGCTCGCCAGTCAGGCCCGCAACATCGTGCTGTCGGAGCCGCCGCCGTTGGACAACCTGTTGCGTGCCGCGCGCCAGGACCCGGCCGCCGCCGCCTGGCAGGCCGATGCATTGCGGGCGCTGTGCTCGGCCTACGGTCAGCGTCGTCGGGGCGACGAGCGCCACCTGTTGATCAAGCTCGACGCCTGGAGCATCTTCGACGCGCCACTGCTGACGGCGCTGTATCCCCAGGTGCCACGGGTATTCCTCTACCGTGACCCGCTGGAGATCGTGGTTTCCCAATTGCGCCAGCCGGGCATGCACCGGGTACCGGGCCTGCTTGGTGCCTCTGGGCTCGACAGTGTGCTGGCCGAGGCCCAGGGCATGGGCGCGGTGCAATACACCTGCCGGATGATTGGCGAAATCCTTGCGGCTGGCCTAGCGTTGTGCGAACGCGAAGGTGCCATCGCGGTGAACTACAGCGAGTTGCCCGATGCTGTCTGGGGGCGCCTGGGGCCACTGTTCGGCATCCTGGCAGGCGAAGTAGCGGATTTGCAGGCGGTCGCGGCCTTCGATGCCAAGCAGCCGGCCCTGAACTTCAGCGCCGATGGCAAGCGCAAGCGTGACGAAGCCAGCGACGAGGTGCGCGCGGCGATCGCCCGTTGGGCCCTGCAGCCTTACAACGCTTTGGAATCCATACGGTTGCGAAATGCCTAGAAACCGGCGTCAAAATACCTCGAACGGGTGTTTGAGAAAATAGTTGCAAAGACCACGCTAGAGTAGTGGCTATATGCCTTGTTCTTCGGCTACGCTGCGAATGATCGTGTAGGACAATTCACTTGGATGTGCGCCCCTCACCATGGGGTAACCTTACGCAGGGAAGCCAGACCCGATGTCCATCCCCGAGGTGAACCTCCGTCCCATGGTGGACGCCGACCGGGCGTTCCTGCGCGAGCTCTATGGCACCACGCGTGCCGCCGAAATGGCCCTGCTGCCGTGGCCGCAGGCCGCTATCGATGCCTTCCTCGACCAGCAGTTCCAGGCCCAGCACGACTACTACCAGGCCCAGTTCGCCGACGCCGGCTTCTTTGTCATCGAAACGGCGGGCGAGCGCATCGGCCGTGCCTGCCTGCAGTGGACCGACAGCCACGTGCAATTCATCGACATGGCCCTGCTGCCCGCCTGGCGCGGCCGTGGCATCGGCAGCCGGCTGCTCGGCCAGTGGCTGGCACGTGCCGATGAACGGGGGCTCAGCGCCGGCCTGCATGTGACCGCCCACAACCCGGCCTTGCGGCTCTATCAGCGCTGTGGGTTCCGGGTGGTCGGCGAGAACGGCTTGTCGCTGAAAATGAGCCGGCCAGCGTCCATTGCCGCGATTGATGCGACCGGTGAGCCCCGATATCCAAGGGGGCCGGAGCTCCAGACGATTTCCCACGCCGATCGGCAGCTCTGAGCGTGCCTGTCACGAACGTGATTACCTGCGGGCCTTGAGGCCCGTCCTTGCCGCGTTGTCAAAGGAGTGCAGTAAATGAGTGAGCCATTCATCGGTCAGATCACATTGTTCGCGGGAAACTTCGCGCCACGGGGCTGGATGTTTTGCCAAGGGCAGCTGCTAAGCATCGCCCAGAACACCGCGTTGTTCTCGATTCTGGGTACGACCTACGGTGGCAATGGCCAGACTACATTCGCCTTGCCTGACCTGCGTGGTCGCGCACCTGTCCAGCAGGGGCAGGGGCCAGGCTTGCCGAGTGTCGTGCTGGGCGAGGCAGCCGGCACGCCGACTACCACGCTGACATCGCTGAACATGGCGTCGCAGGCCGTGAACATCCCCGCGCAGACCGTATCGGTTGCCATCCCTGCCGCAGAAGGTGACGCCGACCTGCCTGCACCCTCGACCACTGGCGTGCTGGCCAAGCCAAAGGATTCGTCCGGTTCGGGGGTGTCGATCGACATCTACGCCTCTACCGCCAGCAATACCACCCTCAAACCCTTCAACCTCACCATCCCTGCCACGACAGGGGTGACCGCGGCAGGCAACCAGCCGTTCTCGAACCAGAGCCCTTACCTGGGCATCAACTTCATCATCGCGACCGAAGGGATCTTCCCCTCACGCAACTGAAACCGGTTGGCTAGGCAGGCAGGACTGCGGGGCGCGCATCGGCGCCCCGTCGTCCGTTCAGGATTACCAGACAAGGACAGGCCGTTCTCATCTGCAGGAACGGCAGGCACAAACAGCTCCAGGGCTGAGCGAGGGCACCATGGCATTCTGGAAACGCGGTAAAAACACCCACACACCCAACGTTTCCGCAAGCCGGCCCAGCCTTATCCAGGCCCTGGAACCGCGCATGATGTTCGACGCCTCGGTGGGCGTGGTCGCCGATCAGGGGGCTCAGGCGGTCGAAGCCGCCGTAGCCGCCACCGGAGGCAAGGACACCAGCGCCGCCAGTGATGCGGCCAGTACCCGCGATAACACCGCCCACGAACCGGCCCATCAGGCGGCACCGGCCACCGCGCCGATCTCCCAGGCTCCGGGCAATCATGAAGTGGTATTCGTCGACTCTGCGGTAAGTGATTACCAGAAACTCATCGCCGGCCTGCCTGCCGGGGTCGAGGTGGTGGTGCTGGACAACGGCAAGGATGGCTTCAAGCAGATCGCCGACTATCTCAATGGCCGTAGCGACGTGACTTCAGTCGATATCATCAGCCACGGCGACAGTGGCTATGTGTACCTGGCCGGCAATGCCATCTGGGCCAACCAACTGGCCAGCCATGGAACCGACCTGGCGCGCATCGGCGCCAGCCTGGCCCCGGGCGGCGATATCCGCTTCTTTGCTTGCAACACCGGCGCTGGCAGCGATGGCCAGATGTTCGTCAACGAGGTGGCGCGGCTCAGCGGTGCCGACGTGGGCGCCTCGGCCGACTCGACTGGCAACCGCGCTGGCGAGGACTGGGAACTGGAGACCGTTTCCGGCGCGGTGGCCACTGGCGTGGGGGTGCAGCGCGGCGACCTGTCGGCATTCAATACCTCGCTGGCGACCATCACCGTCACCAGCAGCAATGCGTCACTCATCGCCAACGATGGCCAGGTATCCCTGGCCGAAGCCATCCAGGCCGCGAACACCGACACTTCGGTAGATGGCTCCGCCGCGGGCAGCGGCAACGACATCATCGTGTTCCACCAGAACCTGAAAGGCGGGACCATTCGCTGGTCGTCGGCCACGGCGCTGGCGGTGACCAGCAACATCACCATCAACGGTGATGTCGACGGCGACGGCAAGGGCGACATCATCCTCAGTGGCGACGTCAACAGCAACAACATCCGCGATGCTGGCGAGGCCTCGGGCCTGCAAAGCAACGGTGGCGGTGTGCTGACGGTGCGCAACCTGGACATGCGGCATTTCTCCGGCAACATCACCGGTGGGGCCATCCGCGCCAATGGCGGTTCGATCACCGTCGAGGATTCCAACTTCCAGGACAACGCCGGCACCGTGATCAACTCGGCGACCACCCTAGGCTCCACGGTGGTGGTACGCAACACCACGATCCATGACAACAATGCGAGCATCATCGGCGCCACCGGCATGTCGTCGCTGGTACGCCTGGGCGGCGCCAACAACCACGTCCTGGAAAACGTGGCGATCTACAACAACAGTGGGACCTACGCCGCCACTGCCACGGTCGCTGGCGCCTCGGTCATCGTGCTGAGCAATACCGGTGGCTCGGTCAGCATCGTCAACAGCACCATCGCCAACAACACCTACCTCAACACCAGCAGTGGCACCATCAACTCCGCCGGCCTGGGGTGGGCCACTGGCGGCGCCGGCACGGTGACGGTGCTCAACAGCATCATCAGTGGCAACACGGTCAACGGCGCTGCCCTTGATGCCGCCACCAACAGCGGCAGTGGCGGTGGCTACACCAGCACCACCAACCTGATCGGCACCCCGGTCAACTTCGTCAATGCCGCCGGCGGCGATTACCGCCTGGCCAGCACTGCCAGCAACGCCATCGACCAGGGCACCCAGGCGGGCGCGCCGGCCACCGACCTGCGCGGCTTCGACCGGCCCCGTGGCGGCGGTGTCGACATCGGTGCCTACGAGGTGCTGTACTCGGCGCCGCCGCTGGTCGACCTGGACACCAGCACCGGTGGTAACGACAGCACCGTCAATTTCGCCGGCTCCCCGGTGGTGATCGTGCCGAACATCAACATCAGCCAATCCGACGGCGATACCCAGGTCAGTGGTGCCACCCTGACCTTGGGCGGCGTGCTCGATGGCGGCAGCGAGACCCTGTCGCTCAGCGCCGGGCAGATCGCCACGGCGGCCAGTTACGGCATCACCATCAGCGGCTCGGGCAGCGCGGTGCTGTCGCTCAGCGGTGTGGCCACCCTGGCCCAGTATCGTGCGGTGCTTGCCACAGTGACCTATGGCAACGCCGCAGGGGCCTACACCAGCGGCACCCGTAGCGTGACCGTCAGTATCAATGACGACATGGGCAGTACTACCCGCACCGCTTCGGTGGTGGTCCAGCCACTCAATGCCGCGCCGGTGATCGGCAACCTCAACGGCGACAGCCAGACCTTCACCCAAGGCAGTGGCGCCGTGCTGCTCGACAGCGGCAGCAACGCCACGGTCACCGACAGCGACTCGGCCGACTTTGCCGGGGGTAACCTGACCGTGGCGGTCAGCGCCAACGGCGTCGCCAGCGAAGATGTGCTGGGCATCCGCCACCAGGGCAATGGCGCCGGGCAGATCGGCGTCAGCGGCAGCACGGTGAGCTACGGCGGAGTGGCCATCGGCACCTATACCGGCGGCACGGGCGGCGCCAACCTGGTGCTGACGTTCAACGGCAATGCCACGGCCGCAGCAGTCCAGGCGGTGGTGCGCAACCTCACCTACGACAACAGCAATGCCGCCAACAGCATCGGCCAGGCCACCCGCACCCTGTCGGTCACCGTCAACGATGGCGATGGCGCCACCTCCAGCGCGGCTTCGGTCACGGTGGCCATTCACGAGACGGTTCCGCCCACCACCACCATCACCCTCAGCGACACGGCCCTGAAAGTGGGCGAGACCGCGACGGTGACCATCACCTTCAGCGAGGTGGTGAGCGGTTTCTCCAATGCCGACCTGACGGTGGCCAACGGCACCCTGAGCGCGGTGTCCAGCAGCGATGGCGGCAAGACCTGGACCGCCACCTTCACCCCGACCAACAGCATCACCAACGCCAGCAACGTCATCACCCTGAACAACGCCGGTGTCACCGACCTGGCCGGCAACGCTGGCGTAGGCACCACCAATTCGGCCAACTACAGCATCGACACACAGCGCCCGACGGCGACCATCGTGGTGGCCGACAGCAACCTGAGCATCGGTGAGACGTCCCAGGTGACCATCACGTTCAGCGAGGCCGTGACCGGCTTCACCAATGCCGACCTGACGGTGGCCAACGGCACCTTGAGCACGGTGTCCAGCAGCGATGGCGGGATCACCTGGACCGCGACGTTCACCCCGACCAACGCCATCACCGACGCGACCAACCTCATCAATCTGGACAACACCGGGGTGAGCGATGCCGCTGGCAACGCCGGCAGCGGCACCACCAACTCGAACAACTACGCCATCGACACCCAGCGCCCGACGGCGACCATCGTGGTGGCCAGCCCCACCCTGGCCATCGGCCAGACGTCGCTGGTGACGTTCACCTTCAGCGAGGCCGTGACCGGCTTCACCAATGCCGACCTGACGGTGGCCAACGGCACCCTGGGCGCCGTCTCCAGCAGCGACGGCGGGATCACCTGGACCGCGACGTTCACCCCGAACAGCACCATCACCGACGCGACCAATGTCATCACCCTGGACAACACCGGGGTGAGCGATGGCGCTGGCAACGCCGGCAGCGGCACCACCAACTCGAACAACTACGCCATCGACACCGTGCGCCCGACCGCGACCATCGTGGTGGCCAACCCCACCCTGGTCATCGGCCAGACGTCGCTGGTGACGTTCACCTTCAGCGAGGCCGTGAGCGGTTTCAGCAATGCCGACGTGACGGTGGCCAACGGCAACTTGAGCGCGGTGTCCAGCAGCGACGGCGGGATCACCTGGACGGCCACCTTCACCCCGTCAAGCAACATCACCGACACCACCAACCTCATCACCCTGGACAACAGCGGGGTGGCCGATCTGGCCGGCAACGCCGGTAGCGGCACGACCGACTCGAACAACTACGCCGTCGACACCCAGCGCCCGACGGCCACCATCGTGGTCGCCGACAACAATCTCACCGTCGGCGAGACCACCACGGTGACCATTACCTTCAGCGAGGCTGTAACCGGCTTCACCCTCGCCGATCTGACGGTGGCGAACGGCAACTTGAGTGGGCTTTCCAGCAGTGATGGCGGCATCACCTGGACGGCGACGTTCACCCCTTCGGTAAACGTGCAGGACGCCACCAACGTGATTGCCCTGAGCAACAGCGGGGTGGCCGACCTGGCTGGCAACGCCGGCAGCGGTACCACCAACTCCAACAACTACGGCGTCAGCACCATGCAACCCACGGCCACCGTGGTGGTAAGCGATGCGGCGCTGCGCATCGGTGAAACCTCACTGGTAACCATCACGTTCAGCGAGGCAGTGAGCGGATTCACCAACGCGGACCTGACCGTGGCCAACGGCACCCTGAGCGCGGTCTCCAGCGCCGACGGCGGCATCACCTGGACGGCCACCTTCACCCCGACCGGCAACATCACCGACAGCACCAACCTGATCACCCTCGACAACAGCGGCGTGGTCGGCCAGAGCAGCGGCAATGCCGGTACCGGCAGCACCGACTCGAACAACTATGCCATCGACACCCAGCGCCCGACGGCGACCATCGTGGTGGCCGACAGCAACCTGGCCATCGGCGAGACGTCGCTGGTGACCATCACCTTCAGCGAGGCGGTGAGCGGATTCACCAATGCCGACCTGACCGTGGCCAACGGCACCCTGAGCGGGCTGAGCAGCAGCGATGGCGGTATCACCTGGACCGCGACCCTGACGCCGAGCGCCGGCATCACCGACACCTCCAACGTGATCACCCTGGATAACAGCGGGGTGACGGACACCGCTGGCAACGCCGGTTCCGGCACCACCGACTCGAACAACTACGCCGTCGACAGCCAGCGGCCAACCGCCACCATCGTCATGGCCGACAGCGATCTGCGTGTCGGTGAAACCTCGTTGGTGACCATCACGTTTAGCGAGGCGGTAGCGGGCTTCACCAACGCTGACCTGAACTTGCCCAATGGCACCCTGGGCACGCTGTCCAGCGTCGACGGCGGTATCACCTGGACCGCCATCTTCACGCCGAGCAACGGCGTGCAGGACGCCACTAACCTGATCGTACTGAACAACACGGGCTACACCGACCTGGCCGGCAACAGCGGAACCGGCACCACTTCATCGGCCAACTACACGGTCAACACCGTCGTCCCCACCGCCACCGTCGTGGTTGCCGATACGGCCCTGCGCGCGGGCGAGTCGAGCCTGGTGACCATCACTTTCAGCGAGGCGGTGAGCGGCTTCACCCTGGCCGACCTGACAGTGGCCAATGGCACCTTGAGCGGGTTGAGCAGCAGCGATGGCGGCATCACCTGGACCGCGACCCTGACACCTGGCAACGGGGTCGAGGACACCAGCAACCTGATCACCCTGGACAACAGCGGCGTGGTCGCGGCGTCTTCGGGCAACGCCGGCGTGGGCAGTACCGATTCCAACAACTACGCCATCGACACCCGCGTTCCCAGCGTGACCAGCGTCGGTGGCCCGGCGGGGGTGTCCTACAACGCCGGCGACTCGCTGGTATTCGTGGTCAACGCCAGTGAAGCGGTCCAGGTCACGGGGGCGCCGCGCCTGGCCCTGGACATCGGCGGGCACACGGTGTTTGCCGAACTGGTGGCGGGCGCCGGCACCTCGACCCTGGTGTTCCAGTACATCGTCCAGGCCGGTGACAACGACGCTGACGGCATCACCGTGACCGGCCTTGCCGCCAATGGTGCGACCCTTGTCGACGCCGCGGGCAATGCCATGGACCTGACCCTCAATGGCGTGGCTGACACCCACCAGGTGTTGGTCGATACCCAGGCGCCGAGCGCGGTCGGCATCGTCACCCTCGACCCGTCGCCGAGCAACGCCCAGAGCGTGCGCTTCACCGTGACCTTCAACGAGCAGGTCAATGGCGTCGATCTCAGCGATTTCAGCCTGGTTGGCACCGGCTCGGCCAGCGGCACGCTCAGCGGCCTGCAAGCGCTGGGCGGTGGAGTCTATGTCATCACCGTCAGTGGTGTGCACGGCACAGGCACCCTGGGCCTGAACCTCAATGGCAGCGCCACGGGTATCACCGATGTGGCCGGCAACGCCTTGGTCGGTGGCCTGACCGGCGCCACGTACAACATTGACCGCGACGCCCCCACGGTGGGCAGTGTCGGCGTGCCGGTCGGCGTCCCCTATAACACGGGCGATGTGCTCACCTTCGTGGTCAACACCAGCGAGGCGGTGATGGTCGACGGCGTGCCGCGGCTTGCCCTGGATGTCGGCGGGCGCACGGTTTACGCCGATTTCGTGGCCGGCTCAGGCACGCCGACGCTGGTGTTCCAGTACCAGATCCAGGCCGGCGACAACGATGCCGATGGCATCCAGGTGCTTGGCCTGTCGGCCAATGGCGCGAGCCTGCACGATGCGGCCGGCAATCAACTGACACCGGCGCTGAACAATATTGGCGACAGCCACGGGGTCATTGTCGACAGCACGCCACCCGGCGTGGTCTCGATCGTGGCGAATCCGTCGCCGACGCCGGGCAGCCAGTCCTTCACCGTTACCTTCAGCGAAGACGTCAGCGGGGTCGACCTGGGCGACTTCGAACTGCTGGCCAGTGGCAACGCCAGTGGCACGCTGCAGTCGCTGGTACGCCTCGACGGCCATACCTGGCAGGTCAATGTCGCAGGCGTGGCGGGCAGTGGTGGCCTGGCCCTTGGGCTCAAGGCCAGTGGCACCGGCATTCGCGATGGCGCAGGCAACGACGTGGTCGGCGGCTTCGCCGGGCAAAGCGTGACATTGCAGTCTACCGACGGTGATCCGGAATTCCGCGCATACCCACCGGCGCGCCCGGGCCAGGCCAGCCCAGGCACGCCGGTGGTGATCGCACCGTTGCCGGTAACGGCGCCGTTCCAGTCGCCGCTGCTGCCACAGCCGCTGTTCGAGGTGCCGACAACGGGCGGCGGGCTGCCGACCTTGGGCAATCTGTTCATCCAGAACGGTGCGCTGGCGCCGAGCTACCTGGCCCAGGTGTTCGCCGGCCAGCACGCTGACAGCGGTATCGGCAATGGTTCGGGGGCCGGTTTCCTCGGCTTTGGTGGTGGTGACGCCAACGTGTTCGGGGCCAGCAGCCTGGCCAACATCTTCGACAAGACGCTGCCGGATGACGGTGGCCAGTATGAACTGAGCGGTGGCAAGCCATTCCGCCAGGGGGCAGAGGCAGGGGCGGGCAAGGGCCTGACCGGGGCGCCGACCCTCGGGCAGCAGTTGCAGGCCTTCCAGGAGGGGGAGCAACGCCAGGCCAGGCAACTGGCGCAGGCGTTGGGGCAGGTCGAGGTACCCGTGCCGCAGGCCTGAGCCGGCGCACGCGAGCAATCCAATTAGAAGAAAAGCAGTGCCGTACCAAGGGGGCGGACAGGGATGAGCAGAGCATCGAGGATTTTTGCGGTAAGCGTACTGGCACTGGCGGTAACAGGGTGCGCGGTCAAGACCCAACCCATCGACCGCAGTGTCAGCGAGCAGCGGGCGCGGGCGGACCTTGCCAGCATGTTCAAGGGCCAGGAGGCCTTGCACGGGCCGCTGACCCTGCACCAGGCCATGGCTCGTGCGGTCAAGTACAACCTGGAGGCACGCCTCAAGATCATGGAAGAAGCCCTGGCCCAACGCCAGGTCGACCTGGCCACCTTCGACATGCTGCCGCGCATGGCCCTGTCGGCCGGTTACGCCGGGCGCAGCAACGTCAGCGCATCGAGCAGCCAAAGCGTGCTGACCAATACCCAGTCCCTGGAGCCATCGACCTCCCAGGACCGCGACCGCGACGTGGCCGACCTGACCATGGTGTGGAACGTGCTCGACTTCGGTGTCAGCTATGTCAGCGCCAAGCAACAGGGCGATCAGCGCCTGATCGTCCAGGAACGCCGGCGCAAGGTGGTGCAGACCATCATCCAGGACGTGCGCTCGGCCTACTGGCGGGCTGTCGCCGCCGAGCGCCTGCTCAAGCAGATCGACGCGCTGATGGTGCGGGTCGAGCAGGCCCGGGACAACAGCCAGCGCATGGGGGACCAGCGCATCGGCGATCCGATCCAGGCGCTCAACTACCAGCGCTCGTTGATCGAGGCCACCCGCCAGCTGGAGGAACAGCGTCGCGCGCTGTCGCTGGCCAAGACTGAACTGGGCGCGCTGATCAACCTGCCGCCGGGGAGCGAGCTGACCCTCGCCGCCACCGACGACTACAGCGTGCCGGAGCTCAAGGTAGGCCTCGAAGCGCTGGAGCAGCAGGCCCTGGCCACGCGCCCCGAATTGCGCGAGCAGGACTACCAGGCCCGCATCAGCGCCGCCGAGGTGCGCAAGTCGATGCTGCGCATGCTGCCGGGGCTGGAGTTCTCGGCGGGTGGGCACTACGACAGCAACAGCTTCCTGACCAACCAGCACTGGGCCGATTATGGCGTCAAGGTCACCTGGAACCTGTTCAACGTGCTGTCGGGGCCGGCGTCCATCGACGTCGCCAAGGCTGGCGAACAGGTGGTCGAGGCGCGTCGCCAGGCGATGTCGATGGCCATCCTGGCCCAGCTCTACGTGGCCAATGCCAATTACAACGAAGCTCGCCGCCAGTTCGCCACCAGCCAGCAATTGGTCGCCCTTGACCAGCAGATCGTCGAGCAACTGCGCAATCGCCACCAGGCGCAGGGCATTGGCGAGCTGGAGCTGATCCAGGGGGAACTGAATGCGCTGCAGGCCGACCTGCGCCGCGACCTGGCCTATGCCGAGCTGCGCAATAGCTATGGCCAGGTGTTCGCCAGCGCCGGGCTCGACCCGTTGCCACAGACCCTGCCGTCCGGCGAACTCGCCGACATTGCCCAGGCCCTGGGTAATAACGAGGCACGCTGGCAGCGTGGCGATATCGCCCCGGGCAGTTGAGTGCAACCAGCAGGCGCGGGGTCAGCCCGCGCCTACTGCGTTTGGTGCAGTACCCGCTGCTGTACGTACGCCAGCAGTTGCGCCGTTGCTATCGGCAGCGGCACTTGTGCCGTCTCCACCACCAGCTCTGGTCGGTCCGGCACTTCGTAGGGCGCATCGATCCCGGTGAATTCTGGCAGATCTCCCGCCCGGGCGCGGCGATACAGGCCCTTGGGGTCGCGGGCCTCGCAGGTGGCCAGATCAGCCTTGACGTGCACTTCGTGGAAGCCCGCCTTGCAGGCCTGGCGCGCGGTGGCGCGTCCGGCGCGATAGGGTGAGATCAACGCGGTAATGCAGATCAGCCCGGCATCGGCAAACAGCGCCGCCACCTCGGCGGTCCGGCGGATGTTTTCGTGGCGATCCTCGGGCGAGAAACCCAAGTCGGCATTCAGCCCTGTGCGCAGTACATCACCGTCGAGCACGTAGCAGCCATGTCCAAGCTCATGGAGCTCTCGGGCCAGGGCCTGGGCCAGTGTCGACTTTCCCGCGCCGGAGAGTCCGGTAAGCCAGATGACCGCGCCAGCTCGGGCACGTGCCGGTGGATGTTCATCGCTTCCTGCGTGATGCACCTTGGACGTCTCCGAAAGGGGGAGGGCCCGAGTGTAC
The DNA here is from genome assembly GCF_003253945.1 of Pseudomonas sp. 2848. Classification (NCBI taxonomy): domain Bacteria; kingdom Pseudomonadati; phylum Pseudomonadota; class Gammaproteobacteria; order Pseudomonadales; family Pseudomonadaceae; genus Pseudomonas; species Pseudomonas sp. 2848. The sequence continues at coordinate 136,958 of NZ_QKZD01000013.1, forward strand.
TGCGCGGCGTGGTGGAATGTCAGTGGCCGGGGAACAGCAACTGCGCAACGCCTGGATCGGTCAGCAGGCAGGCGGGGTCATGGCCGATACCCGGCAGTACGTACTGACGACGCGCGAGCGTAATCGACCAGCGCTGGGCAAGAAAAGCCTCGTAGCGCAGGTAGTTGAGTTGCCGCTCGACCCGGTCACGACCCTGGGCCTGGGCTGCACAGCTGCGGTCCATGATCCGGCTGCGGGGGTGGCGGTCGCGTTCGCCGACCAGGTAGGTCACGTCGCGTGCGGCGTAGCGGCTGAGCACCTGGCGGGCATCGAGATGCTGCGTGGCGAAGTAATCCGGTGCGCCCGGCAGGCCATAGCGGTAACGGTCGTAGTCAGCGCACTGCGCGGCAGGTAAAGGGGCGAAGCCTTCGCCAAGGGGGCGGTTGGCATCCAGGTACAGGTAGGTGGAAGGGCTGGCGACAATGTAGCGCACATGGATGCCAAGGGCGCGCAGCGCCTGGTCGCCCGTGCCGAGCAGCGTATAGCGCTGCAACAGTTGGCCGCCGGCGGAATGGCCGATCAAGGTGATGTCTTCAAGGTGTGGAAATCGATGACGATCGGCAAGGTAGGCGAGAAGGTCGTCGAGCACGGCAAATGCCGAGATGCCGGAGCGTCCGGCCACGGACTCTTGGCCCTGCAACCATTGGCTTTTCAACCACAAGGGCGGAGTGGGCGTTGTCTGGGGATCGTCTTCGCTGAAGAAACGGGGGGCCAGCAGCAGCGTGTCGTCCTGGGTGAGTCCCGCATTGCCGAGCAGGGTCAGGCCGCTGCGATAGTAGTGGTCGGCATCACGGTGCACGCCATGGAGCACGATCACTGCGTGTTGGACTGGCAGGCGGGTATCGAGCCTGGCATTGGCATAGGTGAAGAAAGAGTAGGGCGCAGGCTTGCCCAGCTTCATCGTCTGCATGGCGTCGCCGGCCCACGTGGGCCAGGTCAGGCAGGCGAGCAGCGCCAGCAGTGCCCGAAAGCCAGAACGTAGGTGATCATTCGGCACCTTGGCGCACTCCTTCTATATAGCGCAGCACTGCGGGCGACTTTTCGAAGCGGCGGTGCACCAGGCTCAGCCATGAACTTGCCTGGGCGTCAGCAATGGGCCGGTAGTTGACCTGGGGCAAACTGATGCGCTGGACCACCGACGCCGGTACCACGGCCACGCCCTGGCCCAGTGACACCAGGGTGAGCACCGCCACCAGGCTGCCCGGTTGCGGCCCCAGGCGGGGGGTGAAACTGCCCTGGCTGGCAATTGCCAGTGTGCCGGAGATCTGCTCGGGCAAGATGAAGGTTTCGTCGGCCAGGCGTGAGGCCGGGATGGTCTTCAGTTCGTTGAGGCGCGAGCTGGCCGGCAGCGCCAGGACGAAACCTTCCTGGTGCAGGGCGATGGCATTCAGGCTCTGCGGCAGCTCCATCGGCGAGCGCAAGTAGGCGAGGTCGAGTTGGCCCTCGTCGACAAGAGAGGGGAGCTCGAGCATGGGCACTTCGCGAATGTTCAGCTGTATGCCGGGATAAGCCTGGGCAAACCGACTGACCTGTTGCTGCAGGGTGCCGGAGTAAGCCGCCGAGGCAACGTAGCCGAGTTCGATCCGCCCACTGTCGCCGCGACCGGCACGCTGTGCACCCAACTGTGCGGCGTCGAACTGCTGCACCGCCTGTTCGGCCTCGGTGAGCAAGGCCTGGCCGGCGGCGGTGAGGCTTACCTCGCGCTGGCTGCGCTCGAACAGCCGCACGCCCAGCTCACGCTCCATGTCCTGGATCTGCCGGCTCAGGGTCGGCGGGGCGATGCCCAGTTGCTCGGCGGCGCGGGTGAAGTGGCCGTGGCGGGCGACGGCAAGGAAGTAGCGGAAGTGACGTATCTCCATGGGGCCTCGTTAGCCAGGCGCTAATGACGCGGGACGTGCTGGCTAACAAGCCGGGCGCCCTGCGGCGTTATGGTTGAGGCAACACTACAAGGCTGGCGTCGTGGCGGTAAAGCGGCGACGACCTGCCTGCTCTCTATGACGGAGCCTTGCCATGCCTGCAGCCGCCTCACCACGCTTCACCCTGTTCACCGCCTCGGCGGTGTGCGCCGTGATCATCCTCGACACCAACATCGTCGCGGTCAGCCTGCCCAGCATTGCCCGCGACCTGTCCGGCTCGTTCAGCGACATCGAATGGGTGGTCAGTGCGTACTTGCTGGCGTTCGCCGCCTGTCTGCTACCCGCTGGCAGCCTGGCCGACCGCTTCGGCAGGCGGCGCATGCTGCTGCTCGGCCTGGCGCTGTTCGGCGCGGCCTCGCTGGCGTGCGGCGCCGCGCCGAGCCTGTTGTTCCTCGATCTGGCCCGAGCAGCCAAGGGCATCGGTGCCGCGTTGTTGCTGACTGCCGCGCTGGCCGCCATCGGCCACCGTTTCCATGCGCCGCAGGAGCGCATGCGGGCCTGGGCTTTCTGGGGCGCGTGCATGGGCGCGACCATCACCTTTGCGCCGCTGCTCGGTGGGCTGATCGCCAGTACCTTGGGCTGGCGCTGGATCTTCTATATCAACCTGCCGCTGGTGATCGTGCTGGCGTTCATGGTCGTACGCAGTATCGAGGAGTCCCGCGACGGTTCGGCGGCGCGGTTCGATCCACTGGGCAGTCTGACTTTCGCCGGTGGCCTGGGCTACCTGATCTGGGCCTTGATCGACGCCAATCGGGTCGGTTGGGATAGCGCCCCCACACTGGGGCGTCTGCTGATCGCCGCGTTCCTGCTTGGCCTGTTCGTGATGGTCGAGCGCAGCCAGGCGCGGCCGATGGTCGACCTCGGCCTGATGCGCAGCGGGCGCTTCATCGGTGCCTTGCTGGGAATGTTCGCCTATGCCGCCTGTGCGCAGGTGATGATGACCTTGCTGCCGTTGTACCTGCAGGGCGGTTTGCAGCTCTCGGCCCTGGCCGCGGGCGCGGGCATGCTGCCATTCGCCGTGGCCATGCTGCTGACGCCTCGGCTGGGCATGCGCATGGCTGCGCGCCTGTCGCCGGCCCAGGTATTCGCATTGGGGTTGGTCCTGGTCGGGGTGGGCAACCTAGCCTGCGCCTGGGCCTCCGGCCAGGGTAGCTATGCCGCGTTCGCCCTGGCCAGTGTCGTGCTGGGCGCCGGAGCCGGACTGCTCAATGGCGATACGCAGAAGAACATCATGGCCTGCGTGCCGCGTGAGCGCACCGGTATGGCTTCGGGGCTGAGCACCACCACGCGCTTTGGGGCCATCGTCCTTGCCATAGGCATTCTCGGCGGCATCCTTGCGGCACGCAGTGGGCAACTGCTGCGCGATGCCCTGGCGATCCAGGCACCTGAGGCGTTGGATGCGGCGGGGGAGATGGCCACGCGGGTGGCGGCGGGGGATCTGCAGGCTGCGTTGGCGTTGCTCGACCCAAGGCTGAGAGAGGTGGCGGCACCACTGGCGCGCCAGGCGCTCATCGGCGGCTTCGAGGCGGTGCTGTGCAGTGCCGGTGTCGCGGCGCTGATCTTTGCGGTGCTAGTGGGGGTACTGCTGAACAAGCCCTTGCCGATCGGGAAGGCTCTTCATCAGCCTGAACCGGACATTGCAAATATATGAAATTAACGGTTGACGGGGTTTCAGATCCCCTTATAATGCGCCCCACTTCCAGCGACATCGGAACGAAAAACTCCTTGAATATCAATGAGT
>NZ_QKZD01000014.1:0-119759 GCF_003253945.1 Pseudomonas sp. 2848
TGACGCAGCTGTCGCTAGCTGGGTAGGGCGCTAGACTCTTGATCGGCAACGGCAACGGCAACGGCAACGGCAACGGCAACGGCAACGGCAACGGCAACGGCAACGGCAACGGCAGTATCAAAGGTAATTTGAGCGTTCGTCGGCGCGCCGACGTGGTCGGCTATCACTTCTCTGTCACGTAACTGTATTGTTGGCTATTCTCCGATCTGTCCCAGTACACTTCGTAACTGTTACGGTATTCTGGCCCCGCAGTGAGCCACACAAGAACAATGACCCGTCAGCGCTTCGAGAACACGCCATGACCAACCTGCTGCTGTACCAGCGCATTGCCCAGCAACTGGCCGATGACATCCGCCGGGGTGTCTACCAGCCGGGGGAGCGGGTGCCGTCGGTGCGCAAGATGAGCGCGCAGCTCAATGTCAGCCATGCCACCGTGCTGCAGGCGTACGCCAATCTCGAGGACCAGGGCCTGATTCGTGCCCGGCCGCAGTCCGGCTACTACGTCCACCAGACCCCGGCGTTGACGGCGCAGACCCCGGATATCGCGCGGGTCGAGCGTCCGGGCCTGGTCACCCGGGCAAGCATCATCCAGCAGGTGCTGGTCGAGGCGCGGCGCGATGGGGTTTTCCCGTTCGGCGCCGCGGTGCCGCATGTGGACTACCTGCCCGTGCGTGCCCTGCACCAGCAATTGGCCAAGGTGACGCGCTTCCACAGTCCGCGTGCCTTCAGCTACATGTTCAGCCCGGGTTTCGAACCGCTGCGCCGGCAGATCGCCATTCGCATGCGTGATGCCGGCGTGCTGGTCGATCCGCGTGAGGTGGTGGTGACCCACGGCTGCGTCGATGCCCTGCAGATGGCGCTGCGGGTGCTGACCCGACCGGGCGACCTGATCGCGGCCGAGTCGCCCACTTACTATGGCCTGCTGCAGCTGGCCGACCTGCTGGGGCTCAAGGTCATCGAGATTCCCAGCGACCCGTCTACCGGTATCAGCCTGGAAGCCCTGCAACTGGCAGCCAACCAGTGGTCGATCAAGGCGCTGGTACTGACGGCGCGCTTGAGCAATCCCTTGGGCGGCACCATCCCCGAGGAGCGGCAGAAGCAGTTGCTGCGCCTGGCCTCGGACTTCGACATACAGATCGTCGAGGATGATATCTACGGTGAGCTGATGTTCGAGCAGGGGCGCACCAAGGCGCTCAAGGCGTTCGATCGCCTCGACCGGGTGATCTACTGCTCGAGCTTCTCCAAGACCCTGTCGCCAGGGGTGCGGGTCGGCTGGATGATCGCCGGGCGCTACCAGGACGAGATCCAGCGCCTGCAGACCTTCACTACGCACTCGGCCTGCAGTGTCACGCAGATGGCGGTGGCCGCCTACCTGGAGAACGGCGGCTACGATCGCCATCTGCGCTACATTCGCCAGGAGTATCGCAAGAACCTCAGTGCCTACCAGCTGGCGGTGCAGCAGCACTTCCCGGAAGGCACGCAGATGACCCGGCCCACCGGCGGCTTCATTCTTTGGGTCAGCCTGCCGGGGCGGGTCAATACCCAGGAGCTGCATGTGCGGGCGCTGGAGCAGGGGATCAGCATCGCGCCGGGGCTGATCTTCAGTAATACGGAGCAGTTCAACCACTGTATCCGGCTTAATTGCGGCATTCCCTGGAACCGCGAGGCGGAGCGCGCGGTGATGACCCTGGGGCTGCTGGCCCAGCAATTGTGCCGCGAGCCGACTGGTTCACTTTTGTAGGCTTGTCAGATGAGCGGGGAACAGGGAGCATACGCGTTTTGCAGCTTACGCTCCCGGTACCCATGAACCTGTTTCGTCCTCTTGTCATTGCCCTGTGTTTCGCGTTGCCCTGGCTGCCGGCCGGAGCGGTGCAGGCTGCCGAGCCTGCAACCAAGGCGCAGGGGGTGCACAAGTCGCCGGCCAAGGCTGCAGCCAAACCGACAGCCAAGCCCAAGGCCAAACCAAAGGCCAAGTCCAAGGTGAAGGCCAAACCTGTCAGCAAGGCTGTCGCCAAATCGCTACCCAAGCCGAAGATCGACCTGAGCCTGCCGAGTGAAATGGTCAGGCACCTCGAGCCGGACCTGGGTGACGGGCCGGTGGTGCGCAAACCTCTGCTGCCGTCGATGTTCCCCACCAAGCCGGAATCCGACAGCAGCCCGTTCCAGCTCAACGGCCGGCTGATCAGCAACGAAATGCAGCTGCAGTTGCGCAACGACAGCCGGCGCGACGTCGACGGCGCGGCGATCGATTTCGAATTCCGCAACTGACTGCCGGGTCACCGTCTTTTTCATTCGCTCGGCAATTTCAAACATACGTTTGAGCGGTTAGTATCCAGGGACGTTCGTCCCGTTTTGCTCCTGGGAGTCCTGTTGTCATGAAATGCCGCGAGGGCTGCGGTGCCTGCTGCATCGCCCCGTCCATCAGTTCACCTATCCCCGGCATGCCGCAGGGCAAGCCGGCCGGCGAACGCTGCCTGCACCTGAATGTCGAAAACCTCTGTGCGCTGTTCGGCAAGCCCGAGCGGCCCAAAGTGTGTGGCGGCTTCAAGGCGGAAGCGGACATCTGTGGCAACGATCGTGACGAGGCTATCCGCATCATCGGGTGGCTGGAGCAGATGACGGCGGCGTGACAGGTTGGATCCTCGACAACAAGGAACAAGATGATGAGATCGATCAAGCGTATTGCACTGCTGTGTGGCATGGGTGTCGTGCTGGCACCGACGGCTTGGGCTGAGAACTGGCAGGTGGCCAAGGACGAGGAGGGGATCAAGGTATCCCTCAGCGAGGTGGCCGGTTCCAAGTACAAGGCCTACCGTGGCGTGACCGTGATCAAGGCGCCGCTGGCCAAGGTCAAGGCGTTGCAGGAGGACGTGGCGGGGGCCTGCGCCTGGATCCACGAGTGCAAGTCGCAGAAACTGCTCAAGAGCGAGGGCGACCAGAGCTGGACCTACACCCAGTTCAATACACCATGGCCGGTGACGCCACGCGATTCCGTCCTGCATGTGACCACTGTCCAGGAGGCTGATGGCAGCCTGACCCGCAAGCTTGAGGAGCAGCCAAAGTATCTGCCGGAGGAAAAGGGCTTCGTGCGTGTCGCCCAGGTGGAGGGCTACTGGAAGCTGGTGCCCAAGGGTGACAGCACCGAGGTGACCTACCAAGTGCACACCGAGCCAGGTGGCAGCGTGCCGTCCTGGCTGGCCAACAAGTTCGTGGTGGATGCACCGTTCAATACCCTGAAGGGGTTGAAGGAGCGTGCCGAGAAGCAGTGATCGGCGCCGGTAGCGCAGAAACAAGAAAGGCTGCCCGAGGGCAGCCTTTTTTGCGTTCGGCCGACAGGGCTTACTTGCGGTCTTTCAGCTCGACGATGTCACGCTGCTCGTAGCCGGTGTACAGCTGGCGTGGGCGGCCGATCTTGTATGGGCTGGAGAGCATTTCCTTCCAGTGCGAGATCCAGCCGACGGTACGTGCCAGGGCGAAGATCACGGTGAACATGCTGGTCGGAATACCGATGGCCTTGAGGATGATGCCCGAATAGAAGTCGACGTTCGGGTACAGCGAGCGCTCGACGAAGTACGGATCGGTCAGGGCGATCTCTTCCAGGCGCATGGCCAGTTCCAGCTGCGGGTCGTTCTTGATGCCCAGCTCGCTGAGCACTTCGTCGCAGGTCTTCTTCATCACGGTGGCGCGCGGGTCGCGGTTCTTGTACACGCGGTGACCGAAGCCCATGAGCTTGAACGGATCGTTCTTGTCCTTGGCCTTGGCGATGAACTTGTCGATGTTCGAGACATCGCCGATTTCATCGAGCATGGTCAGTACGGCTTCGTTCGCACCGCCGTGGGCCGGGCCCCACAGTGCGGCGATGCCGGCGGCGATACAGGCGAACGGGTTGGCGCCCGAGGAGCCCGCCAGGCGTACGGTGGAGGTGGAGGCGTTCTGCTCGTGGTCGGCGTGGAGGATGAAGATCCGGTCCATCGCCTTGGCCAGCACCGGGCTGATCGGTTTGATCTCGCACGGGGTGTTGAACATCATGTGCAGGAAGTTTTCCGCGTACGACAGGTCATTGCGCGGGTACATCATGGGTTGGCCCATGGAGTACTTGTAGACCATCGCGGCCAGGGTCGGCATTTTCGCGACCAGGCGTACCGCGGAGATTTCGCGGTGCTGCGGGTTATTGATGTCCAGCGAGTCGTGATAGAACGCCGACAGGGCGCCGACCACGCCGCACATCACTGCCATGGGGTGGGCGTCGCGGCGGAAGCCGTTGAAGAACGACTTCAGCTGCTCGTGAACCATGGTGTGGTTCTTCACGGTGCTGACGAACTGGGCCTTCTGCTCGGCATTCGGCAGTTCGCCGTTGAGCAGCAGGTAGCAGGTCTCGAGGTAGTCCGACTGTTCGGCGAGCTGTTCGATCGGGTAGCCGCGGTGCAGCAGCACGCCCTTGTCGCCATCGATGTAGGTGATCTTCGACTCGCACGAGGCGGTCGCCATGAAACCAGGGTCGAAGGTGAAGTGGCCTGATGCCCCCAACCCGCGGACGTCGATAACATCGGGACCAACGGTGCCGGTTAAAATGGGCAGCTCGACGGGGGCAGCGCCCTCGATGATCAACTGCGCTTTTTTGTCAGCCATGTGGCCTCCTATTAATGCTTGAAATCATCAGACAGACCCCCCACGCAGGGCCCGCACCACTATAGAGGGATAAATTCGAATGTCAATTTGCCTAAAGGCTGGTTGAAACGCCCTCTGAGGCCTGATTTTTCACGAAATTCTCGCCCGTTTACGCCTTTTGTCCCTTAAAGGCAATGCGCTATTTGGGCTAGCCCCTCACGTTGTCATAAGCAGCCTAACTGTCTATACTCGGCAGCCGACTCCCAGGGGCTTTCAAGCCCGCCCTGCTGGGTGTCGTCGCTCTCCTGGGTGGTGGGTACCTGACCAGTACACTTACCAACAACTTTGCCCTGTTAGCTAGGGGCTCTTCAGTGTGAAAAAAGCCGTGAAAAGCCAACGACCTGTAAACCTAGACCTAAGGACCATCAAACTCCCGATCACCGCGTACACGTCCATTCTTCACCGTATTTCCGGCGTCATCCTCTTCCTCGGCCTTGCCATCATGCTGTACGCACTGGGCAAGTCGCTGGGTTCGGAGGAAGGCTTTGCCGAGGTGAAGGCGTGTCTGACCAGTCCGCTGGCCAAACTGGTGACCTGGGGCCTGCTGTCCGGCCTGCTGTACCACCTCGTGGCAGGTGTGCGCCACCTGATCATGGACATGGGTGTCGGTGAGACGCTGGAAGGCGGCAAGCTGGGCTCGAAAATCGTGATCGTCATCTCCGTGGTGCTGATCGTTCTGGCAGGAGTTTGGGTATGGTAACTAACGTCACGAACCTGTCGCGTTCGGGCCTCTACGACTGGATGGCGCAGCGCGTCTCGGCGGTCGTTCTCGCGGCTTATTTCATTTTCCTGATCGGCTACCTCGCCGCCCACCCGGGCATCGACTACGCCCAGTGGCACGCTCTGTTCACCAACAATGCGATGCGCATCTTCAGTCTGCTGGCCCTCGTTGCCCTGGGCGCCCACGCCTGGGTCGGCATGTGGACCATTGCCACCGACTACCTGACGCCGATGGCGTTCGGCAAGTCGGCGACTGCGATTCGTTTCCTGTTCCAGGCGGTATGCGGCGTTGCGATGTTCGCTTACTTCGTCTGGGGTGTGCAGATTCTCTGGGGTATCTGATTCATGGCTAACATTCCAACCATTTCCTTCGACGCCATCATCATCGGTGGCGGCGGCGCGGGCATGCGCGCAGCACTGCAACTGGCTCAAGGCGGCCACAAGACCGCTGTAGTCACCAAGGTGTTCCCGACCCGTTCGCATACCGTTTCCGCCCAGGGCGGCATTACCTGCGCCATCGCTTCGGCCGACCCGAACGACGACTGGCGCTGGCACATGTACGATACCGTCAAGGGTTCCGACTACATCGGTGACCAGGACGCTATCGAATACATGTGCCAGGAAGGCCCTGCCGCGGTCTTCGAGCTGGACCACATGGGCCTGCCGTTCTCGCGTACCGAAACCGGTCGTATCTACCAGCGTCCGTTCGGTGGCCAGTCCAAGGACTTCGGCAAGGGCGGCCAGGCTGCCCGTACCTGCGCAGCCTCCGACCGTACCGGTCACGCGCTGCTGCACACCCTGTACCAGGGCAACCTGAAGGCAGGCACCACCTTCCTCAACGAGTACTACGCCGTTGACCTGGTGAAGAACCAGGACGGCGCGTTCGTCGGTGTGATCGCGATCTGCATCGAAACCGGCGAAACCATGTACATCAAGTCCAAGGCCACCGTGCTGGCGACTGGCGGTGCTGGCCGTATCTACGCCTCCACCACCAACGCCCTGATCAATACCGGTGACGGTATCGGCATGGCCCTGCGTGCCGGCGTGCCGGTGCAGGATATCGAGATGTGGCAGTTCCACCCGACCGGCATCGCCGGCGCCGGTGTACTGGTCACCGAAGGTTGCCGCGGTGAAGGTGGCTACCTGATCAACGCCCACGGCGAGCGCTTCATGGAGCGTTACGCGCCGAACGCGAAAGACCTGGCCGGCCGCGACGTGGTCGCCCGCTCCATGGTCAAGGAAATCATCGCCGGCAACGGCGTGGGCCCGAACAAGGACCACGTGCTGCTGAAGCTGGATCACCTGGGCGAGGAAGTGCTGCACAGCCGCCTGCCAGGTATCTGCGAGCTGTCCAAGACCTTCGCCCACGTCGACCCGGTGGTCGCCCCGGTTCCGGTCGTGCCGACCTGCCATTACATGATGGGCGGCGTTGCCACCAACATTCATGGCCAGGCCATCACCATGGACGCCGAAGGCAAGGACCACATCATCCCGGGTCTGTTCGCCGTGGGTGAAGTGGCCTGCGTGTCGGTCCATGGCGCCAACCGTCTGGGCGGCAACTCGCTGCTCGACCTGGTTGTATTCGGTCGTGCCGCCGGCCTGCACCTGGAAAAGGCGCTGACCGAAGGCGTCGAGTACCGCGATGCCAGCGACACCGACGTCGATGTTGCCCTGAACCGCCTGAACAAGCTCAACGAGCGTACCAGCGGCGAAGACGTGGCAAGCCTGAAGCGCGAGCTGCAGAGCTGCATGCAGAACTACTTCGGTGTATTCCGTACCGGCGAATACATGCAGAAGGGTATCGAGCAGCTGGCTGGCCTGCGAGACCGCATCGCCAACGTCAAGATCAACGACAAGTCCCAGGCCTTCAACACCGCGCGTATCGAAGCGCTGGAGCTGCAGAACCTGCTGGAAGTCGCCGAAGCTACCGCCATCGCGGCCGAAGCCCGTAAAGAGTCCCGCGGCGCACACGCCCGTGAAGACTTCGAAGACCGTGACGACGAGAACTGGCTGTGCCACACCCTGTACTACCCGGGTGAGAAGCGCGTTGCCAAGCGCGGCGTCAACTTTGCGCCGAAGACAGTTCCTGCCTTCGAACCAAAAGTCCGGACTTACTAAGGGTGGCTGCTATGTTGAAAGTCGAAGTTTATCGCTACAACCCCGACACCGACTCGGCGCCCAAGATGGAGTCGTTCGACGTCGATACCGGCGGCAAGGACCTGATGGTTCTGGACGTGCTGGCACTGATCAAGGAAAAGGACGAGGGCTTCTCGTACCGTCGCTCCTGCCGTGAAGGCGTGTGCGGTTCCGATGGCATGAACATGAACGGCAAGAACGGCCTGGCCTGCATCACCCCTCTGTCGGGCGTGGTCAAGGGCAACAAGCTGGTGCTGCGCCCGCTGCCTGGCCTGCCGGTCATTCGTGACCTGGTGGTCGATATGAGCATCTTCTACAAGCAGTACGAGAAGGTGAAGCCGTTCCTGCAGAACGACACGCCGGCTCCGGCCATCGAGCGTCTGCAGTCCCCGGAAGACCGCGACAAGCTGGACGGTCTGTACGAGTGCATCCTGTGCGCTTGCTGCTCGACCTCCTGCCCATCGTTCTGGTGGAACCCGGACAAGTTCCTGGGCCCCGCCGCACTGCTGCAGGCCTATCGCTTCCTGGCCGACAGCCGTGACACCAAGACTCAGGAGCGCCTGGCGTCCCTGGATGACCCGTTCAGCGTATTCCGCTGCCGCGGGATCATGAACTGCGTGAACGTTTGCCCGAAGGGTCTGAACCCGACCAAGGCTATCGGCCACGTACGTAACATGCTGCTGCAGAGCGGCACCTGATTCAAAACGTTGTACCTGCAGTAAGCCGAGGTGCGGGTGGTGAGCCCGCACTGAGGTAAAACCCGGGCAAGGGCCCACAAAGCCCGCGCTCATTACCTATGAAGATATGAGACCAGCAGGGGCTTCCGGGCTGGTACCCGGAAAATCAGCAGGATCCAGGTGGCGTGGTTCAGTCGCTGTGTTCGGACTTTTCCAGGTTTGCTGTGGCTCTCGCCGATCAGTCCCCTAACCGAGGGTGACCAAGCATGCAAGAAAGCGTGATGCAGCGCATGTGGGAAAGCGCCCACCTTTCAGGTGGTAACGCTGCATATGTGGAAGAGCTTTATGAGCTCTACCTGCACGACCCTAACGCTGTGCCAGAAGAGTGGCGCACCTACTTCCAGAAGTTGCCCGCCGACGGCAGCACCGCTACCGATGTATCGCACTCGACGATCCGCGACCATTTCGTATTGCTGGCAAAGAACCAGCGCCGCGCCCAACCGGTTTCCGCCGGGAGCGTGAGCACAGAGCACGAGAAGAAGCAGGTTGAAGTGCTGCGACTGATCCAGGCCTATCGTATGCGCGGCCATCAGGCTGCCAAGCTCGACCCGTTGGGGTTGTGGCAGCGTCCTGCGCCCGTAGACCTGTCGATCAATCATTACGGCTTGACCAATGCCGATCTTGATACGACCTTCCGTGCCGGCGACCTGTTCATCGGCAAAGAGGAAGCGAGCCTACGCGAAATCTTCGAGGCGCTCGAGAAGACATATTGTCGCACCATTGGTGCCGAATTCACCCACATCGTCGATTCCGAGCAGCGCAGCTGGTTCCAGCAGCGCCTGGAAAGCGTGCGTGGCCGTCCGGAGTTCTCCGCCGATGTGCAGGCGCACCTGCTCGAGCGCGTCACGGCCGGTGAGGGCCTGGAGAAGTACCTGGGCACCAAGTACCCGGGCACCAAGCGCTTCGGCCTGGAAGGCGGCGAGAGCCTGATCCCGATGCTGGACGAAATGATCCAGCGCTCCGGTTCCTACGGTACCAAGGAAGTCGTGATCGGCATGGCCCACCGTGGCCGCCTGAACGTGCTCGTCAACACCTTCGGCAAGAACCCGCGCGAGCTGTTCGACGAGTTCGAAGGCAAGAAGATGAACGAGCTGGGCTCCGGTGACGTGAAGTATCACCAGGGCTTCTCCTCCAACGTGATGACCCCCGGTGGCGAAGTTCACCTGGCCATGGCGTTCAACCCCTCCCACCTGGAAATCGTCTCGCCAGTGGTTGAAGGTTCGGTTCGCGCCCGCCAGGATCGCCGCAACGATAGCGTTGGCGACAAGGTCCTGCCGATCTCGATCCACGGCGACGCGGCGTTCGCCGGCCAGGGCGTGGTCATGGAAACCTTCCAGATGTCGCAGACCCGCGGTTTCAAGACCGGCGGCACCGTGCACATCGTGATCAACAACCAGGTCGGCTTCACCATCAGCAACCCGCTGGACGCGCGCTCCACCGAGTACGCCACCGACGTTGCCAAGATGATCCAGGCACCGATCCTGCACGTGAACGGCGACGATCCTGAAGCGGTGATGTTCGTCACCCAGCTGGCCATCGATTACCGCATGCAGTTCAAGCGTGACGTGGTCATCGACCTGGTCTGCTACCGCCGCCGTGGCCACAACGAGGCCGACGAGCCGAACGGCACCCAGCCGCTGATGTACCAGCAGATCAGCAAGCAGCGCACCACTCGTGAGCTGTACGCCGAGCAACTGATCAGTGCCGGCCGCATCGATGCCGAACGCGCCCAGGCCAAGATCGACGAGTACCGCAACGCCCTGGACAACGGCCTGCACGTCGTCAAGAGCCTGGTCAAGGAGCCGAACCGCGAGCTGTTCGTCGACTGGCGCCCGTACCTGGGCCATGCCTGGACCGCGCGTCACGACACCCGCTTCGACCTCAAGACCCTGCAGGAACTGTCGGCCAAGCTGCTGGAGCTGCCAGAGGGCTTCGTCGTCCAGCGTCAGGTCGCGAAGATCTACGAAGACCGCCAGAAGATGCAAGCCGGCGGCTTGCCGATCAACTGGGGTTACGCCGAGACCATGGCCTACGCCACCCTGCAGTTCGAGGGTCACCCGATCCGCATGACCGGCCAGGACATCGGCCGTGGCACCTTCTCGCACCGTCACGCGGTGCTGCACAACCAGAAGGACGCCAGCACCTACGTTCCGCTGAAGAACCTGTTCCCGGGCCAGCCGCGCTTCGACCTGTACGACTCCTTCCTTTCGGAAGAAGCGGTACTGGCTTTCGAATACGGCTACTCGACCACCACGCCGAACGCGCTGGTGATCTGGGAAGCCCAGTTCGGCGACTTCGCCAACGGCGCGCAAGTGGTGATCGACCAGTTCATCACCAGCGGCGAGCACAAGTGGGGCCGTCTGTGCGGTCTGACCATGCTGCTGCCACACGGTTATGAAGGGCAGGGCCCGGAGCACTCCTCCGCGCGTCTGGAGCGTTACCTGCAGCTGTGCGCCGAGCACAACATCCAGGTGTGCGTGCCGACCACTCCAGCACAGATCTACCACCTGCTGCGTCGCCAGGTCATCCGCCCGCTGCGCAAGCCGTTGGTCGTGCTGACGCCGAAGTCGCTGCTGCGCCACAAGCTGGCCATCTCGACCCTGGAAGACCTGGCCGAAGGCTCGTTCCAGACCGTGATCCCGGAAATCGATACCCTCGATCCGGCCAAGGTCGAACGCCTGGTCCTGTGCGGCGGCAAGGTCTACTACGACCTGCTGGAAAAACGCCGTGCCGAAGGCCGTGAAGACATCGCCATCGTGCGTATCGAACAGCTGTATCCGTTCCCTGAGGACGACCTGGTCGAAATCCTGGCGCCTTACACCAACCTCAAGCATGCAGTGTGGTGTCAGGAAGAGCCGATGAACCAGGGCGCCTGGTACAGCAGCCAGCACCACATGCGCCGTATCCTGGGCCGCCACAACAAGGCACTGGTCCTGGAATACGCCGGCCGCGACGCGTCCGCCGCGCCAGCCTGTGGTTACGCATCGAAGCACGCCGAACAGCAGGAAAAACTGCTGCAAGACGCGTTCACTGTCTAACGCCTTCGCGCACCTGAAACCGAATTTAAGGAAACACAGATAATGGCTATCGAGATCAAAGCCCCAACCTTCCCGGAATCGGTTGCCGATGGCACCGTTGCCACCTGGCACAAGCAGCCGGGCGACGCCGTCAAGCGTGACGAGCTGATCGTCGACATCGAAACCGACAAAGTCGTGCTGGAAGTCCTGGCCACCGCCGACGGCGTGCTGGGTGCCATCGTCAAGGGCGAGGGCGATACCGTCCTGTCCGACGAAGTGCTGGGCTCGATCGTGGAAGGCGGCGCTGCCGCCGCTGCTCCAGCTGCCGCCCCGGCCGCTGCCGCTCCAGCCGCTGCTGTCGCCGCCGACGCTGGCGAAGACGACCCGGTTGCCGCACCTGCCGCGCGCAAGCTGGCTGAAGAGAACGGTATCGACCTGGCTACCGTTGCCGGCACCGGCAAGGGCGGTCGCATCACCAAGGAAGACGTCGTCGCCGCCGTCGCCAACAAAAAGTCGGCCCCGGCTCCAGCTGCCAAGCCGGCCGCTGCCGCCGCCGCTGCTCCGGTCGTCGTCGCCGCTGGCGACCGTACCGAGAAGCGTGTGCCGATGACCCGCCTGCGCGCCAAGATCGCCGAGCGTCTGGTCGAAGCCCAGTCGAACATGGCGATGCTGACCACCTTCAACGAAGTCGACATGACCGAAGTCATGGCCCTGCGTTCGAAGTACAAGGACCTGTTCGAGAAGACCCACAACGGCGTGCGCCTGGGCTTCATGTCGTTCTTCGTCAAGGCCGCCACCGAGGCGCTGAAGCGCTTCCCGGCGGTCAACGCCTCGATCGACGGCAACGACATCGTCTACCACGGTTATGCAGACGTTGGCGTCGCTGTTTCCAGCGACCGTGGCCTGGTGGTACCGGTACTGCGCAACGCCGAGTCGATGAGCTTGGCGGAAATCGAGAACGGCATCGCTACCTTCGGCAAGAAGGCCCGTGACGGCAAGCTGGCCATCGAAGAAATGACTGGCGGTACCTTCACCATCACCAACGGTGGTACCTTCGGCTCGATGATGTCGACCCCGATCGTCAACCCGCCGCAGGCCGCGATCCTGGGCATGCACAACATCATCCAGCGCCCGATGGCCATCAATGGCCAAGTGGTGATCCGCCCAATGATGTACCTGGCGCTGTCCTACGACCACCGCCTGATCGACGGCAAGGAAGCGGTAACCTTCCTGGTGACCATCAAGAACCTGCTGGAAGATCCGTCTCGCCTGCTGCTGGACATCTAATCAACTAGCTGCGCGCCGCCGGCCCCGTTCTTCAAGAGACGGGGCCGTGCGGTACGCGGCTTGTAGCTTGTAGCTGATAAGGAATCTTTTATGACCCAGAAATTCGACGTAGTGGTGATTGGTGCAGGTCCTGGCGGCTATGTTGCCGCCATCAAGGCTGCCCAACTCGGTCTGAAGACTGCCTGTATCGAGAAGTACACCGACGCCGAGGGCAAGCTGGCCCTGGGCGGCACCTGCCTGAACGTAGGTTGCATTCCTTCCAAGGCGCTGCTGGACAGCTCCTGGAAGTACAAGGAAGCCAAAGAGAGCTTCAACGTCCACGGTATCTCCACGGGTGAAGTGAAGATGGACGTCGCCGCGATGGTTGGCCGCAAGGCCGGTATCGTCAAGAACCTGACCGGCGGTGTTGCCACCCTGTTCAAGGCCAACGGCGTCACTTCGATCCAGGGCCATGGCAAGCTGCTGGCCGGCAAGAAAGTCGAAGTCACCAAGGCTGACGGCACCACCGAAGTCATCGAAGCCGAGAACGTGATCCTGGCTTCCGGCTCGCGTCCGATCGACATTCCACCGGCTCCGGTCGACCAGAACGTCATCGTCGATTCCACCGGCGCCCTGGAATTCCAGGCTGTACCGAAGCGCCTGGGCGTCATCGGTGCCGGCGTGATCGGCCTGGAACTGGGCTCGGTCTGGGCTCGCCTGGGTGCCGAAGTCACCGTCCTGGAAGCCCTGGACACCTTCCTGATGGCTGCCGACACTGCCGTGTCGAAAGAAGCCCAGAAGACTCTGACCAAGCAAGGCCTGGACATCAAGCTGGGCGCTCGCGTCACCGGCTCGAAAGTCAACGGCAACGAAGTCGAAGTCACCTACACCAACGCCGAAGGCGAGCAGAAGATCACCTTCGACAAGCTGATCGTCGCGGTCGGCCGTCGTCCGGTGACCACTGACCTGCTGGCTGCCGACAGCGGTGTGACCATCGACGAGCGTGGCTACATCTTCGTCGATGACCACTGCGCTACCAGCGTTCCGGGCGTATTCGCCATCGGTGACGTGGTGCGTGGCATGATGCTGGCGCACAAGGCCTCGGAAGAGGGCATCATGGTCGTCGAGCGCATCAAGGGCCACAAAGCCCAGATGAACTACGACCTGATCCCGTCGGTCATCTACACCCACCCGGAAATCGCGTGGGTCGGCAAGACCGAACAAGCCTTGAAGGCCGAGGGTGTTGAGGTTAACGTAGGCACCTTCCCGTTCGCGGCCAGCGGCCGTGCGATGGCAGCCAACGATACCGGTGGTTTCGTCAAGGTCATCGCCGACGCCAAGACCGACCGCGTCCTGGGTGTTCACGTGATTGGCCCATCGGCTGCCGAACTGGTACAGCAGGGCGCGATCGCAATGGAATTCGGCACCAGTGCCGAGGATCTGGGCATGATGGTCTTCAGCCATCCGACCCTGTCCGAAGCGTTGCATGAAGCAGCGCTGGCGGTGAATGGCGGTGCCATTCACGTCGCCAACCGTAAGAAGCGTTAATTATAAGAAACCACGGCGGTCTGCCCGTCGTGGGTCTTGCGTGCAAGACTCACCGCGGAACGTCCGCCGGACCGGATCACATGGGAAAACCCGGGGTCAACGGTCACAGGTGGTGCGGCGCCAGTAATGGCGCAGCGCCGAAGCGCAGTACCTAACGAAGACGGTAAAAAGCATGAATCTTCACGAGTATCAGGGTAAGCAGCTGTTCGCTGAATACGGCCTGCCAGTTTCCAAGGGTTTCGCAGTCGACACCCCTGAAGCTGCAGCAGAAGCCTGCGACAAGATCGGCGGTTCCGAGTGGGTTGTAAAAGCCCAGGTCCACGCTGGTGGTCGCGGTAAAGCGGGCGGCGTCAAGCTGGTTCGCAGCAAGGAAGACGCCAAGGCGTTCGCTGCCCAGTGGCTTGGCAAGAACCTGGTTACCTACCAGACCGACGCCAATGGTCAGCCAGTTTCCAAGATCCTGGTCGAATCCTGCACTGACATCGCCAAAGAGCTGTACCTGGGCGCTGTAGTCGATCGTTCGAGCCGCCGCATCGTGTTCATGGCTTCCACCGAAGGTGGCGTGGACATCGAGAAAGTCGCTCACGACACTCCTGAGAAGATCCTCAAGGCCACCATCGATCCGCTGGTCGGCGCTCAGCCGTTCCAGGGTCGCGAGCTGGCGTTCCAGCTGGGCCTGGAAGGCAAGCAAGTTCAGCAGTTCGCCAAGATCTTCGTAGGCCTGGCCAAGCTGTTCAAGGATCACGATCTGGCCCTGCTGGAAGTGAACCCGCTGGTGATCAAGGCCGATGGCGACCTGCACTGCCTCGATGCCAAGATCAACATCGACGCCAACGCCATGTACCGTCAGCCTAAGCTGAAGACCTTCCACGACCCGTCGCAGGACGACGCCCGTGAAGCCCACGCCGCCAAGTTCGAACTGAACTACGTTGCCCTCGAAGGCAACATCGGCTGCATGGTCAACGGTGCCGGCCTGGCCATGGGTACCATGGACATCGTCAACCTGCACGGCGGCAAGCCTGCCAACTTCCTCGACGTTGGCGGCGGTGCTACCAAAGAGCGCGTTACCGAAGCGTTCAAGATCATCCTGTCCGACAGCAATGTCGCGGCCGTACTGGTCAACATCTTCGGCGGCATCGTTCGCTGCGACATGATTGCCGAAGGCATCATCGGTGCAGTGAAAGAAGTCGGCGTCAAGGTTCCGGTCGTCGTTCGCCTCGAAGGCAACAACGCCGAACTGGGCGCTAAAGTACTGGCAGAAAGCGGTTTGAACATCATTGCGGCAACCAGCCTGACCGACGCTGCTCAACAAGTTGTCAAAGCTGCGGAGGGCAAGTAATGAGCGTCCTGATCAATAAAGACACCAAAGTCATCTGCCAGGGCTTCACCGGCTCGCAGGGTACTTTCCACTCCGAACAAGCCATCGCCTACGGCACCAAGATGGTCGGCGGCGTCACCCCGGGCAAGGGTGGCACCACCCACCTGGGCCTGCCGGTGTTCAACACCGTGAAAGAAGCCGTAGAAGCTACCGGCGCTGACGCGTCGGTGATCTACGTACCGGCTCCTTTCTGCAAGGACTCGATCCTGGAAGCCGCCTTCGGTGGCATCAAGCTGATCGTCTGCATCACCGAGGGTATCCCTACCCTCGACATGCTGGACGCCAAGGTCAAGTGTGACGAGCTGGGCGTGACCCTGATCGGCCCGAACTGCCCAGGCGTGATCACTCCGGGCGAGTGCAAGATCGGCATCATGCCGGGTCACATCCACCTGCCAGGCAAGGTCGGTATCGTTTCGCGTTCCGGCACCCTGACCTACGAAGCTGTCAAGCAGACCACCGACGCCGGTTTCGGCCAGTCGACCTGCGTCGGCATCGGCGGTGACCCGATCCCGGGCTCCAACTTCATCGACATCCTGAAGCTGTTCCAGGAAGATCCGAAGACCGAAGCGATCGTCATGATCGGTGAGATCGGCGGTTCCGCTGAAGAGGAAGCCGCGGCCTACATCAAGGCCAACGTGACCAAGCCTGTCGTTTCCTACATCGCCGGTGTTACCGCACCTGCGGGCAAGCGCATGGGCCACGCTGGCGCCATCATTTCCGGTGGCAAGGGTACTGCGGACGAGAAGTTCGCCGCCCTGCAGGACGCTGGTGTGAAAACCGTGCGTTCCCTGGCTGACATCGGCAAGGCCCTGGCCGAGCTGACTGGCTGGGAAGTCAAGAAGTAAGTAACACGCAATACCCCCCACGCGCACAAAGGCCACCTTCGGGTGGCCTTTGTCGTTGATGGGGATCGCTTGGAAGCTGGGCTGTACACCTGAGGAAATTTCGGTGGTCGCTATCAGGGTTTTCACCCAGACATTCGTTTGAATACGCAATAAATTGTCGCCGAACACGTTCAACCAGACGACAAACACATACGCACATCGGACAAGCAGCACTGTGCCAGTGCGTTTGCCTGGCAAAACAGGTAGGCTACGCGTTCACTCTGTGCCCGTACCCCAAAAGGGAACGACACGCTAAACGGGTCTGGCTCACCAAGCCGGGCAGCATTTCCCTTCATCCTATGGGAAATCCCCTCCGACTCCCGATTTCAGCAGTGTGGTATTTCCTTAAATGAAAGTGTTAAAAGGCCAGGATATCCTGGCGCTTGGCTTTATGACGTTTGCGCTTTTCGTAGGCGCCGGCAACATCATCTTCCCGCCTATCGTCGGCCTGCAGTCTGGCCCGAACGTATGGATGGCCGCACTCGGCTTCCTGGTCACCGCCGTGGGCCTGCCGGTCATCACCGTGATCGCCCTGGCCAAGGTCGGTGGCGGCATGGACGCCCTGAGCAGCCCGATCGGCAAGTTCTTCGGCGGCCTGCTGGCGGCGGTGTGCTACCTCTCGGTCGGCCCGCTGTTCGCAACCCCACGCACCGCGACCGTGTCGTTCGAAGTAGGCGTGGCGCCGCTGACCGGTGAAAGCCCGCTGGCACTGCTCATCTACAGCGTGGTGTACTTCGCCGTGGTCCTGGCCGTGTCGATGTACCCGGGCAAGTTGCTCGACACCGTGGGGCGTTTCCTCGCGCCCTTGAAGATCATCGCCCTGGCTGTGCTGGGCATCGCGGCGTTCGCATTGCCGGCCGGCACGATCGGTGAGGCCCAGCCTGCCTACGCCGCCGCCGCGTTCTCCAAAGGTTTCTCCGATGGTTACCTGACCATGGACACGCTGGGGGCACTGGTCTTCGGTATCGTCATCGTCAATGCCATCCGTTCGCGTGGCGTCGAGTCGCCGAAGCTGATCACTCGCTATGCCATCATTGCGGGCCTGATTGCCGGCCTGGGTCTGGTCCTGGTGTATGTCAGCCTGTTCCGCCTCGGTGCGGGCAGCCATGACATCGCAGCCGATGCCACCAACGGTGCGATGGTATTGCATGCCTATGTGCAGCACACCTTCGGGTCGCTGGGCAGTGGTTTCCTGGCCGTACTGATCGCACTGGCCTGCCTGGTCACCGCCGTGGGGCTGACCTGCGCCTGTGCCGAATACTTCAGCCAGATCCTGCCGCTGTCGTACCGTGCCCTGGTGGTGATCCTGGCTGGTTTCTCGCTGGTGATCTCCAACCTGGGCCTGACCAAGCTGATCATGTTCTCGATCCCGGTGCTGACGGCGATCTACCCGCCGTGCATCGTGGTCGTGGGCCTGAGCTTCGTGAAGGACCTGTGGAACTCCCCAACCCGCATCCTGGCCCCGGTCATGCTGGTGTCGCTGGTGTTCGGCGTTGTCGACGCCATCAAGGGCAGCAGCTTCGCCCACGTACTGCCTGACGCCCTGGCTCACCTGCCGTTCAGCAACGAAGGCATGGCCTGGCTGGTGCCATCGGTGGTCACCCTGGCTGTCGCCGTGGTCTGCGACCGCATGCTGGGCAAGCCGCGCGAGGCGCTGGCCTGATGGATTGAAGCCTGATGGACGGGGCGCTGGCCAAAAGCCGAAGGGCCCCCGTCAAAGGTGGATATCGAAACCCCGCTGCCGAAAGGCGCGGGGTTTTTTGTGGCCTGGACCGACGCTATCGCCGATGCGACTTGCCCCACGATTTTTACTGGATGGCGTGTCTTTTAACGAATCCGGGCGTCGAAAACCGGTCTGTTTCTCTTTAAAGGGATTCCTGCATGACCTTCATCCAAAGCAACCTGGGCAACCTCCTGGCCGTCTGCTGGTTCGCCATCTGCTGGGGCGGCTACACCCGCTATGCCACCTGGAAGGGGCGCGATACTGCGTGCCTGGCCAGCGTGTTGCACCTTTACCGTGAGGATTGGATGCGCCGCATGCTGCTGCGCGACAACCGCATCGCTGATGCCAGCGTGATAGGCAACCTGGAGCGCAACGCATCGTTCTTCGCCTCCAGCACCCTGATCATTCTTGCCGGCATCCTCACCGTGCTCGGTGCGTCCGACCGCGCATTGTCGCTGCTGGCCGACCTGCCGCTGGTGCAGCAGGCGTCCCAAGGCATGTCGGAAATCAAGCTGCTGTGCCTGGCGACGGTGTTCGTCTATGCGTTCTTCACTTTCAGCTGGTGCATGCGTCAATACAACTTCGCCGCAGTGTTGGTGGGCTCGGCGCCGATGATAGGCGAACGCCAGGTCAACGAACTCGAGCGCAAGGCTTTCGCCTCCCGGGCGGCGCGGGTACTGTCGCTGGCCGCCAACCAGTTCAACCTGGGGTTGCGCTCGTATTACTTCGGCATGGCCATGTTGAGCTGGTTCATCAGCCCCTGGCTGTTCATGGCCATGAGCGTGGGCGTGGTGTTCATCCTGTATCGCCGTGAGTTCCACTCCCATGTACTGGAAGTGATGGTGTTCACGCCCACCGAAAGTGCACCGGTAGAGGCGAGTAGAGACTCTTCCGACAGTGCCGGCTGAAGCCTTTCAGCTTTAAATGACAGACATAAAAAAACCCGACAGTGTCGGGTTTTTTTATGTAGCGAGATTACTGCTTGGCAGGCTCGGCAGGTGCAGTGGCCGGCGCTGGAGTGGAAGGCGCGGCTTCCTCGGCGGCCTTCTGCTGCGCTTCGGCCTGATCTTTGGCGGCTTCGGCGTTTTCCTTGGCGGCGTCGTTCATCTTATCCTGAGCTTCGCCCATCTTCTCTTGGGCTTGCTCGGCATGTTGCTGTGCGTCCTGGGCTTTGTCTTCGCTCGCTTTATCGCAAGCAGCCAGGCCCATGGCAGCGGCCAGCATCAGAGCAAAAGCAAAAGGTTTACGCATGGGGTGTTTCTCCTGGGTGGAATAACTTTGTATGTTCCTTCGAGTACGCCCCTGGCGAATAAGTTCAACGCAGGTTACAGATATATAACTGCCCAGCCTATATAGACTTTTTACCCATTTTATGCGGCGGCGGACAATGAACGAGACTCCATTGATGGCGATGGCCGAGCGCTTTCTGTCGGCATTGAAACATTGCCAGGTATTACAGATGCGGGTGCAGCATGCCGACGCCGATGGCATGACCCTGGTGCTGCCCTGGTCGCCGGCCATTGTCGGCAATCCGCAGAATGGCGCGGTGCATGGGGGTGTGCTGACCACGCTGATGGACACCACCTGCGGCATGGCCACGCTCTGCGCGCTGCCCAGCTTCGAAGTGTGCCCGACTCTGGACCTGCGCATCGACTACATGCACCCGGCCGAGGCGGGCAAGGACATCTATGGCCATGCCCAGTGCTACCGGGTGACCCGCGATGTCATCTTCACCCGGGGGACGGCCTACCAGGATGACCCTTCGCAACCGATCTGCCAGGTGGTCGGCACCTTCATGCGCCTGGGGCAGGACGTCAAGGGCGGCATCCGCTTCGGTAACAGCCTCAAGGAGCGGCGCACGTGATCCCCACCGATATCCGCCAACAGCTGAACCAGGCCCACGCCCGGGGTGATTACCAGCCCTTGCTGGCGTTGATCCCCTATGCCGGATTGATCGGTATCGAATGCGAGCGCCAGGGCGAAGACCTGCTGTTCCGTCTGCCGGCCAATCCGGACAATATCGGCAACCCGTTGCTGCCGGCGATCCATGGCGGCGTGATCGCCGGGTTCATGGAGCTGTCCGCGGCGCTCTACCTGCTGATCTACAGCGAAAGCGCGAGCATTCCGAAGATCATCGATTTCTCCATCGATTACCTGCGTGCCGGCCTTTACCGCGATACCTACGCCCAGTGCCAGCTGTGGCGCCAGGGGCGGCGGGTGACCAACGTCGCCATTACCGCTTGGCAGGGCGATCGCGACACCCCGATCGCCACGGCGCGCGCGCATTTCAAGATTGAACCCGAAAAGCCCTTGAAATAGTCAGGGCTGCCCCCATCTGCTGGACATCCGCCATCAAAAACGGCCCGCTGGCCGCCAGGCGTCACCAACCAACAGATTGGAGTTTTGAAGACCATGAGTGTGGAGACTCAAAAAGAAACCCTGGGCTTTCAGACCGAGGTAAAGCAACTGCTGCACCTCATGATCCATTCCCTGTATTCGAACAAGGAGATCTTCCTCCGCGAGCTGATCTCCAACGCCTCCGACGCCGCCGACAAGCTGCGCTTCGAGGCCCTGGCCAAGCCTGAGCTGCTCGAAGGCGACGCCGACCTGAAGATTCGCGTCAGCTTCGACAAGGCCGCCAACACCGTGACCCTCGAGGACAACGGCATCGGCATGAGCCGCGAAGACGTGATCGCGCACCTGGGTACCATCGCCAAGTCCGGCACCGCCGACTTCATGAAGAACCTCACTGGCGACCAGAAAAAGGACTCGCACCTGATCGGTCAGTTCGGCGTGGGCTTCTACTCCGCGTTCATCGTCGCCGACAAGGTCGACGTGTTCAGCCGTCGCGCCGGCCTGCCGGCCGCCGAGGGCGTGCACTGGTCGTCGAAAGGCGAGGGCGAGTTCGAAGTCGCCACCGTCGACAAGCCGCAGCGCGGTACCCGCATCGTCCTGCACCTGAAGAAGGGCGAGGATGAATTCGCCGATGGCTGGCGCCTGCGCAACGTGGTCAAGAAGTACTCCGACCACATCGCCCTGCCGATCGAGCTGCCCAAGGAGCAGGCCGAGGCTGCCGAAGGCGAGGAAAAACCGGCGCAGGAATGGGAAACCGTCAACCGCGCCAGCGCCCTGTGGACCCGTTCGCGCACCGAGGTGAAGGACGAGGAGTACCAGGAGTTCTACAAGCACATCGGCCATGACTTCGAGAACCCGCTGGCCTGGAGCCACAACAAGGTCGAAGGCAAGCTGGAGTACAACTCGCTGCTGTACGTGCCGGCCCGCGCGCCGTTCGACCTGTACCAGCGCGAAGCGCCACGCGGCCTGAAGCTGTACGTGCAGCGCGTGTTCATCATGGACCAGGCAGAGTCATTCCTGCCGCTGTACCTGCGCTTCATCAAGGGCGTGGTCGACTCCAACGACCTGTCGCTGAACGTTTCCCGCGAGATCCTGCAGAAAGACCCGATCATCGACTCGATGAAGACCGCGCTGACCAAGCGCGTGCTGGACATGCTGGAGAAACTGGCGAAGAACGAGCCCGAGCAGTACAAGGGCTTCTGGAAGAACTTCGGCCAGGTGTTGAAGGAAGGCCCGGCCGAAGACTTCGCCAACAAGGAGAAGATCGCCAGCCTGCTGCGCTTCGCCTCCACCCATGACGACAGCGGCGAGCAGAGCGTCGCCCTGGCCGACTACCTGGCCCGCGCCAAGGAAGGCCAGGACAAGATCTACTTCCTGACCGGCGAATCCTACGCTCAGGTCAAGAACAGCCCGCACCTGGAAGTCTTCCGCAAGAAAGGCATCGAAGTGCTGCTGCTGACCGACCGCATCGACGAGTGGCTGATGAGCTACCTCAACGAGTTCGACGGAAAGGCCTTCGTCGACGTCGCCCGCGGCGACCTGGACCTGGGCAAGCTGGACTCCGAAGAGGACAAGAAGGCCCAGGAAGAAGTCGCCAAGGACAAGGAAGGCCTGGTCGAGCGTCTCAAGGGCGCGCTGGGTGACAGCGTTGCCGAGGTGCGTGTCTCGCACCGCCTGACCGACTCGCCGGCGATCCTCGCCATCGGCGAACAGGACCTGGGCCTGCAGATGCGCCAGATCCTCGAGGCCAGCGGGCAGAAGGTGCCGGAGTCCAAGCCGATCTTCGAGTTCAACCCGAGCCACCCGCTGATCGAGAAGCTCGATGGCGAGCAGAGCGAAGACCGCTTCGCCGAGCTTTCGCACATCCTGTTCGACCAGGCGGCCCTGGCGGCCGGTGACAGCTTGAAGGATCCGGCGGCCTACGTGCGTCGCCTGAACAAGCTGCTGGTCGAGCTGTCGGCTTGACCTGAGGCAAGAAAAGCCCGCTTCGGCGGGCTTTTTCATGTCTGCCGTTCCCACGAATACATCTATCCTGTCCTGACCCGTGAACGCCCAAGGAGAGCTGAATGAGCAAGGTCATCGTCGAGTCGTTGGTCTATCACCTGTCAGGCAAGGCTTACGAAAGCCGCCTGGTCTACGCCCCGGGCGCGCTGCCGCAGCCGGGCCTGGTGATGGCGCCGAACTGGATGGGTATCGGCGAGGGCGCCGAACGTATCGCCAAGGAAGTGGCCGAGCAAGGCTATGTGGTGCTGATTGCCGACTTGTATGGCCAGTCGGTGCGGCCGTCCAATGCTGACGAAGCCGGTACGGCGATGATGCCGCTGAAGAACGACCGCGCCGAACTGCGCAAGCGCATGCAGGAAGCGCTGGCGCAGTTGGTGGGGCAATCGAAGGCCTTGTTGGAGCCTGGCAAGGTGGCCACCTTCGGCTTCTGCTTCGGCGGCTGCTGTGCCCTGGAGCTTGCCCGCACCGGCGCCGATCTGAAGGCAGCGGTGTCGTTCCACGGCACGCTGGATACTCCGAACCCCGAGGATGCCAAGCGCATCAAGGGTTCGGTGCTGGTGCTGCATGGTGCCTCCGATCCACTGGTGCCACGGGAGCAGTTGCCAGCCTTCGAAGAAGAGATGAATGCTGCCAAGGTTGACTGGCAGTTGCTCAGCTATGGCGGGGCAGTGCACTCGTTCACCGACTCGAACGCCAATGTGCCGGGCAAGATGCAGTATGACCGACGCACCTCGGAGCGGGCCTTCCGCTCGATGCATAACTTGCTCAAGGAAGTGTTCGCAGGCTGAAAGTTCAGGGGCCTGCCGCAAAGCGGCCCCCGTCAGCGCGGCAGTTCGATCCGCCCGTTTTCTCCCGCCACTGCCGGCCAATCCCCTGCTGCCCAGCGCGCCCGTGCCGCCTCTATCAATTCCGGGTCACTGGCCACGAAGTTCCAGTTCATCCGCCGCGGCCCATCCAGCGGCGCGCCGCCGATCAGCACCAGCTGGCTCGCTTCCTCGGCATACAGCACCACCTCTTCGCCCTCGGGCAGCACGATCAGGCTGCATGGCTCGACTTCCTCGTCATCCAGCATCAACTCGCCTTCGAGCAGATACAGTGCGCGCTGTGCGTGTTCCGTCGGCACGATCAGGGTGGTGGCCGCCTGCATGTGCACATGAGCGTAGAGCGTAGGGGAGAGCACCGGTACCGGTGAGGCCAGGCAGAAACCTGTGCCGGCGATCATGCGGATCCGCACGCCGAGGCTGTCACTGGCCGGCAGGCTGTCGGCCGGATGATGGCTGTAGCTTGCCGGGCCCTGCTCATCGGACTTCGGCGAGGCCAGCCAGACCTGCAGCCCATGCAGGCGCGAGCCGCGCTCGAACACCTCGGCCGGCGTGCGCTCGACATGCGCCACGCCCGCTCCGGCGGTCATCCAGCTGACGTCTCCCGGGCGCACGCGCTGGTCCGAGCCGAGGCTGTCCTTGTGCTGGATTTCACCCTCGAACAGGTAGGTGAGGGTGGAAAGGCCAATATGCGGGTGCTGGCGAATGTCCATGCCATGACCCGGTGCATAGTCGGTTTCCAACATATGGTCGAAGAACACGAAAGGCCCTACGCTGCGGCACTGCGCCGAGGGCAGCGGACGCAGGATCGGCTGGCCCTCGACCGATTCGGCGCGTGGGCGGATGACCAGGGGGCTGCTCATGGCGACACTCCTTGAGGGATGCCTGCAAGCATAGCGTTTTGCCGTCCGTGGCTGAACCGTCGCGCGCGCTGCCCGGTCTACTCTTGCGGTACCGGCAAAGGAGCCTGAGATGATTGCCCGCACATTGGCCTGCCTGCTGTTGAGCGCAAGCCTGCTCGACACTGCGCAAGCCCGCGACTACCGCTACAGCGACGCCCATCTGCACTACGTGGATTTCTTCCAGGAAACCGAGGGCATGCCGGCTTTGCTCAAGGCCATGGACGAGGCCGGGGTGGAACAGTCGATGATCTCCGGCATTCCGGTGGCGAAGAAATGGCACGAGGACGAGCCCAAGCGCCCGCGCTACTACGCAGGCGATGATGCCGATGCCTACTGGTACAGCGCCACCGACCTGTACGTCGCCGCCGCGCTGGAGAAACTGCCTGCCGAGCAGCGCAGGCGCTTTCATCCGTTCCTTACCGGCTTCAACCCGGTGGACAAGAATGCGGTCAACCATATCGAGCGCATGCTCGAGCTTTATCCGGGGCTGTGGCAGGGCATCGGCGAGGTGTTCACCCGTCATGACGATCTCACCGCCCTGACCAGCGGCGATACGCCGCGGGCCAACAACGAGGCCATGACCCGTGTCTACCACCTCGCGGCCGAGCGCGACCTCCCTGTGCTGCTGCATTCGAACATCACCTCCAAGCGCGAGCGCAACCCGCTGTACCTGGCGGAAATCGAAGAACCGTTGCGCAACCATCCGCATACCCGCTTCATCTGGGCTCATGCTGGCAGCAGCATGGAGATTCACCGGCATCAGGAACGCATGGACTTTCTCCTGCCGGTGCTCACACGATTGCTAGAGGATTATCCCAACCTATACGTGGACCTGTCCTGGAGCGTGCTCGAGCCCTACCTGCTGGATGAGCAGGGCGTGCCACGCAAGGCCTGGGTCGAGTTGGTCCAACGCTTTCCCGAGCGCTTCATGCTCGGTTCCGATGTGGTGGGGCGCTTCGGCAGCATCGGCGAACAGATGCACGCTTTCGATCCCTTCCTCGATGCGTTGCCAGAAGCGGTGGCAGAGCGGGTGAGCCGCAGGAATTTTGTCGATTTGCTGCCAAAAAGCGCGAAATAACGAGTTTCATGCGCAGATAGCGATTTGATATCGCCTTTTCGTCTTACGCAATTTCCAGGCGGCCCGATACCTTTTTTAAGCAACGGAATATCACGCTTGGGAGGGATCCTGGAAATGAGCCTGAGACGCTTGAATATCGCGCCGCGCGCCGGCCTTGGCTTTGGCATCATGGCGCTGCTGGTAGTGGCGCTGGGCGGCTTCGCGCTGCAACAGATGACCAACATGCGCCAGCAGTCCGAGCAGGTCGACAACAACTGGTTGCCGAGCGTGATCTCGGTGGGCCGTATGACCCAGGACATGCTGCGCATCCGCGCCCTGACGCTGCGCCTGCTGGTCAACACCGACCCGGCCGCCCAGCAGCAGAACCGTGCCCGCATCGACGAGGTCAAGGGTGGCCTGAGCAAGGCTCAGAGTCACTACGATGCCTTGATCGTGCTTCCTGAGGAGCGAACGTTGTTCGACCGCTACCAGGGCCTCGAGCGTCAATACATGACCTTGCAGGGGCAGGTGGTGCAACTGGCAACCGATGGGCATGTCCAGGCAGCGGCGGCGCTGGTCAACGGTGAGATGAACCAGTTGGCCGACCAGATGACGGCGACCCTCAACGAGCTGATCGAACTGAACAATCATCAGGCCAACTCAGCCACCGACCTGGCCGAGGCCGTGTACAACGGCGCGAAGGTATGGGTCGGCGTGTTGCTGGTGATCGCCCTGAGCCTCACCGTGGTGCTCGCCCTGGCCTTGACCCGTAGCATCGTGCGGCCGCTCGGCCAGTCGCTGAAGGTCGCCGAGACGGTTGCCACCGGCGACCTGACCCCGCAGATCACCGTGCAGGGGGATGACGAGCCGGCGCGCCTGCTGGCGGCGCTCAAGAGTATGCAACTGAGCTTGCGCGAGACCATCGGGCGGATCTCCGACTCGGCCAGCCAGCTGGCTTCGGCCTCCGAAGAGCTGAGTGCGGTCACTGAGGATGCCACCCGTGGCCTGCAGCAACAGAGCATGGAAATCGAGCAGGCCGCTACGGCGGTCAATCAGATGACGGCGGCGGTGGAGGAGGTGGCGAGCAACGCGGTGGCCACCTCCGAGGCCTCGCGCGAGTCCGACCAGATCGCTCGGCGCGGGCGCGAACAGGTGCGAGCCACGGTTACCGCCATCGAGGCGTTGGCCACTGGCGTGGCAGGCAATGCCGAGGAGGTCGGACAATTGGCCCAGCAGGTACACGACATCAGCAAGGTGCTGGATGTGATCGGCTCGATCGCCGAGCAGACCAACCTGCTGGCGCTCAACGCGGCCATCGAGGCGGCGCGGGCCGGCGAGGCCGGGCGCGGGTTCGCCGTGGTCGCCGACGAGGTGCGGGCGCTTGCCCACCGTACGCAGAGTTCGACCCAGGAGATCGAGCAGATGATCGTGGCCATCCGCAGCGGTGCCGAGCGGGCCGTGCAGGGCATGCAGCATAGCGATGCCCAGGCCCGTTCGACCCTCGACGGTGCCCATGCCGCAGGCCAGGCGCTGGAGGCGATCGCCGCGGCCATCGGCCAGATCAACGAGCGCAACCTGGTGATTGCCAGTGCCTCGGAGCAGCAGGCCCAGGTGGCGCGCGAGGTGGACCGCAACCTGACCACCATCCGCGACCTGGCGCATCAGTCGTCGGCGGGGGCCGAGGAGACGTCTGCAGCGAGCCAGGCCCTGTCGCGGCTGGCGGTGGACCTCAATACCCTGGTGCAGCGCTTCTCGGTGTAAGCCCCCCCGCGGGGCACAAACAAAAACGCCCCGACCTAAGTCGGGGCGTTCTCGTTCAGCGTGTCAGCCGATCACTTGCCTTCCCAGCGCTTGAGCACCAGGGTGGCGTTGGTGCCGCCGAAGCCGAAGCTGTTGCTCATCACGGTGGTGAGCTTGGCGTCTTCGGTCTTGCGCACGATCGGCAGGTCCGCGACTTCCGGATCCAGCTCGTCGATGTTGGCCGAGCCGGCGATGAAGTTGTTTTCCATCATCAGCAGGCAGTAGATCGCCTCGTGCACGCCTGCGGCGCCCAGCGAGTGACCGGACAGGCTCTTGGTCGAGCTGATCTTCGGTGCCTTGTCGCCGAACACTTCACGCACACCCTTCATCTCGGCGACGTCGCCGACCGGGGTAGAGGTGCCGTGGGTGTTCAGGTAGTCGATCGGGGTGTCGACGGTGGACAGTGCCTGCTGCATGCAGCGGATTGCGCCTTCGCCGCTTGGGGCGACCATGTCGTAGCCGTCCGAAGTTGCGCCGTAGCCGACGATCTCGGCGTAGATCTTGGCGCCACGGGCCAGGGCGTGCTCGAGTTCTTCGACCACGACCATGCCGCCGCCGCCGGCGATGACGAAACCGTCACGGTCGGCGTCGTAGGCGCGCGAGGCCAGCTCGGGGGTTTCGTTGCGCTTGGTCGACAAGGCACCCATGGCATCGAACAGGAACGACTGGCTCCAGTGCTCCTCTTCACCGCCGCCGGCGAAGACGATGTCCTGCTTGCCCCACTGGATCTGCTCCATGGCGGTGCCGATGCAGTGTGCGGAGGTGGCGCAGGCCGACGAGATCGAGTAGTTGATGCCCTTGATCTTGAACGGGGTGGCCAGGCACGCCGACACGGTGCTGCCCATGGTGCGGGTGACACGGTAGGGGCCGACGCGCTTGACGCCTTTTTCGCGCAGGGTGTCCAGGGCTTCCATCTGGTTCAGGGTGGAAGCGCCGCCGGAGCCGGCAACCAGGCCGGTGCGCGGGCTGGAGATCTGCTCTTCGCTCAGGCCGGAATCCTTGATCGCGTCCTGCATCGCCAGGTAGGCGTAGGCCGCGGCATGGCCGACGAAGCGGTAGACCTTGCGGTCGATCAGCTCTTCGAGGTTCAGGTCGATGGAACCGGAAACCTGGCTACGCAGCCCCATTTCCTTATATTCCGGGTTGTAACGGATACCCGGACGGCTGTTGCGCAGGTTTTCGGTGACGGTCTCTTTGTCATTGCCCAGGCACGAAACGATGCCCAGACCAGTGATAACGACGCGGCGCATGCGAATAACCCTTAGAAATTGTCAGTGGAGGTGAACACGCCGACCCGCAGGCCTTCGGCGGTGTAGATCTCGCGCCCGTCGACGCTGACCGAGCCATCGGCGATGGCCATGTTCAGCTTGCCCTTGAGGACGCGCTTGATGTGAATGTTGTAGGTGACTTTCTTGGCGGTGGGTAGTACCTGGCCGAAGAATTTCACTTCGCCCGAACCCAGCGCACGGCCACGGCCCGGCAGGCCCTGCCAACCGAGGAAGAAGCCGACCAGTTGCCACATGGCATCGAGGCCCAGGCAGCCTGGCATCACCGGGTCGCCTTCGAAGTGGCAGGCGAAGAACCACAGGTCCGGATTGATATCCAGCTCGGCGACCAATTCACCTTTGCCGAACTTGCCGCCTTCCTCGCTGATATGAGTGATGCGATCGACCATCAGCATGTTCGGGGCGGGCAGTTGCGCATTACCGGGTCCGAACAGCTCACCGCGACTGCAGCGCAGCAGGTCTTCCCGAGTAAAGGCGTGTTGTTTGGTCATGCGAGCTCCTCAATAACCCCCTGCGGCAGGGGACGAATCTTCCCGGCCGGCCCGAAGCGCGTTGCATTCGAGGCGGCAGCCTACAGGTAGACTATTGCGTTGTGGTGAAAGTCACAGCGCACCTGGCAAAAGAAGTACAGGTGTGCACTGAAATGTTATTTTCCGGCCCTGGGGCGGTCCTGTCCAGTCTTTAAGACTGCCGCACTTTAGCATTTATCGCCAGTCGCAACTGCCTGACCGGGCAACCAGCGGCGCAGGATGCGCTGCAGATCGGTACGTTTGAACGGCTTGCTCAGGTAATCGTTCATTCCGGCGGCCAGGCAGCGTTCGCGGTCGCCCTGCAGCGCGCTGGCGGTCAGGGCGATGATTGGCAGTCCTTCGCCGTGGGGCAGCAGGCGGATGCGACGGGTAGCCTCGTATCCGTCCACCTGGGGCAGGCGGCAATCCATCAGCACCGCGGCGAACCGTTGCTGGTCGACCAGATCGATCGCCTGGGCGCCGTCCATGGCCAGGCTGACCTCGAAGCCCAGGCTGCGCAGCATGGCCTCGATGACGCTCTGGTTGACCGGGTTGTCCTCCACCAGCAGGATCCGCCCGCCGCCTTCAGCCGCAGGGCTCTGCGCTGGCGCGGCCCCGGTCAGGGCGTTAGCGGCGCCAGCCAGTGCCAGCGGCATTTCCAGGGTGAAGGTCGAGCCCAGCCCTTCACGGCTTTCGCCGCGCAGCTGGCCACCCATGCGTTCGGCCAGGGTGCGGGCGATCGACAGACCCAGGCCGGTGCCGCCGTAGCGGCGGGAGATGGTGTTGTCGGCCTGCTGGAAGGCCACGAACATCATCTCCAGGCGGTTGCTGTCGATGCCGATGCCGGTGTCGCGCACGGTGCAGGTCAGCCAGATCAACTGGCGGTCGAGCACTTGCCAGCGCGCCTCGATCGCCACTTCGCCACGCTCGGTGAATTTCAGCGCGTTGCCCACCAGGTTGAGCAGGATCTGGCGGATCCGCGTCGGGTCGCCCACCACCAGCAGTTGGTTCATGCCGGGGGCCAGTTGCAGGCGAAGGTCGAGGTTGCGCTGCTGGGCGGTGTGCAGGAATGACTGCACGCTGCTGGTGATCAGGTCGCCGAGGTTGAAATCGATGTGCTCAAGCTCGAGGGTGGTGCGTTCGATCCGCGAGAAATCGAGGATGTCGTTGATCACCTTGAGCAGGTGCCCTGTGGATTCGCTGGCCACCGCGGTGTATTCGGCCTGCTCGCCGGTCAGTTCGGTGGTTTCCAGCAACTGCAGCATGCCCAGCACACCGTTCATGGGGGTGCGCAGCTCGTGGCTCATCATCGCCAGGAAGTCCGACTTGGCGCGGTTGGCCTGCTCGGCCTCTTCGCGAGCCTGGATCAGTTGGCCCATGGCCTGTTGTTGTTCATGAGCGGCCTGGTCGAGAGCGCTGGCCAGGTTGTTGATGTGCTGGGCCAGGTGGCCCAGCTCGCTGTCGTCGACCACCGGCAGGGGCGCGTTGAAGTCGCCCTGCTGGATGGCGCGGACCGCATGGCCCATTTCGCTGATCGGCCTGGAGAGGCTGGTGGCCAGGCGCCGGGCGAGCAGGAAAGTGAAGAGCAGGGCGAACAATGCGAGGATTGCGGCCTTGATCACGATCTCCTGTTGGCGCTGGCTGAAGGCATCGTCGGACATGCCGACGATCACCCGCCCCAGGTAGTCGTCGCCGATGTTTGGCGGCGGGGTCTTGCCTTGCAGGAAGTCGTTGTCCAGGCGGATCTGCTGCAGGCGGATCGGTGCCTGGAACACCTCGACCCGCTGGGCGCGGCTGAGGCTTTCATCGGGCTGCTCGACGTACACCAGGATATGGTTGCGGCTGTCCTGCACCTCGAGAAAGCGCACGTGGGGAATGCTCAAGGTGGCGCGCATCAGGCTCTCGAGCACCTCGTTGTTGCCCGAGATCACCCCGTACTCGGACGCCGGTGCCAGCTGGTTGGCGATCAGTTGCCCGGTGTGGTTAAGCTCCTGGCGCAAGTCCTGGATGCGTACGAAGGTAAAGAAGCTGATCAGCAGCAGGGTCAGCAACAGGGCGGGGCCCAGGCTGATGATCTGGGTGCGGGTGTGGATGTCCCAGCTCAGGCGCTTGCTCATGGGGTGGGGGCTCCTTCGGCAAGGGCCAGGGCGGCGGCGTCCGGGTCGATCGCTTCCAGGCCCAGGGCGCGGGCCACTTGCTGGTTGCCGCTGACACCAAAGTGCGTGGGGTAGAGGCTGCGCGGCCAGCGCGCCGGTGGCTGGTCGAGCAACTGCTCGAGCACCGCCAGCCAATCGTCCTGGTCGCTGTAGGTGCTGGCCAGGGCGCCGGCGCGGACGAAGCCGACGTTCGGGCCGATCAGCGCCATCTGCCGGCCATAGCTGCTGAGCAGCACGTTCTTGGCCGACTTGGAGTTGTACAGCTCGGGGTCGTCCAGCCCCAGCAGCACATCACTGTTGTTCAGCAACTGCTGCAAGGGGCGGCTGTCGCGCACGTCGGGCCAGTCCTGGGCGACGATCTCCAGGCCCAGCGGGCGGGCGACCTGGCGCAGCTCGTCGAGCAGGAAGCGGCTGTGTTCGCCATACAGCACGCCGATGCGCCGCGCCTGCGGTAGCAGGTAGCGGGCCAGGCGCAGTTGCCGGGCCAGGGGCGGGTCGCTCCACAGCAAGGTGAGGTAGGCGGGGCGCGACACGCCCAGGCGTTGTTCGGCCTGGACCCGGCTGATGCGCAGCGCCAGTGCCGATGGCCCGGTTGCCTCCGTCAGGCGCCATTCCAGGGCCGGGATGTCGAGCAGCACCAGGCGGGTGTCGGCCTTGAGCTTGCCCGGACCAGGCAACTGTTCGACGGTCTGGAACCGCACCTGGTCGTGGGGCCTGCGCTTTTCCAGGGCTGCGACGAAGCTGCGGATGCCGGGCTGGTCTTCGCCGCCGACCAGCAGGATCTCGCTGGCCGACAGCGATCCCAAGGGCCACAGGCACAACAGCAGCAGGCGCAGCAGGCGCACCATCAGAACTCCAGCTCCGCGCTGACGCTCAGGCGGTGGCGGCTGTCATAGCGGTTCTGCTCGAGGGTGACCGGTTCGTCATCCAGGCGCTGCTGCCACAGCGCGGCCAGTTCCAGGTTGCTGCCGTGGATCTTGAAGCGCTTGGCCACGCGCAGGTCGACCCGCTCGTAGCGGTACTGGTTGAGGGCATCGTCGCCGTAATAGAAGAGGGCGCTGGACCAGCCCTCGCCCCAGTCGCGCAACCAGCCGGCCGAGCCGCTGTTGCGCGCACTCAGGCGGCGATCGGCCGGGTTGCTGGCCCAGGCGTCGACATAGGCATAGGTTAGACGCAGGCGGTCGCGCTGGGTGGCGCGCCAGTCGAACTGCGCCTCGCTGCCGCTGAAACGGGCTTTGTTGGCGTTGCTGGCGATGAACTGGTTGTTTTTCAACGGCTCGCTGATCATGCCGGTGATTTCGTCGTAGAACAGTTTCACGTCGACGTTCAGGTCGATGTCGCTGAAGGCGCCGTTGTAGCCGAGTTCTCGCGAACGCATGCGTTCCTGGTCGAGGTTGCCGGGGCCGCGGGTCTTGACGAAATATTCGCCGTTCTGCAGCCCGTACAGATTGGGCGAGAGATTCTTGACCGTGTAGCTCCAGTTGACATTGTTCTCGAACATGTCCGGCGAGCGAATGGCCTCGGAATACACCGCGCGCAAACCATGGCGAGGGGTGATCAGGTAGTTCACCGCCACGCGCGGGGTCAGCGAGTTGCCCGACAGCTGCGAGTGTTCGTACATGGCGCCGCCCTGGAGGATCCAGTGCTCGTCGGCGCGCCATTCGAGCTGGCCGAACAGGCGCCAGGTCTGGTCGTCGATGCTGCCGTTGAAATAGGTCTGCGAATCGGCGCGGTCGTAGCGGTAGTTCATGCCGCTGACCAGGCGCAGGCTGTCGGTGAGGCTCAGGGTGTCCTGGATTTCCAGGTCATAGCGGGTTTCGCGGGTGCTCTGGTCGACGTCGCCGCAGATCGTGTTGCGGCCACCGCTGGCCCACTGGTTCTGCACCTGGCCCATCAGCGAGCCGAGCACGGGATCGCTGGTGCTGGGCAGGTTGCCGGTGTACAGGTTGCGCGCGACCTTCTCGGCGAAGTTCGGGTCGAGCTGCCACAGGCGTGTCAGTTCGGGGCTGAAAGCAATTGCCGCATCGCAGGCGCGCCACACCTGCTGGCGGTCGAAATGCTGCGCCGAGCCCTGCACATACAGGCTGTGCTCGGGGTTGAGGTCGAGGTTCCAGCGCACGGAGCCGGCGTAGTCCTTGGCGTTGACATCGGCGTTGTCGCCAGCGCGGTAGTTGCCGAACACCGGCTGGTAGGTGTAGGGGCGCTGGTTGCTGCCTTCCTTGGCCGCCAGTTGCCATTCCAGGGTCTGGTCAGGCGCCAGGGTATGCACGGCATTGATGTTGATGCGATTGGCGCGGCGGCTGTCGCGGTAGTCGCGGCCGAACTGGTCCTGGTCGAAGCCGTCGTCCTGCTGGCCGGAGAGCGACAGGCGCAGGTCGCCGCTGTCCCAGCCGAAGCCCTGGCTTGCGTAGTAATCGTTGATGCCGTCCTGGCCGCGGGTCAGCTTGACCCGCGTGCCGTGGCTGTCGGCCGGGTTGCGGGTGAGGATGTTGACCACCGCCATCAGCGCGTTGGCGCCGTAGCTGACGGTGTTCGGGCCGCGGAACACCTCGATGCGCTCGATATCCTCGATGGCCACGGGGATGTCGCTCCAGTCCACCGTGGCCAGGCCGGCGCGGTACACCGAGCGGCCATCGATCAGCACCTGCATGCGCCGGGCGTCGCTGACGTTGCTGCCGTGGTAGTTGACCGTCGGCTGGTTGCCGGCGCCGTAGCCGATCATCATGCCCGGTACCAGGCGCAGCAGCTCGGGGATGTCGCGGGCACCGCTGGCACGGATCAGCTCGTTGTCGAGCACGGTCATGCTGCCCGGAACCGCCGCCGGGGATTGTTTCAGGCGCGTGGCGGTCAGAACCTGCGGCAGATCCTGGTTGTCGATGAACAGGTCATCGGCCACGGCCGGGCCGCCGAGCAGGGCAGTCAGCAACAGCAGGCGGGGGTACGGGGGCGTGCCAGGGAACACGAAACGGCCTTGTTTCAGAAATGAATCAGGCATGTTAACCGACCGTGCGGCTTTTGCCAGTGACCGCGACACCATGACAGGCCCGCCCTGCGAATGGGCGGGTACTGCCACTGGCTCTGGCGCATGCGCGCCGTATAATGCGCACGTCGCCACTTACTTTATTGGTTAACGGATTGGATATGACTGAACAGCAACCTGTTGCAGTTCTTGGAGGCGGCAGCTTCGGCACCGCCGTGGCGAACCTCTTGGCACAGAACGGCCATCCGGTGCGGCAGTGGATGCGCGACCCGGCGCAAGCCGAGGCAATGCGCGTCGACCGCGAGAATCCGCGTTACCTCAAGGGCATCCGCCTGCATGACGGCGTCGAACCGGTCAACGACTTGCTCGCCACCCTGCAGGGCAGCGCGTTGATCTTCGTCGCCTTGCCCTCCAGCGCCTTGCGCAGCGTGCTGGCGCCCCACGCCGAATTGCTGCGTGGCAAGGGCCTGGTCAGCCTGACCAAGGGCATCGAGGCGAACACCTTCAAGCTGATGAGCCAGATCCTCGAAGAGATCGCCCCCCAGGCACGCATCGGCGTGCTGTCAGGCCCCAACCTGGCCCGCGAGATTGCCGAGCATGCGTTGACCGCCACCGTGGTCGCCAGCGAGGACGAAACGCTGTGCCAGCAGGTGCAGGCCGTGCTGCATGGCCGCACGTTCCGTGTCTACGCCAGCAGCGATCGCTTCGGCGTCGAACTGGGCGGCGCGTTGAAGAACGTCTATGCCATCATCGCCGGCATGGCCGTGGCCCTGGGGATGGGCGAGAACACCAAGAGCATGCTGATTACCCGGGCCCTGGCCGAGATGACCCGCTTCGCCGTGAGCCAGGGCGCCAACCCCATGACCTTCCTCGGCCTGGCCGGGGTTGGCGACCTGATCGTCACCTGTTCCTCGCCCAAGAGCCGCAACTACCAGGTCGGCCATGCGCTAGGCCAGGGCCTGAGCCTCGAGCAGGCGGTCAGCCGCCTGGGCGAGGTGGCCGAAGGCGTCAACACCCTCAAGGTGCTCAAGGCCAAGGCCCAGGAAGTGGGCGTATACATGCCGCTGGTGGCGGGGCTGCACGCGATCCTGTTCGAAGGCCGCACGCTCAACCAGGTGATCGAGCACCTGATGCGCGCCGAGCCGAAGACCGATGTCGATTTCATTTCCACCAGCGGTTTCAACTGAGGGAGAAACGTATGAACGATACCCCGGAGCGCGCCCAGCGCGAGTCGATCATCCTGCGCGTGCTGTGGATGCTGGTGTTCCTGGTGGCCTGGCAACTGGCCGAGCTGCTGCTTGGCGGCCTGGTGCTGGTGCAACTGATCTACCGCCTGATCTACGGCGCGCCCAGCGCCAGCCTGATGAACTTCGGTGACAGCCTGAGCCAGTACCTGGCACAGATCGGCCGTTTCGGCACTTTCCATAGCGACCAGAAACCCTGGCCGTTCGCCGACTGGCCGACCCCGCGCACCCCGGAAGGCGAAGCGCCCCACGCCGTCGCCCCGGCGCCACACCCGGTGCGTGACGAGGAGCCCAAGCTGTGAAGCTCTGGGTGCTGCGTCACGGCGAGGCCGAGCCAAGGGCCAACAGCGACGCCGAGCGGCGCCTGACAGCGCACGGTCGCGAGCAGGTGCTGCGCAGTGCCGCGCACCTGTTGGGCCAGCCGTTGCAGGCAATCATCGCCAGCCCCTATGTGCGTGCCCAGCAGACCGCCGCCCTGGTGCACGGCGCCCTCGGTTTTTCTGAGCCGGTGTGTACCGTGCCGTGGCTGACGCCAGAGAGCGACGTGCAGCAGGTGATCGGCGAGATCGAGCGCCTGGGGCTCGAGCATGTCCTGCTGGTCAGCCACCAACCCCTGGTGGGCAACCTGGTTGGTCAGCTTGAGCACGGCCATGGCCAGCAACCTGCACCGTTGAGCACGGCCAGCTTGGCCGAGCTGGAGGGCGACTGGCCACTGGCCGGCCTGATGACCCTGCGCAGCCTCAACCACGCTGGCTGACACCTGGCAACTGGCATTTATGCCAGTTGCCGTTCGGGTGGTGCGGGCCTTAGCGTGGCGGCGTGCATGATCGCAACGCCGCGCAAGGAATCATGGATGAGCAGGCAACGCCTGGAGCTGGTGCGCTCCGTCAATCCCCAGAGCGTGATCGACAAGCTGGACAGCCCCGCTGCGCTGGACTTCGCCGAGTACTGCCTGTTGCGCGACTGTGCCGATGCCAAGCTTGACCAGCTGCTGCGCCGCTTCGAAGGCCAGTACGAGCTCGAGCAACTGCGCCAGTCCGGCATCCGCATGGCGCACCTGCTGCAATCCAGTTGCCTGGCGCTGCGCCGGCTGGTGGAAACCCAGCAGGACTGCCAGCTGGCCCGCGAAGCCCTCGAGTGGCAACTGGCCTACATGCGTGCCTGCCTGCACCGTTCGATGGCCAGCTTCTAGTCGCGATGACCTGATCGTCACTGGCGATGACCGTTCAGGACGTTGCCGCCAGCCGATCGCTTGCCGACAATGGGCCATCCATCCCCGTGCAGAGCAGGCGGCCATGTCGCAGCAGATCTTCTTCGCCCACGCCAACGGCTTCCCTTCGGCCACCTACGGCAAGCTGTTTGCCGCGCTGGCGCCGGATTACCAGGTGCATCACCTGGAACAGCACGCCCACGATCCGCGCTTTCCGGTCAACGACAACTGGCAGAACCTGGTGGACGAGCTGCTGCATCACCTTGAGCAGCAGGATGCGCCGGTCTGGGGCGTCGGCCACTCCCTCGGCGGCGTGCTGCACCTGCATGCGGCGCTGCGTTGCCCGGAGTTCTACCGCGGGGTGGTGATGCTCGATTCTCCGGTGCTGACCCGCGCCGACGAATGGCTGATCCAGGCCGCCAAGCGCCTGGGCTTCATCGACCGCATCACTCCGGCCGGGCGTACCCTGGGCCGGCGCGAGGCCTTTCCCGACCGCGACAGTGCCCGCCGTTACTTTACCGGCAAGACCCTGTTCCGCCACTTCGACCCGGAGTGCCTGGAAGCCTACCTGGAGCATGGCCTGGCGCAGGACGAGGACGGTCTGCGCCTGCGCTTCGACCCGGCCACCGAAATCAGCATCTACCGCAGCATTCCGCATGTCAGCCCAGCCAGGCCTCGCCAGTTGCAGGTGCCCTTGGCGATGGTGCGTGGCGCCCAGAGCCGGGTGATCCGCAAACACCACGCCCTGGCCGTGCGCGGCATGGCCATGGGCGAGTATCACAGCCTGCCGGGCGGGCACATGTTCCCGCTGGAGCGGCCCACCGACACCGCCAGCCTGATCAAGGGCCTGTTCGAGCGCTGGAGCCAGGCATGAGCGCCCAGGTCGAGGAGATCCGCCTGACACTTGGCCATATCGAGCTGGCCGCGCACCTGTTCGGCCCGGCCGACGGCCTGCCGGTGATCGCCCTGCATGGCTGGCTGGACAACGCCAACAGCTTCGCCCGTCTGGCGCCGCAACTGAAGGGGCTGCGCATCGTCGCCCTGGACCTGGCCGGGCATGGCTACTCCGAGCATCGCCCGGTCGGTGCCGGCTATGCCCTGGCCGACTACGCCCACGACGTGTTGCGGGTTGCCGAGCAACTGGGCTGGGAGCGCTTCGGCCTGCTCGGCCATTCGCTCGGCGCGATCATCTCGGTGCAGTTGGCCGGTGCCTTGCCCGAGCGGGTCAGTCAGCTGGCGTTGATCGACGGGGTGATCCCACCGACGCTCAGCGAACAGGACGCTGCCGAGCGCCTGGGGCTGGCCTTGCAGGCGCAGCTGCGCCTGGAGGGCAAGCGCAAGTCGGTGTACCCGACCCTGGAGGAGGGCGTCGAGGCGCGCATGAAGGGCATGGTCGCGGTCAGTCGCGAAGCCGCCGAGCTGCTGGCCCAGCGCGGCCTGATGCCGGTGCCCGGCGGTTACAGCTGGCGCAGCGACAGCCGCCTTACCTTGCCTTCACCAACCCGACTGAACCAGGACCAGGCCATGGCCTTCGTCAAGCGTATCGCCTGCCCGGCCTGCCTGGTGGTGGCCGCCGACGGCATGCTGGCGCGCCACACGGATTTGCTGGAGCAGCTACCCTTCGAGCAGGTGATCCTGCCGGGCGGGCACCATCTGCACCTGAACGACGCCGAGGGCGCGGCCCTTGTCGCAGACTGTTTCAATCGCTTCTTTGGCATTCCTTGACTTGCACCGGACAAGTGTCGAGGCTTGGCGGGTTGAAAGGGAGACAACCATGTACATGCCAGACATCCACGCACCTTGCCCCGCCACCTGCGAGGGCGGTCGATGAGCGCACCTGTTTTCGTTCGCGGCGCCGTCGCCGCCTGCCTCGCCATCGCCAGCCCCTTGCTCTGGGCCGGCAGCCTGCCGGTACCACCCGACGCCAAGGTGGTTGACCAACGCCCGGCAGTGGAGCAGGAGCGTGTCTACCCCATGGGTCCGCTGCGCAAGATCAGCGGCCGGCTACGGGTCGAGGACAAAGTCGAAAGTCGCGGCCAGGTGAGTTCCGTGACCTACGAGCTACCGGTCGAGCGCAGCGCCCGCGAAGCCTTCACCAGCGCCCGCGAGGCGTTGCAGCAGGACGGTGGCTACCCGTTGTTCTGGTGCCAGGGCCGCGATTGCGGCGAGGCCAGCCTGTGGGCCAACGACGTGTTCGCCAACGCCCGCCTCAATGGTGGTGACGAACAGCAGGCATTCATCCTGTTGCGCCGCTCCGCCGAAGAAGCCGACACCCTGGTGGCGCTGTACAGCGTGACGCGCGGCAACCGCCGCGCCTACCTGCATGTCGAGGAGTTCGTCGCCGGCAACCCGCTGGGCGAGCTGCTGCCCACCGCCGCCACGGTGCTGCGCGAACTGCGCGACACCGGCAAGCTCGACTACCCTGACCTGGCCGAGCCCCAGGCCGCCTGGGCGACGCTGCTGGCCCGCAGCCTGAACCTCGACAGCACCCTGCGCGCCAGCCTCAGTGGCAAGGGCGCCGAAGCCTGGCGCGAGCAACTGGTCAAGGCCGGCGTGCGCAGCGCCCGGCTGGAGGTGGGCGATGCTCCGACCGAAGGCCTGCACCTGGAACTGATCCGTTGAGTGAGGGCCACCATGGCCAACAATGACCGCCTGTTGATCCAGATCCTGCTGCTCACCTTGCTGGGCGCCGCGCTGTGGGTGATGGCGCCGTTCATCTCGGCGCTGCTGTGGGGCGCCATCCTGGCCTTCGCCAGCTGGCCGCTGATGCGCCTGTTGACCCGCGTGCTGGGCGGCCGGGAAACCCTTGCCGCAAGTCTGCTGACCACGGTGTGGATCCTGCTGGTGGCCATGCCGCTGGTGTGGCTGGGTTTCAACCTGGCCGACCATGTGCGTGATGCCACCGCGTTCATTCGCGATGTGCAGGTCGATGGCCTGCCGGACGCGCCCGCCTGGGTGGCTGGTATCCCATTCGTGGGCGAGCGCCTGATTGGCTGGTGGGAGTCCTTCGACCAGCAGGGCGCGGCCTTGCTCGCCTCGGCAAAGCCATACCTGGGGCAGGTCGGCAACTGGTTGCTGGCCCGCAGCGCGCAGATCGGCGGCGGGGTGCTCGAGCTGACCCTGAGCCTGGTGTTCGTGTTCTTCTTCTACCGCGACGGGCCACGCCTGGCGGCGTTCGTGCACCGCCTGCTGCAACGGCTGGTGGGCGAGCGCGCCGAGTACTACGTCGACCTGGTCGCCGGCACCGTGCAGCGGGTGGTCAATGGTGTGATCGGTACTGCGGCGGCTCAGGCCCTGCTGGCGCTGATCGGCTTCCTGATCGCCGGCGTGCCGGGGGCCATTGTGCTGGGCCTGGTGACTTTCATGCTCAGCCTGATTCCCATGGGCCCACCACTGGCATGGATACCGGCCACCGCCTGGCTGGTCTGGAAGGGCGACTACGGCATGGCGGTGTTCCTGGGCATCTGGGGCACCTTCATCATCAGCGGCGTGGATAACGTGCTCAAGCCATACCTGATCAGCCGCGGCGGTAACCTGCCGCTGGTCATCGTGCTGCTCGGGGTGTTCGGCGGCCTGATCGCGTTCGGCTTCATCGGGCTGTTCATCGGGCCGACCTTGCTGGCGGTGGGGTACAGCCTGCTG
Organism: Pseudomonas sp. 2848; assembly: GCF_003253945.1. Lineage (NCBI taxonomy): Bacteria > Pseudomonadati > Pseudomonadota > Gammaproteobacteria > Pseudomonadales > Pseudomonadaceae > Pseudomonas > Pseudomonas sp. 2848. Next base: position 40,044 of record NZ_QKZD01000014.1, read on the forward strand.
CTGGACTGGAGCCGCAATACCGCGCAGCACACGCCGCAGCGCTGATCTCCATCGCGGGCTTGCCCCGCGATACATCAGCGATCTTTACGCTTTCTTTATGTCCTGACCCGACCCCCCATCTCGCCCCTTTACGCCCCTCCCTCGGACAATTTCCCCAAAGCGGCCTTCACGCCGCAACTAGGGGAGATTGCACATGTACATGCTCGACGGGCTGTCACTGCTTCTGGCGGTGGCGTTGGCGGTTTACCTGCTGGTGGCGCTGCTGCGCGCCGATCGCGGCTAAGGGGCAACCATGCACAGTTACGATTACCTGCTGCTGCTGGCGTTCTTCGCCATCGTGCTGCTGCCGGCGCCCTGGCTTGGGCGCTTCTACTTCAAGGTCATGGAGGGCCAGCGTACCTGGCTATCGCCGCTCCTGGGCCCGGTGGAGCGGGGCTGTTACCGTGTGGCCGGCGTGCGCGCCGACCAGGAGCAGAGCTGGAAGCAGTACACCCTGGCCCTGCTGGCCTTCAACCTGGCCGGTTTTTTGATGGTGTTCGGCGTCCTGCAACTGCAGGGCAGCCTGCCGCTCAACCCGCAGCACTTGCCGGGCCAGGAATGGTCGCTGGCGTTCAACACCGCGGTCAGCTTCATGACCAACACCAACTGGCAGGCCTACAGCGGTGAAGCCTCGGTCAGCTACCTGAGCCAGATGATCGGCCTTACCGTGCAGAACTTCGTCAGCGCCGCCACGGGCCTTGCCGTGCTGGTCGCCCTGTGCCGGGGCATCGCCCGCCGTTCGGCCAGCACCCTGGGCAACTTCTGGGTCGACCTGACCCGCGCCACCCTCTACGGCCTGCTGCCGCTTTGCCTGGTGCTGGCGCTGCTGCTGGTCTGGCAAGGCGTGCCGCAGACCTTTGCCGACTACGTCCACGCCCTGACCCTGCAAGGCACCGACCAGACCATCCCGCTGGGCCCAGCCGCCAGCCAGATCGCCATCAAGCAGTTGGGCACCAACGGTGGTGGTTTCTTCGGCGTCAACTCGGCGCACCCGTTCGAGAACCCCACGGCCTGGAGCAACCTGTTCGAAGTGGCTTCGATCATCCTGATCCCGGTGGCTCTGGTATTCACCTTTGGCCACTACGTGAAGGACCTGCGCCAGAGCCGCGCGATCATCGCCTGCATGCTCGCGCTGTTCCTGATCGGCGGCAGCACCGCGCTGTGGTCGGAACACCAGCCCAACCCGGCCCTGGAAAGCGCCCAGGTGCAGCAGAGCGCGCCACTCGAAGGCAAGGAGAGCCGTTTCGGCACTACCGGCTCCGTACTGTGGACGGTGACCACCACCTCGGCCTCCAACGGTTCGGTCAACGCCATGCACGACAGCCTCAACCCGCTGACCGGCATGGTGGCGATGGTCAACATGATGCTTGGCGAAGTGATTTTTGGCGGTGTCGGCGCGGGCCTCTACGGCATGCTGCTGTTCGTGCTGATCGCCGTGTTCCTGGCCGGCCTGATGATCGGCCGCACCCCGGAATACCTGGGCAAGAAGCTGCAGGCCCGTGAAGTACAGCTGTTGGTGGCGACCCTGCTGGTGATGCCGGTGGGCGTGCTGGTGCTCGGCGCCATCGCCGCCAGCCTGCCAGGGCCTGCCGGCGCGGTGACCAACCCCGGTGCCCACGGCTTCAGCCAACTGTTGTACGCCTACACCTCGGGTACCGCCAACAATGGCTCGGCCTTCGCCGGCTTCGGCGCCAACACGCCGTTCCACAACGTGATGATTGGCCTGGCCATGTTGATCGGCCGCTTCGGCTACATCCTGCCGGTGCTGGCCCTGGCCGGCAGCCTGGCCGCCAAGAAGAGCGCGCCGCAAGGCCTGAACAGCTTCCCCACCCACGGCCCGCTGTTCACCACGTTGCTGCTGGTGACCATCCTGCTGGTCGGTGGCCTGACCTTCCTGCCGACCCTGGCCCTGGGGCCGATTGCCGAACACCTGAGCCTGGGTTTCTGAGGAACACACCATGAACATGCCCATTCCCGAAGTGAAGGCGCGTCATAGCGCCAAGGACCAGACCCGTTTCGCCGCCCTGTGGCGCCCGGCGCTGGTGCAGGCCTTCGTCAAGCTCGACCCGCGCCAGCTCAAACGCGCCCCAGTGATGCTGGTGGTGGCCCTCACTGCCATGCTGACCACCGTGCTTTGCTTCGCCCCTGAAAGTGGCGTGAGCACTTCAGTGGCCGTGCAGATCACCGTATGGCTATGGTTCACCGTGCTGTTCGCCAACTTCGCCGAAGCCCTTGCCGAAGGCCGTGGCAAGGCCCGCGCCGACAGCCTCAAGGCTGGCAGCCAGGGGCTGGCCGCCAAGCGCCGCAAGAGTGACGGTACGTTCGAGACCGTCGCCGCCACCCAGTTGCGCAAGGACGACGTAGTGCGCGTTGTGGCCGGTGAGCTGATCCCCGGCGACGGCGAGGTGCTCGAAGGCATCGCCGCGGTCAACGAGGCGGCCATCACCGGCGAGTCCGCGCCGGTGATCCGCGAGTCCGGCGGCGACCGTTCGGCCGTTACCGGCAACACCCGCCTGGTCTCAGACTGGCTGCTGATCCGCATCACCAGCAACCCCGGCGAGTCGACCCTGGACCGCATGATCGCCCTGGTCGAAGGCGCCAAGCGGCAGAAGACCCCCAACGAGATCGCCCTCGACATCCTGCTGATCGGCCTGACCCTGATCTTCCTGATCGTGGTGGTGACCCTGCAGCCGTTCGCCCGTTTCGCCGGTGGCGAGTTGCCGCTGATCTTCCTCGCCGCGCTGCTGGTGACGTTGATCCCCACCACCATCGGCGGCCTGTTGTCGGCCATCGGCATTGCCGGCATGGATCGCCTGGTGCGTCTGAACGTGATCGCCCGCTCCGGCCGCGCCGTTGAAGCGGCAGGCGACGTGCACACGCTGATGCTCGACAAGACCGGTACCATCACCTTCGGCAACCGTCGCTGCAGCGCACTGCACGCAGCCTCCGGCGTGACCGCCAAGGAGCTGGGGGAGGGCGCCTTGCTCGCCTCGCTGGCCGATGACACTGCCGAAGGCAAGTCGATCGTCGAGTACCTGCGCCAGTTGCACGACTTCGCGGAACCTGCGACCAACCACTACGAAGCCATCGCCTTCAGCGCCGAGACGCGCCTGTCGGGTATCGACTTCCAGCAGCGCCGCTACCGCAAGGGCGCCGTCGACGCGGTACTGGCCTTCTGCGGCCTGCAACGCCTGGAGCTGCCCACCGCGCTGGCCCGTGAAGTGGAGCGCATCGCCCAGAGCGGCGGCACCCCGCTGCTGGTGTGCGTCGACAAGCACCTGCTCGGCGTGATCCACCTCAAGGACGTGGTCAAGCCCGGTATCCGCGAGCGCTTCGCCGAACTGCGCAAGCTCGGCATCCGCACCGTGATGGTCACCGGCGACAACCCGCTGACCGCCGCCGCCATTGCTGCCGAGGCGGGTGTCGATGACGTGCTCGCCGAGGCCACTCCGGAGAAGAAGCTGGCGCGGATCCGCCAGGAACAGAACGACGGCCGCCTGGTGGCCATGTGCGGCGACGGCGCCAACGACGCGCCGGCCCTGGCCCAGGCCGATGTCGGCATGGCCATGAACGACGGCACCCAGGCGGCCCGCGAGGCGGCCAACATGGTCGACCTGGACAGCGACCCGACCAAGCTGCTGGACGTGGTGCAGGTGGGCAAGGAGCTGCTGGTCACTCGCGGCGCGCTGACCACGTTCTCCATCGCCAACGACGTGGCCAAGTACTTCGCCATCCTGCCGGCGCTGTTCGCCGCCATCTACCCGCAGTTGGGCGTGCTCAACCTGATGCACCTGGCCAGCCCGCAGAGCGCGATCCTCTCGGCCATCGTGTTCAACGCGCTGATTATCATCGTGCTGATCCCCCTGGCGTTGCGTGGGGTGCGGGTGCAGGCGGCCAGCGCCGCCCATTTGCTGCGGCGCAACCTGCTGATCTACGGCCTGGGCGGCATCATCGTGCCGTTCGTCGGGATCAAGCTGATCGACATGCTGCTCACTGCGCTGCACCTGGTCTGAGGAGAGACTGACATGACCGCTTATATACGCCCGGCCCTGAGCCTGGTCCTGCTGATGACCCTGGTCACCGGCGCGTTATACCCCCTGGCGGTGACCGGCATTGCCCAGGTCGCTTTCCCTGAACAGGCCAATGGCAGTCTGGTGCGCGATGACCGTGGCCAGGTGCGCGGTTCGGCGCTGATCGCCCAGGAGTTCAAGGGCGACGCCTGGTTCCAGTCGCGGCCTTCGGCGGGCGCCTATGCCACCGTGGCCAGTGGCGCCAGCAACCTGGCGCCGAGCAACCCGGCGCTGGTCGAGCGGGTCAAGACTGACGCCTCCCAGCAGTACCAGGCGCAGCAGGGGCCGGTGCCCCAGGCGCTGCTGACCACCTCTGGCAGCGGGCTGGACCCGCACCTGCCGCCTGAGGCCATCGCCTACCAGCTGCCGCGCGTGGCGGCGGCTCGGCAGGTCTCTGAGGAGCGCTTGCAAGCGTTGGTGAATGGGGCCACCCTGCGGCCATTGGTCGGGCCGCCGGTGGTGAATGTGCTGGCGTTGAACCAGGCGCTTGAACGCCTTGCTCCGAGCCACTGAAGCCGGGGCCGCTTTGCGGCCCATCGCCGCGGTTCGTCGCCACGACAAGCCGGCTCCCACAGGGTGCCAGGTGCGGTTCTTTGTGGGAGCCGGCTTGTCGGCGATGGCCTGCGCAGCAGGCCCTCATTTGTTACATTTTGAAGGATGAAGCATGAGCAACCCCACCCGCGCCGACGCGCTGTTGGCCGGCCTGCCCCGGGAAGGCCGCGGCAGGCTCAAGGTGTTCCTCGGCGCCGCGCCCGGGGTCGGCAAGACCTTTTCCATGCTCCAGGCCGCCCACGCCCAGCAACGCCAGGGCGTACGCGTGGTGGCCGGAGTGGTCGAGACCCACGGCCGCGCCGAGACCGAGGCCTTGCTCGGCGGGCTGACCCAACACCCCCTGCTGCGCAGCGAATACCGCGGCGTGATCCTCGAGGAAATGGACCTCGACGGCCTGCTCAAGGCCGCGCCACCGCTGGTGCTGGTCGACGAACTGGCGCACACCAACGCCCCCGGCAGCCGCCACGCCAAGCGCTGGCAGGACGTGCAGGAACTGCTCGCCGCCGGCATCGACGTATACACCACGGTCAACGTCCAGCACCTGGAAAGCCTCAACGACAAGGTCCGCGACATCACCGGCGTGCAGGTGCGCGAGACGCTGCCCGACTGGGTGTTGCAGGAAGCCTTCGAACTGGTGCTGATCGACCTGCCGCCGCGTGAACTGCTCGAGCGCCTGCGCGAGGGCAAGGTTTACGTACCCGAACAGGCACGGGCGGCCATCGAGGCCTATTTCTCCCAGACCAACCTCACCGCCCTGCGCGAACTGGCCATGCAGACCGCCGCCGCCCAGGTGGACGCGGACCTGGCCAGCGGCTATCGCCAGCGCGGTCAGGAAGCCCCGGCCCTGCGCGGCCGGCTGCTGGTGGGCATCGATGGCGACGAGCAGGCCGAACGCTTGGTGCGCCATGCCTGTCGCGTCGCCCAGCGTCGCCATCTGCCATGGAGCGTGGTCCATGTCGACAACGGCCGCCTGCGTGACGAGACGGCCCGCCATCGCTTGCAGGCCGCTCAGCAACTGGCCGAGCGCCTCGGCGGCGAAGTGGTGCTGCTGCGCGCCGGCGAAGTGGCGCGCACGCTGATCCAGCACGCCGCCGAGCGCCGCGCCAGCCTGGTGCTGGTGGGCCAGTCCCGTGACCTGTTGCGTCGGCGCCTGTTCGGCGCCGGCGTGGCGGCGCGCCTGCTGCGTGAGAGCCACGGCCTGGAGATCAACGTGCTCGACCGCGACGCCCAGCCGCCAGCGGCGCGTACGGCGGTAAAGCGTGTATGGGTGTGGCGCCACTACCTGCTCGCGCTACTCGCCACCGCGCTGGCGGCGGGCTTGTCCTGGGCGGTGTCGAGCGTGCTGGCGCTGCCCAACATCTCCCTGGTGTTCCTAGCCGCCGTGCTGCTGGTGGCAGTGCGCAGCAGCCTGGGGCCGGCCCTGGCGTGCGCGGCGCTGTCGTTCCTCACCTACGATTTCCTGTTCATCCCGCCGAACTTCTCCTTCGCCATCCAGCGCGAAGAGGACGTGCTGACCCTGGTGTTCTTCCTGCTGATGGCCGCGCTCACCGGCAACCTCGCCGCTCGCCAGCGTCGCCAACTGCAGGCCTTGCGCGAAACCCAGGCGCAGACCAACCAGTTGCTCGACCTGTCGCGCCGCCTGACCGTTGCCACCGACCGCCAAGCGGTGTTCAGTGCTGCCGGCCAGCATATGGATGGCTGGCAGGGCGTGCAGGTGTGTCTGCTCGAACGCAGTGCCGAGGGCCTGCTGCAGGTGGCCAGCGGTGGCGCTCCCGCCTTCACCGACAATGAACGCGCCGCCGCCGAATGGGCCTGGCAACATGGCCAGGCCGCGGGCTTCGGCAGTGACACATTGCCCCACGGCCGCTGGTGGTGGTGGCCGCTGGCCGTGGAGGAACAGCCCCTGGCACTGCTCGGCATACGCCCATGCGACGGCGAGCCCTTGAGCGACCAGCGCCGTCGGCTGTTGATGGCCCTGGCGCAACCCCTGGCCCAGGCCCTGGCCCGTGCCCGCCTGGGCGAGCAACTGGAAGCCGCCCGTCTGCACGGCGAAACCGAGCAACTGCGCAGCGCCTTGCTCGCCTCGGTGTCCCACGACCTGCGCACGCCGCTGACGTCGATGCGCGGCAGTATCGACAGCCTGCTGGCGCTGGGCGACGCCATCCCCCCGGATGACCGCCGCGAACTGCTCGAAGGCACCCGAAACGAAGCCGAGCGTCTGGACCGCTACATCCAGAACCTGCTGGACATGACCCGCCTGGGCCATGGCACGCTCAAGCTGGCCCGCGACTGGGTTGCCCCGGCCGATATCGTCGGCAGCGCCCTCAATCGCCTGCGCGTGGTGCTGGCCCCCCTGCGCGTGCACACCGACGTCCCGCCCGAACTGCCGCTGCTGTTCGTGCACGCGGCGTTGATCGAGCAGGCGCTGATCAACGTGCTGGAAAACGCCGCGCGTTTCTCTCCAACGCAAGGCCGCCTGGAACTTCAGGTCTCGGTGCGCGATGAGCAACTGTGCTTCGCCGTGGCCGATGAAGGCCCCGGCATCCCCCAGGATGAACGCGAGAAGATCTTCGACATGTTCTACACCGCCGCCCGCGGCGATCGGGGCGGGCAGGGCACCGGCCTGGGCCTGGCAATCTGCCAGGGCATGATCGGTGCCCATGGCGGGCGGATCCTGGTCGACGACGGCATCGATGGTCACGGCACCCGCATCACTCTATGCTTGCCGCTGCCGACCCAACCCGATACTGAAAGTGAAGCCCCATGAGCCAAGCCGCCACCCTGCTGGTGATCGACGACGAGCCGCAAATCCGCAAGTTCCTGCGCATCAGCCTGGCGTCCCAGGGCTACAAGGTGATCGAGGCCGGCACCGGCAGCGATGGCCTGGCCCAGGCCGCCTTGAACAAGCCCGACCTGGTGGTACTCGACCTCGGTCTGCCGGACATGGACGGCCAGCAGGTGCTGCGCGAGCTGCGTGAATGGAGCACGGTGCCGGTGATGGTGCTGTCGGTGCGTGCCAGCGAAGTGCAGAAGGTCGATGCCCTCGACGGCGGGGCCAACGACTACGTGACCAAGCCGTTCGGTATTCAGGAATTCCTCGCCCGGGTGCGGGCATTGCTGCGCCAGGCGCCCCAGGTGGGCAACCTCGCCTCGGCGGCGAGTTTCGGGCCGCTGGTGGTGGACTTCGCCTTTCGCAAGGTTACCCTGGATGGCATAGAGATAGCCTTGACGCGCAAGGAGTACGCGCTGCTGGCGCAGTTGGCCGGGCACCCCGGGCGGGTGATCACCCAGCAGCAATTGCTCAAGGACATCTGGGGGCCGACCCATGTCGACGACACCCACTACCTGCGCATCGTGGTGGGGCACCTGCGCCAGAAACTGGGCGACGACCCCACCGCGCCGCGATTCATCGTCACCGAGGCGGGCGTGGGATACCGGCTGGTGGCGCCGTCCGACCCGTGAACAGGCCGGGCGATGGGATCATGATTGGGCAACTGCCGATAGTTCTTTTTCCGTTACTACCCGATTGCGCCCCTGCGCCTTGGCTTGATAGAGCAACCGGTCCGATCTTTCCAGTGTGTCCGATATCGATTCGCCGGCTCTCCACAGGGCAACCCCCAGCGAAATCGTGATATGCCCGACGGTATCGAGTTCCGCGGCTTCGATCACGGTTCGAAGCCGCTCGGCAACCTCCGCGCCAGTAGCAATTGAACCGTTGGGCAGCAGCAGCAGGAATTCCTCGCCGCCCACCCTGCAGACCAAATCGTCTGGGCGCGAGGCCTGCCTCATCAACTGGGCCACGGTGCGCAGGGCTTCATCGCCGACGGCATGGCCGTAGGTATCGTTGACCCGTTTGAAATGGTCGATGTCCACTGCGATCGCAGCGAAGGTTTTCAGTGTTTGCTGCCACAACGCCAAGGTTTCTTCCATCGCCCGGCGATTCGCCAGTCCGGTCAACGGGTCACTGTGTGCCTGTTGATTGAGCCGCCCGATCTTTTCTTGCAGAAGGTTGGCCCCCAGCAGCAGAGCGCGGCGGATCTGCCAGCTTTCAAAATAATCCGCAGGTACCGCGAGGATGCGCTCGTAGCTTTCAGGTGCATCCAGACGCTTGGCGCTCTCCGCCAGACGGGAAAGCGGGACGGAAATTTTCACGCCCAGCCACCAGATCAACAGCAGGCCGAACACACCGAGTGGGAGGATGCCTTTGGCAACTTTGATCGTCGTCGCCTCCAGCGTTGCCTCAATGTTCGACAGCGGCCGCTGTGAAATCACGCTCCAACGGCTGCTGGGGATACTGGCGAACCCGGCGAGCATCTCGTTGCCACTGCTGTTCATCGCTCGCATCGAGCCGTGACTGTGCTGGAGCGCCGCCTCGACGATAGGGTCGGTTGCCAGGATCGTACCGATGCGCTCCGGGTCAGGGTGGTACAGCACTTGCCGATGGCTGTCGACTAAATAGACATGCGCGCCATCTTCGCGGATGTTCAGGTCCATGAGCGCCTGCAACGTGTTTTTCTGCTCCAGGCGGATGCTGCCGCCCACAAGCCCAAGGTATTCACCATTGCGGCTGAAAATGGGATGGGAGACGAATACGACCAGGTTGCCGGCAAGGGACTTGAATGCGTCGCTGATCATCGGCTCTCGCCTCGTCAGCGGCGAGCGACGTTGCAGCACCTGGCCGTCCAGTTGCAGGCTGCTGGGGGCAGAAGCAATGATCTTTCCTTCGGCGTTGGCTATCAGTACCGAGTTGAAGCTGTGGTCCTGGCTCAGGAGGCGGTGCGCCTCATCGTGCAGGGCAGATCGGTCTGTGAAGGCGCGACCGATGACGGTGGATGCAAAACCCAGGCGATCGAGCTCGGAGCTCAATACCTCCTCCACACTGGTAGCGATTCGGGCAGCATAGGCTTCGTTGGTCTGGAGGGCGTTTTCCACCAGTTCGGCTTTCTGGGTGGTGAACATCACCACAAACGTATTGGCCAGGGTTGCGATGGCACAGATCAGCGCGAAGGCCAGCAGCAGCGTGCGCAGGGTGAGCTTGGGGCGTGGCCGTGTGGGCATGTGGCGCATCCGGATGCTGAAGGCATGCGATTTGGTGAAGTAGCGTCGCCGTGGGGTTGCAAACGCGCTCCTTGCGCCTTGTGGCGTATCCTGTGTGGCCTTCTGCATCAAAACGCGATAGTTCGGGCTGAGTATCTCACATCTGTTTTTGAGCCACCATTTTGACATTTATTCGACGGCGCATCGCCTTTCGGCGACCCGCCGCGAACAATCGCTTGCCCTTGCCGGCTAGTTCATTCGCTCGAGCTGCAACAATTCCTCTACCGTCTGCCTGCGGCGAATCATGCGCAATTCACCCTGATCGAGCAGGAATTCAGGCAACAACGGCCGGCTGTTGTAGTTCGACGACATGGACGCGCCATACGCCCCCGCATCGTGAATCACCAGCAGGTCACCGACCTTGGCCTGGGGCAGGTCCTGGGGGGTCAGCTCTTCGTCGTTCTGGGTGAACACATCTCCCGACTCGCACAGCGGCCCCGCCACCACGGTCGGTTGAAGCGGGCGGCTCACTGGTCGGCCCACGGCATCGAACAGGCTCATGCGGTGGTAAGCGCCGTACATGGCCGGGCGCATCAGGTCGTTGAAACCAGCGTCGACCAGGATGTAGTGGCGCTCGCCCATCTGCTTGACCGCGCGCACCTCGGCCACCAGGTAGCCGGACTCGGCCACCAGGAAGCGCCCCGGCTCGATCTCCATGCGCACGGAGTGGCCGAGCATCGCCTCGATTTCCGAGCGGGCCACCGCCCAGGTGTGGGCGTAGCGCTGCAGGTCCACCGGCTGGTCGCCGTCGCGGTAGGGGGTGGACAGGCCGCCACCGATGGAGAAGGCCTCGATGTCCATGCCCAGGCGGCCGATCAGCCCGACCATGGCTCCGGCCACCTGCTCCAGATGTGCGTAGTCCACCCCCGAACCGATGTGCATGTGCACGCCCACCAGGTGCAGGCCGTGCTCTTTCACGCAGGCCAGCGCCTCGGGCAGTTGTTCGTGCCAGATGCCGTGCTTGCTGTTCTCGCCGCCGGTGTTGGTCTTGCGGCTGTGACCATGGCCGAAGCCGGGGTTGATGCGCAGCCACACCCGGTGGCCGGGGGAGCGCTCGCCGAGCTGGCGGAGCATGTCGATGGAGCCGGCGTTGACCTCGATGCCAGTCTCCACGACCCGCGCCAGGGTTGGTTGGTCCAGCACGTCGCAGGTCAGCACCACGCCGGCCGGCTCGCCGCCCACCGATGCGCCAGCGGCGAAGGCGCGTTCCATTTCTCCCAGGGAGACCGCGTCGAGCACCAGGCCGCGTTCGCGGATCAGGCGCAGCACGTGCAGGTTGGGGTTGGCCTTCTGCGCGAAGCGCACGGTGTCGAAGTGCTGCTTGAGCTGGTCGATGCGCTGATGGATGGTCTGGGCGTCGTAGGCCCACAGCGGCGAGCCGTGCTGGCGGACGGCATCGGCCAGGAGGGTGGTGGTCATGGTGGCGTTCCTTGTTTTGGATACGCCGATGGTGAGGCAGTTTTAGTGATTCAGAAAAATAGCTATTGTTCTGAAGGTAATTCATATCTGATATGTAACAACCCCTCCAGATTTCTGGTTACGCACAGGTCTTGTTGCAGCCATGCGACTTTCCATTCGTCATATCGAAGTTTTCCGCGCCATCATGGCCGCCGGCAGTGTCACTGGCGCCGCGCGCCTGCTGTTCACCTCACAGCCCACGGTCAGCCGCGAGCTGGCGCGCATGGAGCAGGTCACCGGCCTGAGTTTGTTCGAGCGCGAAGGCGGGCGCCTGGTGCCCAGTGCCCAGGCCTTGTTGCTGATCGAGGAAGTCGAGCGTGCCTTCGTCGGCCTCGAGCGCATCGACCGCTTCGCCCAGGCCATCCGCAATTTCGAGCAGGGCCGGCTGGCCGTCACCTGCCTGCCGTTGTTCTCGCAAACCCTGCTGCCGAAGGCCTGCAAGGCGTTTCACCAGCACCATCCTGGGGTCAGCCTGAGCATCACCGCCCAGGAGTCGCCGTTGTTGGAGGAGTCGCTGGTCGCCCAGCAGCACGACCTCGGCCTGACCGAGACCGCGCAAGTGCCGCGGGGTGCGGTCGGCGAGCTGTTGTTCAACGCCGACATGGTCTGTGTGCTGCCCGCGCAGCACCCCTTGCTGGCCAAGCCGGTACTCCAGTTGCAGGACTTCCATGAGGTCGATTTCATCAACCTTGCCAGCTTGGACAGCTACCGCCAGCAACTCGACCGGCATTTCCGCGAGGCCGGCGTGAACCGGCGCACGATCATCGAGACCACCAGCGCCGCCTCGGTGTGCGCCATGGTCCGCCAGGGGCTGGGGGTGGCGATCATCAACCCGCTGAGCGGGCTGGAAGCGGGGCAGGCTGGGCTGGCGATCCGCCGCCTGAGCCTGTCGGTGCCGTACCAGGTGATGCTGATTCGGCCAGAGCTGCGGCCGGCGTCAGTGGTGCTGGAGCCGTTCTGCCAGGCGCTGCGGGTGCAGGCCAGGGCAATGGAGGCGGCTTTGGCGCAAGGCACTTGAGCGGTCGGGCGACCGATTGGAACGTTCTCAGCCACGCCAGGGTCAACCCCCTCAGCAGTGATCGAAAATGCTCCACAGCATGAGGAATCGCCATGAGTACGCTGACGATCGAAGGCTGGTTCAAAGCTGAGGGTGATCGCAGGTCCACCCCGGTGGGTGATATCCACTTCGACATCCAGGGTGTGAACCACCGCAAGTTGGAGCAGGCCGAGGAGCGCCTGCAACAGAGCCACGAGCCCGAGGCGATGGTGGATGTCGACATGGATAGCCTGAACCTGGTGTTGCCCGAGGGCTACGGCCCGTTGTCGGACTGCCGCCTGCGCGTCTATCTGAGCGACGACGAGCGTGGCCAGTTTCACCTGGTCGGGCATCGGGCCAGCGATGGCAGCCTGATCTACACCAATGCGGTGTTGATCGCTCAGCTGAGCTGAGTATCGGCTGCGCGGTCGCCGGTTTCCAGGCGTGCCGCCACTGACGTTGCCACTTCGATGAAAGCCCGCGCCGCCGCGCTCTGGTAGGCGCCCCTGCGCTGCATCAACACCGCAGTGCGCTGCAGGCGCAGTGGGTCCAGGGCAATGGCGGCCAGGTCGTCATGGGCCAGGGCGATGGTGGCGGGCAGCAGGGTCGACAGTGTCGTACGGCGCACCACTTCGATCACTGCGCCAATGGCGTTGGCCTCCATCCGCACCCGTGGGCGTATACCGTGCTGGCGGAAATAGCGCTCGATCTGCTCGCGCGTGGCGAACTCGGCGCTGAGCAGTATCAGCGACTCGTCGTTGAGCGCCTGCGGGCCAATGCTGCGGGCAGTGGCCAGCGGATGTGCGCGACCGACCACCAACGCCAGGGTTTCCACCAGCAGCGGGCGGCTGTCGATGTCCTGGCTGTGGACCTCATCGAAAGCGATGCCGACATCCAGCTCATCGGCCTGTAACAGCTCCTCCATGCGCTCTTGGGCGATTTCGCGCAGGTTCAGGGTGATGTTGGGGTAACGCGCATGGAAGGCCTCGACCAGCGGGCCGATCAGATAGCTGGTGAAGGTCGGCGTTACCGCCACCCGCAGCGATCCTCGGCTCAGGTCGCCCACGTCATGGATGGCGCGCCTGGCCTCCAGCAGTTCCTGTTCCGCCCGCTTGGCATAGCGCAGGTAGACCTCCCCGGCATCGGTCAGCCGCGTGCTGCGCCCGGAACGGTCGAACAACTGCGCGCCAAGGCTTTCCTCCAGTTGCCTGACCTGTTGTGACAGCGCCGGCTGGGAGACATGCAGCGCCGCTGCGGCGCGGGTGAAACTGTGGTGTTGCGCCACTGCGAGAAAGTACTGGAGGTGCCGGGCAAGCATGACTGTTTCCATAAGATAATCTGATGCGCTTCATCATAAATGAGACTTTTACCTTATGTAATGCGCTGCGTAACCTTTGCCTCAACACACCGCGACATTGAGGCAAGCAGCCATGAAAGACATCATCGACGGTTTTCTGAAGTTCCAGCGCGACGCCTTCCCCGAGCGGGTCAAGCTGTTCAAGGACCTGGCCACCCAGCAAAGCCCCCGGGCGCTGTTCATCTCCTGCTCCGACAGCCGCCTGGTGCCCGAGCTGGTCACCCAGCGCGAGCCGGGCGACCTGTTCGTCATCCGCAACGCCGGCAACATCGTGCCTTCCTACGGCCCTGAGCCCGGCGGCGTATCGGCCTCGGTCGAATATGCCGTCGCCGCCCTGCAGGTGGCCGACATCGTCATCTGCGGCCACTCCGACTGCGGCGCCATGACCGCCATCGCCACCTGCAAGTGCCTGGACCACATGCCTGCCGTGGCCGGCTGGCTGCGTTACGCCGACTCCGCCCGAGTGGTCAACGAGGCGCGCCAGCATCACAGCCCGCAAGCCAAGGTCGAGGCCATGGTGCGCGAGAACGTGATCGCCCAGCTGGCCAACATCCAGACCCACCCCTCGGTGCGCCTGGCCCTGGAAGAGGGCCGCGTGCGCCTGCATGGCTGGATCTACGACATCGAAAGCGGCCGCATCGATGCCTTCGATGGGCGCACCGGCCAGTTCGTGACCCTGGCGCAGAACCCTGACGTCAACGCCGTTTCCCACCCCTCCAGGCACGTTGCCTGAACCTCTTTCAAACCCAAGGAGATACACCATGATCCAGTCGCAAATCAGCCAGAACGCCCGCCTTGCCCTGAGCGAAGTCATCCTCCTGGCCAAGGCCCGCAAGGACCTGTCGTTCGCCCAGATCACCGACGGCACCGGGCTGTCCGAAGCCTTCGTCACTGCCGCGCTGCTGGGCCAGCACCCGCTGCCGGCCAGCGCTGCCCAGGTGGTGGGTGACAAGCTCGGCCTGGACGCCGATGGCATTGCCCTGCTGCAGACCGTGCCACTGCGCGGCAGCATCCAAGGCGGCGTGCCGACCGACCCGACCATCTATCGCTTCTACGAGATGCTGCAGGTGTACGGCACCACCCTCAAGGCACTGGTCCACGAGAAGTTCGGCGACGGCATCATCAGCGCCATCAACTTCAAGCTCGACGTGAAGAAGGTCGACGACCCGGAAGGTGGTTCCCGCGCGGTGATCACCCTGGATGGCAAGTACCTGCCGACCAAACCGTTCTGATTCGCCCTTAGGGGAGTGGCCCGACCGCAGCAAGACGGCCGGGCCGCTCGCTAATGATCCCCTATCAGGAGTGACGGCATGGACCTGATCTTCAGAAATGTCCGCATCGACGATGCAAAACCCTTGATGGATGTGGCCGTGCGCAATGGCAAGATCACTGATATCGCCCAGACGATCACGGCAACGGCAAACCAGGAAATCCAGGGCAACGGCAATGTCCTGGTCCCCGGCTTCGTCGAAGCCCACCTGCACCTGGAAAAAGCCAATGTCATGCAGCGCAAGGCCAACCGCTCCGGCACCTTGAAGGAAGCGATCGCCGTCACCGCCGCGCTCAAGCCCACCCTGACCCGCGACGATATTCGCGAGCGCTCTGTGCAGGTGTTGCGCGCCCTGGTGCAGGCCGGCACCACCCATGTGCGCGCCCACGCCGAGTTCGATCCGGCCCAGGGTTTTACCGGCCTGGACGTGGTCCTGAAGCTGCGCGAAACCTTGCGTGATGTCATCGATATCCAGGTGGTGGCGTTTCCCCAGGAAGGCATCCTGAAACTGCCCGGCATGAAAGCGATGATGGTCGATGCCATGGAGAGGGGCGCCGATGTGGTCGGCGGCATTCCCTACAATGACGTATCGCCCCTGGAGCACATCGATTTCGTCTTCGACCTGGCCCAGCGCTACGGCAAGGACATCGACCTGCACCAGGACTTCGCCGACGACGCCGAGCACATGAGCATCGAGTACGTCGCCCGCCGGACCCTCGCCGCGGGCTACCAAGGACGCGTCAGCGTCGGCCACCTGACCAGCCTGGCGGCCGTGGAGCCAGCGCGCCAGGCGCGCATCATCGCGCTGCTGCGCGAAGCCGGCATCAGCGTGATGTGCCTGCCTGCCACCGACCTGCACCTGGGCGCCCGCGGCGACAGCCACAATGTGCGCCGCACCTTGACGCCGGTGCGGGCGTTGCGCGATGGCGGGGTGAACGTGTGCCTGGCCACCAACAACATCCGCAATGCCTTCACCCCCTACGGTACCGGCGACCTGCTGCACATCGCGCAACTGGCCATTCCCGCCTGCCACCTGGGCGGGGCGGACGACCAGGCCACGGTGCTGCCGATGCTCACCAGCAACCCGGCCAAGGCCCTGGGGTTGCAGAACCATGGCCTGGCGGTGGGCAACGACGCGGACCTGGTGCTGATGGATACCCACCGTGTCAGCGATGTGATCCTCGACCTGCCGGCGCGGCTGATGGTGCTCAAGCGCGGCAGGGTGGTGGCGACGGCCGAGCATCGCCGCTCGGTGGTGTTCTGAGCGGTTGTTACGGTAACTGCGTCAGGTGGGGTTGCAGCGTGTTGTCAGCCCTGAGCCGCCACGGCAGCTTGATCGTTGAAGCCCTGCTCCAGTTCGATCCCGTATTGAAACATCGCCATGTCCATGATCCGCGCGGTGGGGTATTGCAGCCCAAGGCGTCCGGTGCGCAGGGGCAGGGCAGGGACGGCGAGTTCCTCGACCAGTTCCGCCAATGCCGCCAGGCCTTTGCCACTGGCATTGGTGATTGAGGAGCGGCGGGGGAACAGATCGCGGCATGCCGCAATATAGAAACGGTCGAGCGCTGGGCACTCACCCCAGACGCCCATCAGAATCTTGGTCTTGAGGGTGTTCGTCCAGGAGACGTTGGTCGCCAGGGACTCCATGGAGCCCAGCACGGAATCCAGCAATTTCTGATGGCGGGCCCGGTTGCTGTTGTCAGGTCCGAAGTCCTCCAGCGAGAGATCAAGCAACTCGGCACCCTGACCTTCGAAGAGCAGTTTGGCCAAGGCCTTCATCAGGTCCAGATTGCTGTTCTGCAGGAGCCCCGAGGAACCTCGGAACATCCCCCAGTTCGCCAGGTAGAAACCGATGTGCAGCGCGGTCGTCTCTAGCTGTGTCTTGGATGTCAGGTCGGACCAGTGGGTACGGGAATCGTCCCAGATGTACTCGTACAGGAACTCCCAGGCCTTGAGCCTTGGGTAAAGATTGCCTGGCGCCGGCTGGATGTTGCCGTAGTAGGTCTTGGCGTAGTGATGCACATCGAAAGTCATGGGGCAACGTCCTGTCGAGATGGGGGTGGCATTCTAGTGGCGCATGATCCGCCAGTCGACCATGACGGATGTTCTGCCAACCCGTGTTCATAGGTCGTGCTCATGATCCGCCACGTGTCGCTGTCGGTGGGTAGCAGGTGCTCGATCCGCAGCGAAGCCGCCGCTTTCGCAAGGGAATGTCTCACTAAGGGTTTGGCTATCGCCCGGTATCAACGCGATCGATGTTGGCAGACGCGCCGCGTTCTCTCCCTCTAGTTTGCGCAGGGCGTGCTGGAACCCCGAACAACAATAACGAGGGACCCCGACCATGCCCACCGCCCCCCAAGCGTCCAACGCCTGGCGCATCCTGTTCCTGCTGTTCCTGGCCAACCTGTTCAATTTCTTCGACCGTACCATCCCCGCCATCGTCATCGAGCCGATCCGCCTGGAGTGGCACCTGAGCGACTTCCAGATCGGCATCATCGGCACCGCCTTCACCCTGGTCTACGCCATCGCCGGCCTGCCGCTGGCACGTATCGCCGACACCGGTTCACGCAGCAAGCTCATGGGTTGGGGCCTGCTGGTGTGGAGCGGGCTGACGGCGGTCAACGGCATGGTCGGCAGTTTCTGGAGCTTCCTGCTGGTGCGCATGGGCGTGGGCATCGGCGAGGCCAGCTACGCGCCCGCCGCCAACTCGCTGATCGGCGACCTGTTCCCCGCCGGGCGGCGGGCAAGGGCGATGGGCATCTTCATGCTCGGCTTGCCGTTGGGCCTGTTGCTGGCGTTCTTCAGCATCGGCGCGATGGTCGAGGCCTTCGGCAGCTGGCGCGCACCGTTCTTCATTGCCGCCGTGCCTGGCGTGCTGCTGGCGCTGTTCATCTTCATGATCCGCGAGCCTGCACGCGGTGCGGCGGAGTCTGTGGCCATCGCCCAGACCCCGCTCGACCGCCCGCTGCGCCGGGTGCTCAGCGTGCCCACCTTCGCCTGGCTGGTGTTGGCGGGGCTGACCTTCAATTTCGCCACCTATGCCTGCAACTCATTCATGGTGCCGATGCTGCAGCGTTACTTTGCGCTAACGCTGCACGACGCCGCAGTGGCCACCGGGCTGATCGTCGGCCTCAGCGGCCTGGTGGGCCTGACCCTCGGCGGCTGGGTGGCCGACAAGGTGCACCAGCGCTTCGCCAATGGCCGCCTGGTGTTTGCCGCGTTGAGCATGCTGGTAGCCAGCCTGTGCACCGCCTGGGCGCTGAATGCCGGGCGCATCGAGCTGGGGGGCTTCGTGGCGGTCTTTGGTATTGGCTGGCTGTTCTCGTACAACTTCTACACCTGCGTGTACACCGCTATCCAGGACGTGGTGCAACCGCGCTTGCGGGCCACGGCCATGGCACTGTTCTTCGCCGGGCTGTACCTGCTGGGCGGCGGGCTAGGGCCGGTGGTGGTCGGCGGGCTGTCCGACCACTTCGCCGTGGCGGCCATGACGGCGGCGGGTGAGGGCCTGATGAGCGAGGCGTTCAAGGCACAGGGGCTGCATGATGCGATGTACTTGATCCCCGTGGCGCTGATGTTGACCATGTTGTTCCTGCTGGCGGCTTCGAGGTGTTTCAGCCGGGATGCGCAGCGGATGCGCGAGGGCATGGTGCTGGAGGGCGGGGCGGTGGCGGGGCAGGCGGCACAGGCTTGATTCCATGCGTATCGGCCTGGTCGCCAGCACTTGCTTGTCGAGAAGGTTGGCATTGAGGTTCATCGAGTCCTGACGCCGCGATTGTCACTCAAATCTCGGCGTTGCGGATCACCCGTTGATAGGCCGCCGTCATGACTTGCCATGTTTCGCTGTCGGCGGGCACCAGGTGCTCGATACGCAGCGACGCCACCGTGATGTCCTGCGGCATGCCGAAGGTGGTGAAGGTGGACAGGAAGCGCAGCTCACCCTCGGCAGTGCGCACCCGGGTCAGCACCACTGGAGACATCGGCGTATCCGCCGCCAACGCGGGGGGCACGGGCAAGTCTTGCAGTAGTCTGGCCAGGTCAGGATTGCTCACAGCCTCCCTGGCCGCCCGCTGCCAGGCAATCGCCCGTATCTCGTCTGCATTGACCAGATGATCCCCCAGCCCGCCCGGGCGCAGCAGTGTGTCCAGCAGGTTGAGGCCCGAGGTGCTGGTGGTCGCTACGCTGGCCATTGCGAACAACAGTCCGGCACTGGCATTGGCCGCCGTGATGTCCCAGTTGCTGGCGATGACGATGGCCGGTGCGGGGTTGTTGGCCTGCAGGATGTGCTCCACGGCGTCGTGCACCATCTTCATGGCCGGGGCGTCCGCTGCAGAGGCCATGTAGCGCGGTGCATAGCCAGCCGCGAGGAACACTTCGTTGCAGTGCTCGAGCGGCACCTGCAGCGCGCTGAGCAGGGCATGCAGGGTGCCGGGGCTGGCCTTGGCGCGGCCGGTTTCCACGCAGCTCAGGTGGCGTTGCGAAACACCGGCGAGCAACGCCAGGTCGAGCTGGCTGAGCCCGGCCTGGCGCCGCAGGCGGCGCAGATGTGCGCCCGCATTGGTGGCGGTGGGCGGGTGCGGGGTATGGAAGGGAAGAGGGCTCATGCTGCGACTCTGGCTGTCCTTGGCTGAAGCGTCCATGACCTGTGAGGTCATTGAGGCAGGGCGACTGTATCACTACTGTGCGGGGGTGAATCACTCAAGGAGAGGACGATGCGCGTTGAGAAGTTTGCCTTGCCGGTGCTGCTGGCGTTTGTGCTGTATACCGGCTGGACGATGCTGCAGGCGCGGCAGTCGCTGCTTGCCTTTGGCCTTGAGTTGCTATCACGGCCCGATACGGCCCAGGTGGTGATCGACCTGTATCTGATGGCGGCGCTGGCCTGTGTGTGGATGGTCAACGATCACCGCAGCCGCTGCGGGTCGCTGCTCGGTGTGTTGCCCTACCTGTTGTTGACTGTGGTGTTCGTTTCGATGGGGCCGCTGTTGTACATCGTAGTCAAGGGCTTAGTGCACAGGTGTCAAGCATGAGCGGCGCCCTGGCGGCTTTTGCTGGTTGCGTGGTGGTGCTGTGCTGCAAGATGCTGGCGATCTCCTGTTACCAGGGCTATCACCGGCTGCGCCACCTTGCGTTCATCAACCCGGAAGATGCAGCGGTGTTCGGGCGCTCGGCACAGCCCGCAGATTTGCCTGCAGTGACACGGGCCATGCAGGCCTGGCGCAACGATCTGGAGAACATCCCGATGTTCATTGCGCTCGCTGGGCTGGCGGTTGCACTGCAGGCGCCCGTCACCCTCACCTTGTGGTTGAGTGGCGTGTTTACCGCAGCCAGGGTGTTGCATACGGTGACTTACCTGGCGGGCATCCAGCCGTGGCGGACGGTGAGCTATGGCTTGGGTGTGCTGTGCCTGGTCGGGCTGGCGGGGTTGGTAGTCCAGCGGGTGCTGGTGGCGCAGTTACCTGGGTGATGGGCCATGCCTCGCAATGCCCCGTACAGGGTCTGGTATCACCCGATCAGTTGAACCCGGCCATGAACTTCGCCATATCGCTTTTGACGTTGTGTGCATTAGCCATGACTTCTTCGAACAACGTCTTCATCAACTCGTAATCCTGCTCTCGGTCAGTCACGGAGAACGGTGTGGAGCCAGTGCTTCCATTGAGCCGAAACCAGAACGTGCTGATTTCCCGGTCGGGGTCGAAGTCGGATGAAATGATGAGCGTGATTCCCTCGTGGGAGGCCACGTAAGAGGCGCCTTCACCCACGCTCCATTGCAAGCTGCCGATGCGAGTGTGCTGAAGGACGAACGCCATGAACTTTTCGAATTGAACGGGGATCATGCTGGCTCACCTATGTATTCATTTTTTGAAGCCGAATGCGTCAAGAGCTCATCCTGCATTCGTTTGAGTGTATCGATGGTCAACCTGTAGGGGTTTTGGCCCGCACCCGAAGCGGGGTATTGAGGTGCCGCATAAGTCGGGTTCGCCTGTGCCCTGTTTGCTCTGGACTGCACCACATGCTCATAGCTGTTGAGGATATCCAGGTTTTCACGGTAGCGCTCGGGGGTATGCTGCTTCGAGAATAAGGCAATGTAGCCTTGCTTGATGCGTGAGATGAAAATCACTGAAACAGCTTTCTTGCTGTTCAGGTCGCTGAGCGCCGCATTGATGATTTCAATGCAGGCCTGGACGTCGTGGTGCTCCATCTGGCGTTTGAGCCGGTTGTGAGCGACTTCGGCGGCGTGGGCCATCTGGCGTGTGACCGAACCAGTGCGCATGATCTCGAAGATTGCCACGATCAGGCCGAACAGGGTGATCCAGAAGCCCAGGAAGCCCAGGGTGTTGACAGGGTCTTTGATCAGGGAAGGGTAATTGATACCAGACAGGATCGCACCCACCAGCAGGAGCAGGAATATGAACACATACACCCATCGACTCAAAGGTTTTCCTATCATGGCAAACGTCCGTTAGTTGCAGTGTGCCTGGATTGTGCAAACGTTAATTCTAGCTTCGCAGTACCTCATACTCCAGCAGCCATGCCGACCCAAGCTGTCGGCTGTTTCCTGTGGTTTGAACGCCTTGAGTAGAAAACCCCATCCCGCCAGGGCGCGTGCCAAAGCGGGCCAGGGCCCTCGCGCAGCGACAATGGCCGTGGTAGTTTGCGCCGCCTGCTAATAAGGACGCATGCCGTGGATTATCGAGTGACAAGGAACGTCGAGGCGGGCGATATCCCGTCGCCTTTCAGAAAACTGGCCATACAGCTGCTGGGTGTGTTCGTGGTCCTTCCGGTGGTGGTGGTCGCGGGATACGGCGGCATGGCTGCCTTGCTCATCCTCACCGCGATGACCCACGAGAACTGGGGTGAGCGCTGGGTCGATCAACTGGCCCGCCTGGGGTTGGCCCTGCTGGTGGTGGTGGGCTTGTTCGGTGTGAGGACTGGGGTAAGGCTCTATCGCCACTTCATCCTCAGCACCCAGCCACCGCCCTGGGCCCGCGCGGCCTGGAGGGGGCTGGCCAGCGCAAGCCTGGCGAACCTGCTGATCATGTACTGGATACCGGGGCCGATGTTGCTCATGGGGTGGCCCTTGATCGGCAGCGCGGCGTTCGCCCTGCTGTTGCTGCAAAGCGCCAGGCGGGCAGGCCGTAGTACAGGAAACATCTGACGATGCCAATGTCAGGCCTGGCTGATCGCATCATGCCTGTCCTTGTAGGCAATCAGATCGGGGAACGCGATACTCCGTTCACCTTCGGCGCAGGTATGAGGCATTGCCCCTTCATCCAGCAGTTTCGCCAGATACTCGCAAGAAACGTTGAGCGCGTGTGCCGCTTCCGAAATGGTCAGCGTGGACTTTTCCATGACGATGGTGCGTTCTGCACCATGGAATTCATCACGAAGTTTCCGATACCCCAACCGCGCGTAGAAGCCTTGGGCCGTGATGGACGAAGGAACGCGCAATGCTGTGACATCGGCTTTGATCGCCGCTGTGTGGATGGCCCTCATCAGCTGCCTGCCAATACCTACCCCATGATGGATCGGCGCGACAAACACTGTCCTGACGACATCACCATCGAGACTTGCCGTCCCCAGCAGATCGTTCTGCTTGACCGCCACGAACACCAACCGGCTATCGAGCAAGGCACTGACCGCCGCAGGTGAAAAACTCTGTTCTACCTGGGCGATCACCTCTGCCGGGTAATCCTGCGAGTTGGATTCGCGCAGTGCCGCGATCACGATGCGACTGATGGCTTGTGCATCATCGCGCTGAGCGCGGCGGATATGACATTCCATGGACGTATCCCGAACTGATGTCCCCAAAGCCTAACCCGTGTCGAGCGGCCTTGTATTACGAAAGGGCCGCAAAGCGGCCCTATGCACCTGTGACCTTAGTGCTTCATCCCAAGCTCCGCATCATCCATCAGCGCCTTGGCCAGCGCGCTCAGGTAATACGATGCCCAGATCAGTTGAGGTTTCTCCTCCATGATCCCGGTGATGGTCAGGTCGCACACGCAGCCCATCAACTCCGAAGCCTGTTCCCGTGCGTGCTGGCAAGGGATGCCGGGTTCGATGCAGAACAGCGGGTCGGTATGCCCTTCACCCTGGTAGAACCGGGTCTTGCCCACGGTGGTGTGGGGCGTGGTGTCGTTTGTGCTCATTGCTCAATCTCCCTGAAATGATCAGTGCCTGGGCTTGCGCAATCGCGGGACAAGCTCGCTCCCACGGGTACAGGTTCCACGCCGCATGTGGTGTGCTGCACGTAGATCGCAGCCATGGATCACAGCGTGTTTGGATCACAGCGTGGGAGCGGGCTTGCCCCGCGATTGCGTCAGCCCAGCCAACAAATGACTTAAGCCCTAGTGCAACGTCCGAGGCTCCACCTGCGGCATCTGCACCTGAATCAACGCCGATTCGAGCAGCACCCGCAGCGCCTCCATTTCATGCATCGCGGCCATGACCAGAATCGATACGGGCGACTTGGGATGCAGCAGAACAGCCTGATGCGCGACGGTCTGCGCGCACAGGGCGTACTCCGTGGCCTGAATGATGGTGTCTTCGAGGGAGTGGGGATTGTGGGGTGGATCGGGGACGATCTTTAACATAACAATTTCCCTTTGGTGGTGCGGCCACCTGCCTGCTGTCAAACAGTAGGGTGGCAGCTGTACGTGGGTTGACAGACCGGCGGAAATTGCAAAGTTCCGGCGCACGCAAGCGTGCCCGCACGTACAGCTGCCATAAAGGTTGAGCTGCGTGCAATTTGCCGTCACAGCCTGTCAAAGCTGTATCGTTGATGTGCAACGACAGGCCGAGACTAGAGCCCCACCAGGGCGACCGCAACGGAAAAAAGGCGGCAGGAGTATGTTTGGGAAATGGACTACAGCATAGGGTTTTAATCTGATTTTTCTGGACGGCCCACCGCGATACAGCGTAATACCAAAAAGGCGGACAGCGGTTGCGCATCCGATGACATTTGAGTTGGCTACGCTGCTTCAGGCGGTCGACGTCGTCCCCAAAAACGCAGCTTCCAACAACTGCCTCGTATACCCATGCCGCGGCTCCTGAAATATAGCCCCCGCATCCCCCTGCTCAACCACCTGCCCATGCTTGATCACCATCAATTGATGACTCAACGCCTTCACCACCGCCAGGTCATGGCTGATAAACAGATAAGTCAGGTTGTACTTAACCTGCAAGTTCCGCAAAAGCTCAACCACCTGCCGCTGCACTGTCCGGTCCAGCGCCGAGGTCGGCTCATCCAGCAGAATCAGCGCCGGCTTCAACACCAACGCCCGAGCAATCGCAATCCGCTGCCGCTGCCCGCCGGAAAACTCATGGGGATACCGATGCCGCGTCCGCGGATCCAGCCCCACTTCCTCCAACGCCGCGATAATCGCCGCTTCCTGCTCGGCCGGCGTGCCAATCTTGTGAATTCGTAACCCCTCGCCAACGATATCCGCCACGCACATGCGCGGGCTCAGGCTGCCAAAGGGGTCCTGGAACACCACCTGCATTTCCCGCCGCAGCGGCCGAACTTCCTTCTGGTTCAGCCCCTCAAGATTCTGCCCGTGGAAGCGAATCCCGCCCTGGCTGGAAATCAACCGCAAGATGGCCAGCCCCAAGGTGGACTTGCCCGACCCACTTTCGCCAACGATGCCCAGCGTCTGCCCCTGGGGCAGGCTGAAGTTCACTCCGTCCACGGCCTTCACATGGTCCACGGTGCGTCGCAGCAGCCCCTTCTTGATCGGGAACCACACCTTCAGGTCCTTCACCTCAAGCAACGGCGCGCCTTCGGCATTCGCAGCCGGTGCGCCACTGGGCTCGGCGTTGATCAGCATCTGTGTATACGGATGCTGAGGCTTGCTGAACAGCGTGGCGCAGTCGGCCTGCTCGACGATCTTGCCGCACTGCATCACGCACACGCGGTGGGCGATGCGGCGTACCAGGTTGAGGTCGTGGCTGATCAGCAGCAGGGCCATGCCCAAGCGCGCCTGCAACGACTTGAGCAGGTCGAGGATCTTCAACTGCACGGTCACGTCGAGCGCCGTGGTGGGCTCGTCGGCAATCAGCAGCTCGGGTTCGTTGGCCAGGGCCATGGCGATCATCACCCGTTGGCGCTGGCCACCGGACAGCTCGTGGGGCAGGGCTTTCAGGCGCTTCTGCGGCTCGGGAATGCCGACCAGTTCCAGCAGCTCCAGGGTGCGCGCCGTGGCGGCCTTGCCGGTGAGGCCCTTGTGCAGCAAGAGGATCTCGTTGATCTGCTTCTCGATGCTGTGCAGCGGGTTCAGCGAGGTCATCGGCTCCTGGAAGATCATCGCGATGCGGTTGCCGCGAATCCGCTGCATGGGCTTCTCGCCCAGGTGCAGCAGGTCCTTGCCGTCGTACTGGATGCTGCCGCTCGGGTGCCGCGCCAGGGGGTAGGGCAGCAGGCGCAGGATCGAGTGGGCGGTCACCGACTTGCCCGAGCCGCTTTCGCCGACCAGGGCCAGGGTCTCACCCTTGCGGATGTCGAAGCTGATGCCGTCGACCACGCGGTTGACCTGTTCGCCAGTGACGAACTCCACCGCCAGGTCGCGGACTTCGATCAGGGTGTCTTGGCTCATGTCATTTCCTCGGGTCGAAGGCGTCGCGGGCGGATTCGCCGATGAATACCAGCAGGCTCAGCATCACAGCCAGCACGGCGAAGGCGCTGATGCCCAGCCACGGGGCTTGCAGGTTGGACTTGCCCTGGGCCACCAGCTCGCCCAGCGATGGGGAGCCGGCGGGCAGGCCGAAGCCGAGGAAGTCCAGGGCGGTGAGGGTGCCGATGGCGCCAGTGAGGATGAACGGCATGAAGGTCATGGTCGAGATCATCGCGTTGGGCAGGATATGCCGGTACATGATCGGGCCGTTGCGCATGCCCAGGGCGCGGGCGGCGCGCACGTATTCCAGGTTGCGCCCGCGCAGGAACTCGGCGCGCACCACGTCCACCAGGCTCATCCACGAGAACAGCAGCATGATGCCCAGCAACCACCAGAAGTTGGGCTGCACGAAGCTGGCGAGGATGATCAGCAGGTACAGCACCGGCAGGCCGGACCAGATCTCCAAGAAGCGCTGGCCGGCCAGGTCCACCCAGCCGCCGTAGAAGCCCTGCAGGGCCCCGGCGACCACGCCGACAATGGAGCTGGCGATGGTCAGCGTCAGGGCGAACAGCACCGAGATGCGGAAGCCGTAGATCACCCGGGCCAGCACGTCGCGGCCCTGGTCGTCGGTGCCCAGCAGGTTGTCGGTGGAGGGCGGCGCGGGGGCGGGTACTTTCAGGTCGTAGTTGATGCTCTGGTAGCTGTAGGGGATCGGCGCCCACAGCACGAAGGCGTCTTTCTTGGCCAGCAACTCGCGGATGTACGGGCTCTTGTAGTTGGCCTCCAGCGGGAACTCGCCGCCGAAGGTGGTCTCCGGGTAGCGCTTGAAGGCTGGGAAGTACCACTCGCCGTCGTAGCGCACGGCGATGGGCTTGTCGTTGGCGATGAACTCGGCGCCCAGGCTGAGCACGAACAGCACCAGGAAGATCCAAAGCGACCACCAGCCGCGGCGGTTGGCCTTGAAGCGCTCGAAGCGCCGGCGATTGAGGGGGGAGAGGGCCATGTCAGTGCTCCCGGCTGGCGAAGTCGATGCGCGGATCGACCAGGGTGTAGGTGAGGTCGCCAATCAGCTTCACCACCAAACCGAGCAGGGTGAAGATGAACAAGGTGCCGAACACCACCGGGTAGTCGCGGTTGATCGCCGCTTCGAAACTCATCAGGCCCAGGCCGTCGAGGCTGAAGATCACCTCGATCAGCAGGGACCCTGTGAAGAAGATGCCGATGAACGCCGAGGGGAAGCCGGCGATCACCAGCAGCATGGCGTTGCGGAACACATGGCCGTAGAGCACGCGGGTGCGGCTCAGGCCCTTGGCCTTGGCGGTGACCACGTACTGCTTGTTGATCTCGTCGAGGAAGCTGTTCTTGGTCAGCAGGGTCATGGTGGCGAAGTTGCCGATCACCAGCGCGGTGATGGGCAGTACCAGGTGCCAGAAGTAGTCGAGCACCTTGCCGGTGGTGCTCAGCTCGTCGAAGTTGTTGGAGGTCAGCCCGCGCAACGGGAACCAGTCGAAGTAGCTGCCGCCGGCGAACAGCACGATCAGCAGGATGGCGAACAGGAACGCCGGGATGGCGTAGCCGACGATGATCGCCGAGCTGGTCCACACGTCGAAGTGGCTGCCGTGGCGCACCGCCTTGGCGATCCCCAGTGGGATCGACACCAGGTACATGATCAGTGTGCTCCATAGCCCCAGCGAGATGGACACGGGCATCTTCTCGGCGATCAGGTCGATGACCTTGGCGTCGCGGAAGAAGCTGTTGCCAAAATCCAGCTGGGCGTAGTTCTTGACCATGATCCACAGCCGCTCGGGGGCCGACTTGTCGAAGCCGTACATGCGCTCGATCTCGGCGATCAGCGCCGGGTCCAAGCCTTGCGCGCCACGGTAGTTGGAGCCGGCCACCGAGACTTCGGCGCCGCCGCCGGCGATGCGGCTGGTGGCGCCTTCGAAGCCTTCGAGCTTGGCGATCATCTGTTCCACCGGGCCGCCGGGGGCGGCCTGGACGATGATGAAGTTGATGATGAGGATGCCGAACAGGGTGGGGATGATCAGCAGCAGGCGCCGCAGGATATAAGCCAGCATGTCAGTTGGCCTCATCCGGTGTGGCGGCTTCGCTTACCACGGGCGTGACGTCGGGCTTGATCCACCAGGTGTCGATGCCGATGTCGTACTTGGGCGATACGGCGGGGTGGCCGATATGGTTCCAGTAGGCCACGCGCCAGGTCTTGATATGCCAGTTGGGGATCACGTAGTAACCCCATTGCAGCACGCGGTCCAGGGCGCGGCAGTGCTCGATCAGGCTCTGCCGGGAGTCGGCGTTGATCAACTGCTCCACCAGCTGGTCGATGGCAGGGTCGCGCAGGCCGATGAAATTGCGGCTGCCGGGGTTGTCGGCGGCGGCGCTGTTCCAGTACTCGCGCTGCTCGTTGCCGGGCGAGTTGGATTGTGCGAAGCCGCCGACGATCATGTCGTAGTCACGCGAGCGCAGGCGGGTGATGTACTGCGACACGTCCACGCGGCGGATCTCGAGGTTGATGCCAAGGTCCGCGAGGTTGCGCTTGAACGGCAGCAGCACGCGCTCGAACTGGGTCTGGGCCAGCAGGAACTCGATGGTCATCGGCTTGCCGTCTTTATCGACCATCTTGTCGTCGACGACCTTCCAGCCGGCCTCCTGCAGCAGCTTGTAGGCCTGGCGCTGCTGGTCGCGGATCATGCCGCTGCCGTCGGTGACCGGGTTGTGGAAGGCGCCGTTGAACACCTCGTCCGGCACCTTGCCGCGCAGCGGCTCGAGGATCTTCAGCTCGGCGGGGCTGGGCAGGCCGCTGGCGGCCATTTCGGAGTTCTCGAAGTAGCTGCCAGTGCGGGTGTAGGCGCCGTTGAACAGCTGCTTGTTGGTCCATTCGAAGTCCAGCAGCAGGCTGATGGCGTGGCGCACGCGGATGTCCTGAAACATCGGCTTGCGCAGGTTGAAGATGAAGCCCTGCATGCCGACGGGGTTGCCGTTGGGCAGCTCTTCCTTGATCAGCCGGCCGTCGCGCACGGCGGGCACGTCGTAGGCGGTGGCCCAGTTCTTTGCGCTCACCTCCAGGCCGTAGTCGAACTGGCCAGCCTTGAGCGCTTCGAGGGCGACGGTGTTGTCGCGGTAGGAGTCGAAGGTCATCACGTCGAAATTGTAGAAGCCGCGGTTGATCGGCAGGTCCTTGGCCCAGTAGTCCTTGACCCGCTCGTAACGGATCGAGCGGCCGGCCTTCACCTCGGCGACCTTGTACGGGCCGCTGCCGAGCGGGATCTCCAGGTTGCCGCGGTCGAAGTCGCGGCCTTGGTACCAGTGCTTGGGCAGCACCGGCAGCTGGCCGAGGATCAGCGGCAGCTCGCGGTTGTTGTTGTGCTTGAACTTGAACAGCACCGTGAGCGGCGTTTCGGCGACTACTTCTGCGACGTCGGCGTAGTACTGGCGGTACAGCGGCGCGCCGTCCTTGATCAGGGCGTTGAAGGTGAATACCACGTCCTCGGCGCGCATCGGGTGGCCGTCGTGGAAGCGTGCCTCGGGGCGCAGGTAGAAGCGCACCCAGCTGTTGTCGGGGGCCTTTTCGATCTTGCCGGCCACCAGGCCGTACTCGGTGAAGGGTTCGTCCAGGCTCTGGCGCATCAGGGTGTCGTAGATGGCGCCGACGTTGTCGGCGGGCACGCCCTTGTTGATGAACGGGTTGAGGCTGTCGAAGCCGCCGAAGCTGGACTGGCGAAAGGTGCCGCCCTTCGGTGCGTCGGGGTTGACGTACTCGAAGTGCTTGAAGTTGGCCGGGTATTTCGGTGCCTCGTCGTACAGGGTCAGGGCGTGTTGCGGGGCGGCCACGGCCGGGAGCGTGAGGCAGGTCAGCAGCAGGCTCGCGGCCAGGCGGCGCAGGGTCGGCGTCATTTGGCTTTCTCCGAAGGCTTCTTGATCCACCAGCTGTTCAGCCCGAGGGTGTAGGGCGGCGTGGTGACGAAGGCGAACCGGTTGCGGTAGGCCAGGCGGTGATTGTCGAGGTACCAGTTGGGGATCATGTAGTACTGCCATGAGAGCACGCGGTCCAGGGCGCGCGCGGCGGCAATCTGGTCATCGCGGCTGCGGGCGGCGAGCAAGGTGTCGAGCAGGTGGTCGACCACCGGGTCCTTCACGCCAGCATAGTTCTTGCTGCCCTTGGTGGCGGCCTGGCTTGAGTGGAAATACAGCCACTGCTCGAGGCCCGGGCTCAGGGTCTGGTTCAGGGTCATCAGGATCATGTCGAAATCGAACTGGTCGAGCCGTTGTTTGTACTGGGCGCGGTCCACGGTGCGCAAGCGCGCATCGATGCCGATGCTGGCCAGATTTTCGACATAAGGTTGCAGGATGCGTTCGAGGTTGGGGTTCACCAGCAGCAGCTCCAGCCTGAACGGTTGGCCTTTGCTGTCGACCAGGCGCTGGCCGTTGAGCTTCCAGCCGGCCTGGGCGAACAGGGCCAGGGCCTGGCGCAGGGCGGGGCGGCTGATGCCGCTGCCGTCGGTGTGGCTGACCTGGTAGGGCTCGGTGAACAGCTTGTCCGGCAACTGGTCGCGGAATGGCTTGAGCAGCAGCCATTCCTTGCCGGTGGGCAGGCCGCTGGCGGTGAAGTCGCTGTTCGGGTAATAGCTGGTCGAGCGGCGGTAGGCGCTGCTGAACAGGGCGCGGTTGGTCCACTCGAAGTCGAGCATCAGGCCTAGCGCCTGGCGCACCCGTGGGTCGCTGAACGCGGCGCGGCGACTGTTCATGAACAGGCCTTGGGTTTGCGTGGGGATCTTGTGCGGAATCTGCGCCTTGATCACCTCGCCACGGCGTACGGCGGGGAAGTTGTAGCCGTTGGCCCAGTTCTTCGCCTGGTGCTCGATGTAGATGTCGAATTCACCGGCCTTGAACGCTTCGAAGGCCACGGTGGCGTCGCGGTAGAACTCGTATTCGACGCGCTTGAAGTTGTACTTGCCGCGGTTAACCGCCAGGTCCTTGCCCCAGTAGTTCTTCACCCGTTCGAACACCAGGCGCCGGCCCGGCTGCACCTCGGTGATGCGGTACGGGCCGCTACCCAGTGGTGGTTCGAAGGTGGTGGCCTTGAAGTCGCGCTTGGCCCAGTAGTGCTTGGGCAGCACCGGCATCTCGCCCAGGCGCAGGATCAGCAGCGGGTTGCCGGTGCGCTTGAACACGAAGCGGATGCGCAGGGGGTTGAGGATATCGACCCGGGCCACTTCCTGCAGGTTGGTACGGTAGATCGGGTGGCCGTCCTTGAGCAGGGTGCGGTAGGAAAACGCCACATCCTGCGCGGTGATCGGTACACCATCATGGAAGCGCGCCTCGGGGCGCAGGTTGAACACTACCCAGCTGCGGTCCTCGCTGTACTCGACCGAGCGGGCGATCAGGCCGTAGCTGGAGGTGGGTTCGTCGCCGGACGGGTCGTACATGCCGGTGCCGACCATCAGCGGCTCGTTCAGCTCGTTGATACCGTACTGCAGGAAGTTGGGCGTGGTGACCGGGCTCGAGCCCTTGAAGGTGTAAGGGTTGAGCGTGTCGAAGGTGCCGAAGGCCATGGCCCGCAACGTGCCGCCTTTGGGGGCTTGCGGGTTGACCCAGTCAAAGTGGGTAAAGCTGGCCGGGTACTTGAGCGTGCCGAACTGCGCGTATCCGTGGCTTTCGCTCACCATCGCGACGGCGGGGAAGCTCAAGGCCAGGCTGAGTGACAGCAGGAGGGGACGTATCAAGTCGGCATCCGATCCAGAGGGCGTTGGGCTTGGTTCGGGGTACAGTAACAGCTTGTCTGGAATGGAAAAAGGGTAGGGCGCGGGGCTTTGCTTCAGCCTTCAAAGCATCGTGGGGCCAGCCCGCTCCCACGCCGATCGTGACTGGCGTGGGAGGGGGGCTGGCCCCGCTATCGAGGTATCAGCGCGCGAGGTAGACGGTCAGGGTCTGGCCTGGCTTGAGCGCATGCCCGGTACGTGGGTTCCAGCGCTTGAGGTGCTTCATCTCGACGTTGAAACGCTTGGCCACCAGGTAGTACGAGTCGCCCTTGCGCACCTTGTACTGGGTGGAGCGTTGCTTGGCGTCGGCCACGCGGTTGGCTGCCGCGCTCGGCGCGCTGCCGCCACGCAGGGCCAGGACCTGGCCGACCTTGAGGCTGTTGCCGCGGATGCGGTTCCAGCTTTGCAGCTGCTTGACCGACACCCGGTTGGCCTTGGCGATGCTGCCCAGGTTGTCGCCACGCTTGACCCGGTAGCTGCGCGCCGCGGGTGCCTTGGCCTCGGCCAGGGCGGCCTGGAACACGGCCTTGTTCGGTTGCAGGCTGACCAGTTCCTCGGGCTTGAGGTTGGACATGCGGTCGCTGAGTAGTTGTGCCTTGGCAGTCGGCACCAGCAGTTGCTGGGGGCCGTCCACGGTCATGCGCTTCTTGAAGGCAGGGTTGAGCTGGATCAGTTCGTCTTCGTCGATGTCGGCGAAGGCGGCCACGCGGGACAGGTCGAGGCGGTCGTTGATGGCGACGGCTTCGAAGTACGGCTCGTTGGCAATCGGGTTCAGGTTGACCCCGTAGGCGGCCGGGGTGTTGACCACCTGCGACAGGGCCAGCAGCTTGGGCACGTAGTCGCGGGTTTCCTGCGGCAGCGGCAGGTTCCAGTAGTCGGTCGGCAGGCCCAGGCGCTCGTTGCGCTCGATGGCGCGGCTGACCGTGCCTTCACCGGCGTTGTAGGCCGCCAGGGCCAGCAGCCAGTCGCCGTTGAACATGTCGTGCAGGCGGTTCAGGTAATCCAGCGCGGCGTTGGTCGAGGCGGTGACGTCGCGACGGCCATCGTAGAAGTTGGTCTGGCGCAGGTTGAAGTGGCGCCCGGTGGACGGGATGAACTGCCACATGCCGGCGGCATGCGCCCGGGAGTAGGCCATCGGGTTGTAGGCGCTCTCGATGGCCGGCAGCAGGGCCAGTTCCAGTGGCATGTCGCGTTCTTCGAGGCGCTCGACGATGTAGTGCAGGTAGAGGCTGCCGCGCTCGCCGGCGTTCTCGAGGAACGACGGGTTGCTGGCGAACCACAGGCGCTGCTGTTCGATGCGCGGGTTGACGTCCATGCCGTCCTGCAGGGCGAAGCCCTGGCGCATGCGCTCCCAGACGTCCTGCGGCGGTGCCTGCTCCTTGGGCTTGACCACCAGCGGCGCCGGTTTGTGCTTGATCCGCGCCTGATAGTTGTGCGCGCGAACGCTGTCGGCTTCGTCGAGCTGACGGGTGCTCTGGCAGCCGACCAGGGTGGCGGCCAGCGCCAGTGCACTGATCTGGGCCAGTCGCGTCAGGGCGACCGAATGAGAGGTTCTGCGGCTACGGGAAGACATCGGCTGGGACGGTTATCCGGGCGAAAAAGTTGGGCGATTCTAGAAACCGCTCCCCGCCGGGTCAACCATCGGGCCTATGATGCGATATATCTTGGGGTTATCAGAACACGTCCTTCCAAGACCTCAAGGCAGCAAAAACAGTGGCTTGGCTGGAGTTGGAATGTCCCTTCCATTCGTCTGCTTTTTGTTTAACGAATGTTTCAGCGGTGCGCAAAAACGGGTTGGTCAGGCGCTCCATGCCAATATTGGAGGGCAAGGTGATGCGATTGTCGGCGCGCAACCGGGTAACGTCCTCGAACCGTTGGCGAACGTGTTCGTTGTCGGGTTCCACGGCACGGGCGAATCGCAGGTTGCTCAGGGTGTATTCGTGGGCGCAGTACACTTCGGTCGCGGCGGGCAGGGCGGCCAGGCGTTGCAGCGAATGGTGCATCTGCTCGGGCGTGCCTTCGAACAAGCGACCGCAGCCGGCGGCGAACAGGGTATCGCCACTGAACAGTAGCGGTGTGGGCGATTGCGCAGTGTAATAGGCGATGTGCCCCAGGGTGTGGCCGGGCATGGCCAGGACCTCGAAGGCCAGGCCCAGCACCTCGATGCGGGCGCCGTCTTCCAGGGCGATGTCGCGGCCCGGGATAGGTTCGCTGGCCGGGCCGTACACCCGGGCGCCGGTGGCCTGTTTCAAGGCTTCGACGCCGCCGACGTGGTCATGGTGGTGGTGGGTGACGAGGATTGCCTGCAATGCCCAGTCCGGGTGCCGCTCCAGCCACGCGCGCACCGGCCCGGCGTCACCGGGGTCGACCACTGCGCAGCGGCGATTGGCAGTATCCTGTAACAACCAGATGTAGTTGTCGTTGAAAGCGGGTAGGGCATCGATCTGTATCATGTGCGGATCCGTATCGCCAAGCCTGGACATTGAGGGCATCTTAGCCGCGATGGCGCGAGCGGAGAACCTTCGAGGGAGAACGCAATGACCGACCAAGCCTTCGCCCAGGCCGACCCCGACTGGGTCGAGCTGATCCGCCTGGCCCGCGACTGGTTCGATGGGCCTCTTGGGCAGTTGATGCTCAAGGAGGAGGAAAAGTTGCTCGAAGAAGAGCTGCGGCGCTTCTTCGGTGGCTACCTTGTGCACTACGGCCCCTGCGCCGAACCTCCGCCCAATGCCCCGCAGGTGCAGCGCAACGTGCGCCTGGGCGCGCCGCTGCCGGGGGTGGAGATCGTCTGCGAGGAGCAGGCCTGGCCGCTGTCGGAGCATGCTGCCGACGTGGTGGTGCTGCAGCATGGCCTGGACTTCAGCCTGTCCCCTCACGGGCTGCTGCGTGAGGCCGCCAGTTCCGTGCGCCCGGGGGGGCACCTGCTGATCATCGGGATCAACCCCTGGAGCAGTTGGGGCGTGCGCCATTTCTTCAGCCATGGGGCCTTGCGCAAGGCCCGCTGCATCTCGCCGTCGCGGGTTGGCGACTGGCTCAACCTGCTGGGCTTCGCGCTGGAGAAACGCCGCTTCGGGTGTTATCGTCCGCCGCTTGCCTCGCCGGCCTGGCAACAGCGCCTGGCTGGCTGGGAGCGCGTGGCCGGGGGCTGGCAAACTGCCGGCGGCGGTGTCTACCTGCTGGTGGCGCGCAAGATGGTGGTGGGCCTGCGGCCGCTGCGCCTGGAGCGCCGCGAGCCGATGGGCAAGCTGCTGCCGCTGCCGCTGGCCAAGGTCAACCGCAGCGCCACCCATCCCGAATCCGAAAAGCACTGAACATGAGTGGTACATGAGCGATAGCGTCGAGATCTACACCGATGGTGCCTGCAAGGGCAACCCTGGCCCGGGCGGCTGGGGTGTGCTGATTATCTACAAGGGCGTCGAGAAGGAATTGTGGGGCGGCGAGCGCGAGACCACCAACAACCGCATGGAGCTGATGGCGGCGATCGAGGGCCTCAAGGCGCTCAAGCGCGAGTGCGAGGTGCTGCTGACCACCGACTCGCAATACGTCATGAAGGGCATCAACGAGTGGATGGTCAACTGGAAGAAGCGCGGTTGGAAGACCGCGGCCAAGGAGCCGGTGAAGAACGCCGACCTGTGGGTGCAGCTCGATGAGCAGGTCAACCGGCACAAGGTGACCTGGAAGTGGGTCCGTGGACATATCGGCCATCCGGGCAACGAGCGGGCCGACCAACTGGCCAATCGTGGGGTTGATGAGGTTCGCGCGCAACGTTGATTGTGTTGCGGGCAATCGCGGGGCAAGCCCGCTCCCACGAGATGAGTGCTGGCTGCGTGGGAGCGGGCTTGCCCCGCGATGACCGCAAAACGGCCCCGATTTCGTTATACTCCCACCCCCGAATTCAAGCACCGCCAGTTGGAGTCCCCGCGTGGAGCAGCAGCAAGACAAACGGTTCGTCATCCTCGACACCGAGACCACCGGCATGCCGGTGGCCGAAGGCCACCGCATCATCGAGATCGGTTGCGTCGAGGTCGTGGGCCGGCGCCTGACCGGGCGGCACTTCCATGTCTACCTGCAGCCCGACCGCGAGAGTGACGAGGGCGCGATCAACGTCCACGGCATCACCGACGCTTTCCTGGTCGGCAAACCGCGTTTCGGCGATGTGGCCGAGGAGTTCTTCGAGTTCATCCAGGGCGCCACCCTGGTCATCCACAACGCGGCGTTCGACGTCGGCTTCATCAACAACGAGTTCGCCCTGATCGGCCAGCAGGATCGTGCCGATATCTCGCAGCATTGCCCGATCCTCGACACCTTGATGATGGCGCGCTCGCGCCACCCGGGGCAGCGCAACAGCCTCGATGCCCTGTGCAAACGCTACGGCATCGACAACTCCGGCCGTGAGCTGCACGGCGCACTGCTCGACTCGGAACTGCTGGCAGACGTCTACCTGGCGATGACCGGTGGCCAGACCAGCCTGTCGCTGGCGGGCGAGGGGGCGGGCGACGAGGAAGGGCAGGGCGGTACCGGCAGCGAGATCCGTCGTATCGTTGGGCGTGCGCCGGGGCGGGTGATCCTGGCCAGCGAGGAAGAGCTCGAGGCCCATGCCGAGCGGCTGGCGGCCATCGCCAAGTCGGCGGGTGGGCCGTCGATGTGGCAGGCATTGACCGAGCCAGCCGCCAGCTGACTCGAAGGCAGGACCGGCCCATCGCTGGCAAGCCAGCTCCCACAGGGACCGCATCCAGCGCTGCACCTTGTGAGCCGGCCTGGCGATGACAGCATCACACTCGACTACCCTGAGGGAAATTACCCGCAGAGGTAGCCGCCCGATGTACAAGGACCTGCAGTTCCCGATCCTCATCGTCCACCGGGCCATCAAGGCCGACAGCGTCGCCGGCGAGCGGGTGCGCGGCATTGCCGATGAACTGGCGCGTGACGGCTTCGCCATCCTTGCCGCCGCCGACCAGGCCGAAGCGCGGCTGGTGGCTGCCACTCATCATGGCCTGGCCTGCATGCTGATCGCCGCCGAGGGCGTCGGCGACAACAGCCACCTGCTGCAGAACATGGCCGAGCTGATTCGCCTGGCGCGGCTGCGGGCGCCCAACCTGCCGATCTTCGCCCTGGGCGAGCAGGTCACTCTGGAGAATGCCCCGGCCGAGGCCATGGGCGAGCTGAACCAGTTGCGCGGCATCCTCTACCTGTTCGAAGACACCGTGCCGTTTCTCGCCCGCCAGGTGGCGCGGGCCGCGCACAACTACCTCGACGGCCTGCTGCCGCCGTTCTTCAAGGCCCTGGTGCAGCACACCGCGCAATCCAACTACTCCTGGCACACACCGGGCCACGGCGGTGGCGTGGCCTACCGCAAGAGCCCGGTGGGGCAGGCCTTCCATCAGTTCTTCGGTGAAAACACCCTGCGCTCGGACCTGTCGGTCTCGGTGCCGGAACTGGGCTCGCTGCTCGACCACACTGGCCCACTGGCCGCCGCCGAGGCGCGGGCGGCACGCAACTTCGGCGCCGACCATACCTTCTTCGTCATCAATGGCACCTCCACCGCCAACAAGATCGTCTGGCACGCCATGGTCGGGCGCGGTGACCTGGTGCTGGTGGACCGCAACTGCCACAAATCGGTGGTGCATGCGATCATCATGACTGGCGCCATTCCTATCTACCTGTGCCCGGAACGCAACGAACTGGGCATCATCGGGCCAATCCCGCTCAGTGAGTTCAGCCCGGCGTCTATCCAGGCGAAGATCCAGGCCCATCCGCTGACCCAGGGAAAGCCTGCAAAGATCAAGCTGGCCGTGGTCACCAACTCCACCTACGACGGCCTGTGCTACCACGCCGGGATGATCAAGCAGGCACTGGGCGCCAGCGTCGAGGTGCTGCACTTCGACGAGGCCTGGTTCGCCTACGCTGCCTTCCATGAATTCTTCGCCGGCCGTTACGCCATGGGCACGCCGCGTGCCGACGATGGGCCGCTGCTATTCAGCACCCATTCCACCCACAAGCTGCTGGCGGCCTTCAGCCAGGCCTCGATGATCCATGTGCAGGACGGTGCCAGCCGCCAGTTGGACCGTGACCGTTTCAACGAAGCGTTCATGATGCATATCTCCACCTCGCCGCAATACAGCATCCTCGCTTCGCTGGACGTGGCCTCGGCGATGATGGAGGGCCCGGCGGGGCGTTCGCTGCTGCAGGAGATGTTCGACGAGGCCCTGAGCTTTCGCCGGGCGCTGGCCAACCTGCGCGAGCACCTCGCCGCCGATGACTGGTGGTTCAGCATCTGGCAGCCGCCGACGGCGCAGGCCGGCGAGCTGCAGGCGGCGGA
The DNA here is from genome assembly GCF_003253945.1 of Pseudomonas sp. 2848. Classification (NCBI taxonomy): domain Bacteria; kingdom Pseudomonadati; phylum Pseudomonadota; class Gammaproteobacteria; order Pseudomonadales; family Pseudomonadaceae; genus Pseudomonas; species Pseudomonas sp. 2848. The sequence goes on from NZ_QKZD01000014.1 coordinate 77,626, forward strand.
CTGGCTGCTGCAACCGGGGGCGGAGTGGCATGGCTTTGGCGGGTTGGGCGACGACTATGTCTTGCTCGACCCGCTCAAGGTCACCCTGGTGATGCCGGGCGCCGCTGGCGCAGCGGAGGGCCATGGAATTCCCGCGGCAGTGGTGGGCAAGTTTCTCTGGGAGCGCGGGCTAGTGGTGGAAAAGACCGGCCTGTACAGCTTCCTGGTGCTGTTCTCGATGGGGATCACCAAGGGCAAGTGGAGCACGCTGCTCACCGAGCTGCTGGAATTCAAGCGCCACTACGACGCCAATACCGCCCTGGCCGACTGCCTGCCCAGCGTGATGGTGGAGCAGCCGTCACGCTACCAGGGGCTGGGGCTGCGCGACCTGTGCCAGCAACTGCACGGTTTCTACCGTGGCAATGCCACATCCAGGCAGCTCAAGCAGCTGTTCACCCGTTTGCCCGAGGTGGCGATGACTCCGGCCGAGGCCTATGACCGGATGGTGCGCGGGGAGGTGGAGGCGGTGCCTATCGAGCATCTGCTGGGCCGGGTCGCGGCGGTGATGCTGGTGCCCTATCCACCAGGGATCCCGTTGATCATGCCGGGCGAGCGCTTCACCGAGGCGACCCGCTCGATCCTGGTCTACCTGGACTGCGCCCGGGCCTTCGACCAAGGCTTCCCGGGCTTCGTCGCCGACGTGCACGGCCTGCAACGGGCAGGACAGTTGTACACGGTGGACTGCGTCAAGGAATGCGAATGATCTCGACGCCGGTCTGGGCCAGCTCGAAGCGGTCGTCGCCCAGGTGGTTGACGCGGTCGCCGATAGCCAGGCGATAGCTGGTGACCGGCGCGCCGAGGGTGCTGCCGTCGGCCTGCAGTGTGGATTCCTGGAACTCGTGGACGGGGTAGATACGGCCTTCGGCGTCGCGGGCGTGGAACTGGCCGACCATTACTGCTGCCATTTAGGTGGAAACCTCTGAATCGTGTAAGAAATGTCTGTAGGCATAGACCAGTGAATCGCCCGGGAAGTTTTCAGCCGAATGGAAAAAAAAACGGGAGCCGAGGAATGGTCATCTATAACTAACAGGTCCCATTCCCAGAGCAGAGGTTGCAAAACGCCATGAGCCAGGTCTATTCGGTAGCGGTCGTCGTCGGCAGCTTGCGCAAGGACTCCTACAACCGCAAGGTGGCCCGCGCGCTGTCTGAGCTGGCACCGTCCAGCCTTGCCCTGCGAATCGTCGAGATCGGCGACCTGCCGTTGTACAACGAGGATGTCGAGGCCGAGGGCGCTCCCGAGGCGTGGAAGCATTTTCGCGATGAGATCCGCCGCAGCGACGCGGTGTTGTTCGTCACCCCGGAGTACAACCGTTCGGTGCCGGGGGGGTTGAAAAATGCCATTGATGTAGGATCGCGTCCCTATGGGCAGAGCGTGTGGGCTGGCAAGCCGGCGGCGGTGGCCAGCGTGTCGCCGGGGGCGATCGGCGGGTTTGGTGCCAATCATGCCGTGCGCCAGTCGCTGGTGTTCCTCGACATGCCGTGCATGCAGATGCCCGAGGCTTACCTCGGTGGGGCGGCAACGTTGTTCGATGACAGTGGCAAGTTGAGCGACAAGACCCGGCCGTTCCTGCAGGGGTTCATCGACAAGTTTGCCTCGTGGGTGAAGCTTAACCGGGCGGTCTGATCCCCAGACGGCATCGCGGGGCGAGCCCGCTCCACGCCAGCCTGGGCCAAGCGGCGTGTGAGCGGGCTTGCCCCGCGATGATTCTCTACTTCATGCGCTCTGCGGCATCTCCCCCTTGGCCAACCGCCGGTTGATATCGGCGATCACCTCGGGCAGCTCGTTGATGGTGTCGATCAGGTAGTGCGGGCGCGACCCTGCAAACATCGCGTGAATACGCTTGCGCTCGCTCTCCAGCTTTTCCGCACTCAAGGCCTGGTAACCTTCCCAGGTCAGCCCCAGGGCATTGCCCGAGCACACCAGCGCCACGGTCCACATCCCGGCGCGGCGGCCTTCGAGAATCCCCGGTACGGTGTCGTCGACCTTCACGCAGGCGGCCACATCGTCGATGCCCAGGGCAATCACGTTGGCCAGCGCCTGGGCGGGCCACGGGCGACCGTTCGGTGTCTCGTCGGTGGCCACCACGTGGTCGGCCACATAGCCGTTCTGCGCTGCCAGCTCGACCACCTTGTCCATCACCACCTTCGGGTAGCCCGAGCATGAGCCGATCTTCAAGCCGTCCTTGCGCAGGCCGGTAAGGGTGTCCAGCGCGCCGGGGATCAGCGCCGAGTGCAAGGCGATCTTCTCGATCTGCAGCGGCATGAAGCGTTCGTAGATGGCGGTGACGTCATCATCGCTCGGCGTGCGGCCGAACACCTTGCGGTAGCGCTCGGCGATCTCGGGCACGTCGCACAGGGTACGGATATGGTCCCATTTGCCCATGCCCATCGGCCCACGGGCCTCCTCGATGGACACCTGAACGTCGAACTCGGCGAAAGCCTCGACGAAGATCTGCGTGGGGGCGAAGGAGCCGAAGTCGACCACGGTGCCGGCCCAGTCGAGGATGGCGGCTTGCAGCTGGGTAGGGTTGCTGTAGTTCATGTGCGCAGTTTCCTTGAATTGGGTAGGCAGAGGTCAGATGTCCAGTACTTCCATTTCCCGCAGCACCTCGGCCACGGCGTTCACGGCGGCCTGCATGCCCTCGGCGCCGACCACGCCGATGCAACCGACACGGAAGGTCTCGACCTGGGTTAGCTTGCCGGGGTAGAGGATGAAGCCCTTGGCCTTGACCCGCTCGTAGAAGTCCTTGAACTGGTAGCGCGCATCGTTCGGGGCGTGGAAGGTGACGATGATCGGTGCCTGGATTTCTGCGGGCAGGAAGCTGCGCAGGCCGATTCGGGCCATGCCATCGAGCAGGGTCTTGCAGTTGTCGGCGTAACGCTGGTGGCGGGCAGTCAGGCCGCCTTCCTCACTGTACTGCTGCAGCGCCTCGTGCAGGGCGGCAACCACATGTGTCGGCGGGGTGAAGCGCCACTGGCCGGTCTTGGCCATGTAGGCGTGCTGGTCGTGCAGGTCCATGGCCAGCGAATGGGCGTTGCCTTCGGCGGCGGCCAGGGCGGCTTTTTCGGCGAAGACGAAGCCCATGCCCGGCACGCCTTCCAGGCACTTGCCGGAGGCGGCGATCAGCGCTTCGAAGGGGATCTGTCGGGCATCGATCGGCAACGCGCCGAACGAGCTCATGGCGTCGATGATCAGGCGTTTGCCGTGGCGCTGGACCACCTGGGCGATCTCGGCCAGCGGGTTGAGGATGCCGGTACTGGTTTCGCAGTGGATCAGCGCCACGTGGGTCACGGCGGGGTCGGCGGCGAGCAGGCGGTCGACGTCGGCGGCGGTGGTCGGCTGGTCCTCGGCGGTCTCGAAGGTGCTGTAGGCGCGGCCCAGTACCTTGCAGATCTTTGCCAGGCGCTGGCCATAGGCGCCGTTGATCAGCACCAGCACCTTGCCGTCGCGCGGCACCAGGGTGCCGATGGCCGCTTCCACGGCGAAGGTGCCGCTGCCTTGCAGCGGTACGCAGTGGTGGCTGGCGGCGCCGTCGATGATCGCCAGCAACTGCTCGCACACGCTGGCGGTCAGCTGGTTGAAGTCGCGGTCCCAGGAGCCCCAGTCCACAAGCATGGCCTGGCGGGTGCGCAGCGATGTGGTCAAAGGACCGGGGGTCAGCAGGATGGGGGCGTTGCTCATTCCGTGGTTCCTCACTTGCGGTGGGCTGGAAACTAGTGGGGTTAGGTTGCAATTCGCCGAGTCATCAATCAAATTGTTTGTAGATATGCCAGCCATAAGTCAGGCCGATAGATATGAACCTGTTCCAGCTCCGTGCCTTCGATGCCGTCGCCCGCGAGGGCAGCTTCACCCGTGCCGCCGAGCGCCTGTTCATCAGCCAGCCGGCGGTGACCGGGCACGTGAAGGCGCTGGAGGAGCACTACCAGATCACTCTGCTGCGGCGCACCGCCCGGCGGGTCGAGCTGACCGAGGAGGGCACGCGCCTGGCGGCCATCACTCGAGCCATGTTCGGTCTGGCCGAGGAGGCCCAGGCCATGCTCGAGGCCAACCGACAGTTGCTCACCGGACGGCTGGAGATCGCCGCCGATGGTCCGCACCGGGTCATGCCGATGCTGGCGCAACTGCGCGAGCGTTACCCGGGGATCACCGTCAACCTGCGGCTGGGCAATGCCCAGGAAACCTTGGCCGCATTACTGACCGAACATGCCGATGTGGCGGTGCTGACCGAAATCGAGCCACGCAAGGGGCTGCACCTGCAAAGCCTGTGCGAATCCCGCCTGTGTGCCTTGCTGCCGGTAGGGCATGCCTGGGCCACGGCCACCGACGACTTGCCGCTGGCCGAGCTGGACAAGCAGATCATGGTGCTGCGCGAACCCAGCTCGACCACCCGGCGCACCTTTGACAAGGCCTGCGCCGAGGCCGCGGTGCAGCCGCGGGTACTGCTGGAGCTGGGCAGCCGCGAGGCGGTGACCGAGGCCGTGGCGGCAGAGCTGGGTATCGGTGTGGTGTCGTCCACCGAGGTGGCGCATGACCCGCGGGTGGTGGCGCGGCCGTTGAGTGGCGCCGGGCTGGTCAACCAGCATATGGTCGGTTGCCTGGAGCGGCGCCGCGAGCTGCGCCTGATCCAGGCGTTTCTGGGCCTGGCGGCCGGCCTCTGATGGCTGTTTTCAACGGTGCGGCCTAAGATGGCCGGCAATGTGACGACAGGACGGTCGATGAGCGAGAAAGACACCATCTCCATGCAACTGGTGCGCGAGGCGCTGTTGCAGACGTGCCCGGCGGGTCCCGATACGGCATTGCTGGCGCGTGCCGGTATCGATGCCGGCCAGCTTGACCTGCCCGAGGCGCGTGTCGGCGCCGAGGCCTATGCCCGACTCTGGCGCCTGCTGGCGCGTCGCTGCAACGATGAGTTCTTCTCCATGGATTCGCGCGGCCTGCGCAGTGGTAGCCTGGCGTTCCTGTGCCGGGCGAGCATGGCACAGCCGACCCTGGCCGCTGGTATAGAGACCGCGCTGGCGTTCCTTGGCCTGATGCTCGAGGACCTGCAGCCAAGCCTGGTGCGCCAGCAGGGCCTGGCCGAAATCGTCATCAACGAGCCGCGTGACGTGCCACGCCGTGCGTTCACCTATTTCACCTTCTGGATGATCGTGCACGGTGTGGCCTGCTGGCTCGCCGGGCGCCGCATCCCGATCCTGGCCATCGAGTTGCGTTGTGCCGAGCCGCCATTCTGCGACGACTATCGGGTGATGTTCTCGGAAAACCTGCAGTTCGACCGGCCGCGCACGCGCATGATCCTCGCCGCCGATTGCCTGGACCTGCCATTGCGCCGCCACCCGGAGGAGTTGCAGCGGTTCCTCGCCGAAGCACCGGGCAACATCCTGGTCAAGTACCGCGACCCGGCAAGCCTGGCCCGGCGCCTGCGCGGCGACCTGCGTGGGCGGGACCCGGCCAGCTGGCCGGATGCCGAGGGCTTGGCCAGCGGCCTGTGCATGTCGGTATCGACCTTGCGCCGTCGCCTTGCCGAGGAGGGGCAGACCTACCAGGGGCTCAAGGATAGTGTTCGCCGCGAACTGGCCATCGCCTGGCTGGCCGACCCGGCCGTCGGGCTGGGCGATATCGCCGAGCGCCTCGGCTTCGCTGATAGCAGTTCGTTCTACAAGGCGTTTCGCAAGTGGTTTGGTTGCAACCCTGGCCAATACCGCTCGGTGGCGTTGGGGCAGGAAGGTTCCGGGGCCGTGGTTCCCGCTGCCCAACCCTGAGCGCTGTGATCAAAGTCTGGGCCTCCCTAACTTCTGATGGATGTCCAGCATGACCTCACCGATAGCCGCTTCGAAGGAAGGGGCCCATGCCACCAAACTGGCACATGCCACTGACGACTTCATCGCCGAGCACTTGCCCGGCTGGCTCAAGGAGGCTGGGACAAGTGGGATCGATCGGCTGCGTGGCAGTGCCCGGACGCATGGCGAAACCCAGGTGCAGCTCTCCGAGGTGTTGGACAAGCTCGAACCACTGGATCTGTTTTTCAAGCGCAAGCTGCAGGCAGAGGTGATCTCGCCACTGAAACTGACTGTGGGGGTGTCGGGGTTGCACTGGCGTGAAGGCCGTGGCAGGTTCGTACCGCCACAAGACCCGCTGGATATGCCAGGGGTCGATGTTCAATACCCTCTGGAAACCGTTGAGCAGCGGCTGATGCGCAATTTTGAGGCCAATGCCCACTTTTTCGAAGGCACAGGGCTGGTTTCGAAAGAGGGGACGCTGGTCTTCGATGATACCGACCGCCTCGTCGAACGCTGCCGCCAGGCCGATATCGGCAGGCAGTACCAGCAGCATCTGAGCGGGGTCTTCACACCGGCAGTGCGCGGTCGACTAGCCCGGGACAAGCGCCATGGGCTGGCGCTGGCCCTCGATATCGCAGTGCTGAAACAGCAAGTGCGGCCCGTGGATGAAGCACTGTGGCGCTTGATGCTGGACGACAGGCCGCTGATGCACCTCGAGGGAACGACGGTCCGGGTCTGTCGGCTTACGGTGATGGGGTTTGCAGTAACCGACGGCCTTGTGCTCGAGGTATCGGGTTCATGGCTGCCTGGGGGGTTGCCAGGGCAAGTCGAACCGATACAGGCGTTGTTGCTTTACCTTCCTGCAACGTCTTTACCGATCCAGCGCTTCGACTCTTGGGCAAGCTTGGGCATCGCGTTGGGGCGAGCACTGCGCAACGAGCATTACCGCCAACGTTTCATCCATCGGCTGGCTGTCGCCGACCGTGCCATCTTTCTATCGACGCTGAGCCAGCGCCTGGCCGATGCCCACACCGACCTGGAACCGGCCGGCAGCACGATGACCACCGATGTGTTCGAGCAGATGGCGCTTGACCTGGAGTCGCGTATCAAGGGCGATGCCCGGCAACTGCTGGTGCCCACTGCCGATGCCGATCACGCCGCCAGCAGCGCCCGCTTCAAGGCTTTGCAAGGCGTGGGCCTTTCTGTACTCAATTTGGCGGGGATGTTCGTGCCCGTGGTCGGTGCCTTGCTGACGACCCAGATGGTGGCGCAGATCGTTGGCGAGGTGTTCGACGGTGTGGGCGACTGGGCCCGGGGGCATGATCATGAAGCCCTCGTGCACCTGCTTGGGGTTGCTGAAACGGTCGCGGTCGCGGCGGCCCTGGGGGTTGCGCTGCACTCGGTGCCGCGTGCGTTCGAGCGCAGCGCGCTGGTCGATACGATGGTGCCAGTGCACAGCGACGGGCAGGCAATGCTGGGTACGGCTCAATTGGGCGATTATCGGGACCCGCAGGGGCCGCCTGCGAGCGCAACACGTCAGGCCAATGGCTTGCTGTGGAGTGATGGCCGGTTCTGGTGGACGGACCGACATGTCAACTTTGAAGTGCGTAGATCGGATGGGCAATGGTACTTGCGCCACCCGACGCGGGAATCAGGCGCGCATCCCCGCTTGCTGTACAACGGTGAGCGGGGCTGGCGTCTTGCCAGCCAGCGACCGCTGGAATGGCAAGGCGCCCAGTATCTGCTGGGATACCTGTGGCCAGAGGCGGTGTCCATGGCGCCGGCCAGGGTCGCGCAGGTGCTCAAGGTCGCGGGAGTGGATGAGCCCCAATTAAGACGTTTGCTGGTTGAAAATCGGGCGTTACCGGTGCAATTGCGTGACACTCTCGAGCGGTTCTCTGTCGGTGCCCGTATCGAGGCCTTTATTGTACGGGCAGGTGCTGGTAGCGCCATCGACGAAGATGAGGCATTGCTTCAAGCGTGCCGTGAGCTGCTCGCTATCGGGTCTTTGGATGCGCATGCGCAACTGGACGCCATCGTCGAGCACGCCGCGCAGTTAAGGGAGGCGTTGCTGGACCGCCTTTCGCTAGCGTACCTGACTGAAGATTCGCTGCAATCCTTGATCCAGCGGGATTTTCCCGGCCTGCCGGACGCCTATGCCTTGCACTTGCTGGCACAGGCCAATGACGAACAGCGCGTGGTGATGACCCAGTCGGCGCGCATTCCGCTGGCGCTTGCTGAGCAGGCTCGGCTGTTGTTGCAGACTGCCCGGCTCACGCGTATTCGCGAAGCCCTGTATCTGCCGGGCAGCTATCGTGACGAGAGCGTCGAGTTGGTATTTGCATTACTGCGCCGTCATGCTGGTTGGCCGGTTTCGTCGAATCTGTTGCTGCGCCGTTCGGCACATGGCGGGCCAGTTCTGTCTCGACTTTACCCTGGCGACGAGGCCATCGTGCTGGTGCGCAAGACGGGCGGTTTTGAACTCTACACGGAGGATGGGCGGGCTCTGGGCCGCCAGCCGCAGGCGCCAGCGGACCTGTGCGAAACGCTCGTGGCATGCCTGCCGACACAATGGGGTTTTGCCCAGCGCTGGCAAGGTCCAGAGGCAGCGCAGAGGATACGTGAAGACTTGCAGGCTTGGTTGCCGAGCGACCGTGAAGCGTTGGTCAGGCTCATGGGGATCCGTGAGATCAAGCCGTTCTTCAACCCGATGGTGCGGGTGGACGACGGGCTTCTCGGCTATCCGTTGAGCGGTCGGGGCGTGGCCCGAGGGCATTCCGAGCGATGGTTGCGTGATGAAATTCGTGCCTTGTACCCAAGCTTCGATGATGCGTCGGTCCAGACATACCTGGAGCAGATTCTCGACCTGCCTGGCTCACCGTTTACCCGTTTGCTCGAACAACGCCGGGCCTATCATGCCCTGGTCGATGCGATGGACAGTTGGGTTGCCCAGGAAACGGACGCTCACCTCGCACAGGTTCGACGCCTGATCGCCAGCCAGTTGCGACGTTGCTGGCGCAGGGAAGGCGAGCGATTGCTGGACATCAATGGTGACCCTGCCGGGATGCGATTGTCGTTGGTTGGCCTGCATGTAGGGGCGCTGCCGTTGTTGCCTGTCGGTGTGGAGTTCGTCCATGTGACTGACCTGATTCTCGTTGGTTTGCAGCTAAGCGAGATGCCGGTGGGGTTCCTGCGGGCGTTTTCCAGCGTCCGCTGGTTGAACCTGGGTAACAATCGTCTTGGCCAGATTCCGTCGGAGCTCACCCACATGCCTCGACTCAGGACCGTGCGTCTGCCCCGCAACCGTATTCGGCTGGATAGTGGCGGTGAGCAAGTGCTTGGGGGACTTGCCCGTCTGCACACGCTTGACCTGAGCGGCAACCGGCTACGCCAGGTGAATCTTGCCTTTGCGTCTTTTGTGCATCTGCGCGAAGTCGGTCTGCGCGATACCGGCTTGCTTGAGTGGCCGGCCGGGCTGCAGCACTGTCCATTGCTGCAGCATGCGGACCTGCGCGACAACCAAATCACCAGCTTGCCGGAATTTGTCTTCGCCTCGCCTTGGGCCTATCGGCAATGCCTGGCACTGGCAGGCAATCCGCTGGCCGCGAGGGACTTCCGGCGACTGGCTGAGCCGCGTGAGCCCGTGGCTGTCTTCGCGGCGTCACTGCAAGGTGCGCAGCCTTGGCATCAGGGATTGGAAGCTGGTGCATTGACGCGGCAGAGGGTGCAATGGGCTAGCCTGCAGGCCGAAACCGGTAGCAATGATCTGTTCGCCTTGCTCGATGAGCTCACCGGCACCCGCGAAAACCAGCGGGTACCGCAGGACCTGCGCAGGCGTGTCGGGGTATTGCTGGATGCGCTTTGGCAAGACAGCGGTTTGCGTGAGGATGTCTTCACACTGGCCAGTGATCCGCGTTCGTGTGTCGACAGTGTGATTTCGTGCTTCAGCGCACTTGAAGTGCGGGTACTGGTGTTTCGCACATTGCGGGGTTTGGCTCCAGGCGAGGGAGAGGGCGTGCGTTTAGGTTTGGCGGGTCGGTTGTATCGTCTGGACCGTGTCGAACACCAGGCGCGCCTGCACATGCAGAGACTCGCGCATGGCTTGGCGGAGGGTGAGGGGGGCGTCGACGAGGTCGAGGTTAGTCTCGCCTACCGTATTGGTCTGGCACAGGTGCTGAATCTGCCTGGACAGCCGCAGACCATGCAGTTCTTCAACCGTGCCCAGATAAGCCAGGCCGACCTCGACAATGCCAGGGTCGCGATACTCGTGGAGGAAAGAGGTGCTGGACTGGCGCTATTTACAAGCCAGCGCGATTTTTGGCTCGACTACCTCAGGCAAGCGCATGAGGGGCTGTTCGAACAGGCAGAGCAGCCGTTTTGGGCTCAGGAGGAGCAACTCTACGACAGGCGCCAGGCGTTGAGCGATAGGGCTTATCTGGAGCACAGCACCCAGCTTTCTGGTGAACGCCAGCAGACGGTTGCGGCGTTGGCTCTGCGTTTGACGCAACAGGCGTTGGCGGCTCACCCGGGCCACTTTGGCTGAACCAACCCTTTGACTGCCTGGTACTTTTCCCCCTGCCGTGGCCAGGGATGCGACGTCATCGTGATGCCTCATTACTTCGGAGACTTCACGGATGAGCCAGAACCACCCGCCTGCCGAGGCCATGCAGGCAAAGATCGGCAATGCGACCGATGACTTTATCGCAAGCCGTCTGCCGACTTGGCTGGCCAGGGCATCACGCGGGCAGATCAGGACGTTACGGGCAAGTTTCGCCAGGCACAGGAGCAGCCAGGAAAAGTTGCGCAAAGCGACGCTGGACCTGATTCCCCCCCAGGCGTTTGCAAAGAAGAGATTCGAAACCCTGTTGCCCGACGGCCTCAGTGTGGACCAGTTGCTGTGGCGTGAAGTGGTACTGCGCAACATCACACGGTTTGCGAACTTGCAGACACCGCAGATGGAGGTGGGCGAGCGTGTGCAACCGGCCTTGCTGAGGTTGATGCAGAACTTTCACGAGGGCGCGAACTATTGGGCCGGTACTGGCCTGGTCAACGCCAAGAACAATGTGCTGGTTTACCAGCAAACGGACAAGCTGGTGCGCGACGTGCGTGAACTGGATGTCGGCAATCAGTATCAGGCGTTGCTGGCAAGCGTGCTCGTAGCCGCGCGTGCAGAGCTCGTCCAGGACAAGCGCGACGGCCTTGCGCTGGCCACCGAGATCGCGGCCTTGAAGGGCCAGGTGACGGCCTATGAGCAGATCGTGCTGCGAGCACTGGCCAAGGGCGAAGAGGCCTATGGCAGCAATCTACGCGCTCAGGTTGGTGTGCTGAAGATACTCGACCAGGTCATCTTCGACGCGTTGGTCGTCTACTTGCACACGGTCGACGGCAAGGAAGCGGGGGTCATCCTGTACTTGCCCAGCGACCCGCAGCGGGCGTTGCGAAGCTTCGCGTCGCGCCAGGCACTGAGCGACGCCCTGGCAGGGCAATTACGTCAGACGGCTTACCGCCAGTACTTCGGCAGCCTGGTCAGCCTTGGTGCGCGCGCGGCATTTCTCTCGAGACTGGAACTGCGCCTGCGGGATGAACGAACGGACCTGCAGCTCGATAGCCATACGCCAGATGGCGACACCTTCGAGGTGGTGGTCCAGCAGCAGATCGAGCGCGTCAAGGCGGATGCGTTGTTGTTGCTGGTACCGACCGCGCAAGCCGACCAGCAGGCGTCCAGAGCCCGGCTCGACACTTGGAAGGCCGTCGGGCTTGGGTTGTTCAATCTGGCGGGGCTGTTCATTCCGGAGGTCGGTGCCATCCTGCTCGGGCAGTTCGTGGTGCAAACCTTGGCGGAGGTCTACGAGGGGGCGATGGACTGGCACCATGGTCATCAGCACGAAGCGTTGAATCATATGCTCGGGGTTGCCGAGAATGTGGCGGTCGGTGCGGCGATCGGCGTGGGCGTTGGCCTGGTGCGCAGTGTGTTTGTCGATGAGCTGGTGCCGGTCAGCACGGAGAATGGACTCCGACTGTGGCATGACGATTTGCAGGCCTATGCCGTGCTGCGGGATGAGGAAGCGTTGCAGGGTGATGGCCTGTATGGCGACGGTGAGCAGCGGCTGATGCGCGATGGCGATCGCTACTACCAGATACACAGAGCCAGGCCAGATGGCCCGTGGCGTCTGCGCCATCCCGCGCGCGAGGGCGCCTATGGCCCGGTTGTCGAGCACAATGGCGAGCGTGGCTGGAGGCTGCGGCAGGCACATCCTTTGCTGTGCCAGGACAACAGCATCATGCTCAACAGCCTTTGGCAGCCGGTGAAGCCATTCGACGCGGCGCAGGCGGAGCAGATACTGCGGTGCTCCGGCCTCGACCAGGAGGCGTTGCGCGGCCTGCTGGTGGAAGGGCGGCGGGTACCTTTCAATCTGCGCGACACCTTGCAGCGTTTCGAGGCACATGCGCGCATCGAGGCATTCTTCGAGCATCTGGGCGGCGATGCATTGTCGCCCGAGGAAGGGGCATTGCTGCAATGGTGCGAGGCACGATTGGGCAAGCTGGGGCAGGGCATGGCATTGCGTTCGGCATTGATGCTCGAGGCACCGGTCCTACGTGGCGAGATGTTGACGTACCTGACCCAGGCGCGAGCCTCCGACGATCCGCTACTGGCTTTGCTCAGACGAGATTTCCCAGGGTTGCCCGAGCTGTACGCGCAAGCAGCCGTGAGCGATGCCAGCGATGCGCAGCGCTCGCTGGCAACCAGCGAGCAGCGGCTGCCGTTGGGGCTGGCTGTCCGGGCACGGACCTTATTGCGTCTGAGCCGGCTCAATCGCGCAGTCGAAGGGCTCTACCTGCCGGAGGCTTATCATGACACCTGCGGTGAGCTGCTGTTGGAGTCCTTGCGTACCCTGCCTACATGGCCGCACAGCGTTAACGTGCAATTGCGTGAAGGCTCCGCCACGGGGCGGATCATCGCGCAGATATTTCCCGATGCGAGCGCATCGAGGGATTTCAGTCTGGTGTTCAAGCGGGGGCGGTTCTCACTCTACGGTTCTCTGGGCGAAATGCTGCCTCTGGTCAACGCTCAGGCCGCTGATATTTTCGATGCGCTCTCGGCGGTGCTGACAGCGGATCACTTGCAGGCAATGGGGATTGCCGACGGCCAAACCCGCGAGCCATTGCGCAAGTATCTGCTCGGGCGATTGCCCTCTTCGCATGAAGACCTCGCCCAACTGCTGGGATTACCGCCCAGCGCGGGCTGGATCAACCCTGGCCACCGTCTGCCGGATGGTCGTGTGGGATATCCACTCAGTGGGCGGCCTGGTGGTGGAAGTCCTCCCCGGCAGCGAATGCTTACCCGGTTGCGCGGTATATACCCGGGGCTTGATGACCAGCAACTCGAGCAGGAACTGGAGCGGCTGCTGCGGCTTGACGGTCCGGTCTTCCAACACCTGGCGAACCTTGAGGACGACGCAGAGCAGTTGGAGATGTACCTGAACCGGTGGGTCAGCGCCGAGCTCAACCCCGCCCGGCAAAGCGTGCGCGAGCGCTTCTCGATGAGCCTGCGGCGCGCCTGGCGCTTGCAAGGCGAGCCCATTGCGGCCGTGGGTGCGGTGCCTGCTGGACAGCGCTTGAACCTCATCAACCTGCAGGTAAGCACGGTCCCGCCGCTACCGCCGCAGGTGGACTTTTCCCGCGTGACCGCGATGACCTTGGCTGACGGAAGCCTGACGCATGTTAACACGGAGTTCCTGCGCTGCTTTACCGCCTTGCGAGAGTTGAACATCAGCAGTAACCAGCTCCTGCAAGTGCCGCAGGGGCTCGCCTCCCTGGTCGGGTTACGCCGCTTGCGCCTGGCGCACAACAACATTCGTCTGGACCGCACCACCCTTGATGCACTCAATGGGTTGCCCCAATTGACGCATCTGGACCTGAGCTACAACCCGTTGGGAGCCTACCACTTCCGCTACGATCAGTTGTCGCACCTGGTTGACCTGAACCTGCGTCGCACTCGCCTGGTCGAGTGGCCATCGCAGATGGAGCTTTGCCAAAGGCTCGAGCGTGTGGATCTGCGAGACAACGATCTGGTTACGGTACCTGCACCGATACTGGCAATGCCCAACGTCCGGCGCCGAGCCTTTCTGGTGACGGGCAATAACCTGAGAATGCGCGATCTTCAGGGGTTGTACGCCTTGGACCTGATTCAGGAACACCACCATCTACCACAACCGTTGAGGGTGATCGATCCGATACTGACGCGCCAGGCCTGGATCGCCTCTGAAATTGAGGCAGACAGCAGCGCCAAGGCAATGCAATGGGACACGCTCCAGGGTTTACCGGGTAGCGATGGTCTGTTCATGCTACTCGGCCATCTGCGCCATACGGCCGATTACACCAATGCCCGAGAGGTGCTGAACCGGCGCGTCTGGCGGTTGCTTGGCGCACTGGCGCAGAGCGGCGGGCTGCGGAAGACGGTGTATGCCTTGGCGGCGCTGCCGCTGAGTTGCGAGAACAGCATTGCCGATCGGTTCAGCGAGCTGCTGATTCAGCAAGTCGTGAATAGAGCGGAGCATAATTCCTTGCATGAGCGTGGCGATGAACTGCTGGCATTGGGGCGTGGCCTGTTCCGCCTGGAGCAGGTCGAGCTGTTTGCCCGCCAGGACATCCTGGCGCGAATCACCGAGGGTGAGGATGTCGATCAGATCGCAACCGGGCTATGCTACCGTGTGCAATTGCGCGAGAGGCTGGGTTTGCCTGAACAACCCCACTCGATGTTGTTCGCCGAGGCCGCGGCGGTCGATGCCGCCCAGCTTGAAGCGGCGTTCAGGGCGGTACAGGTTGCCGAGGCGGCCGGTGGCCTTGCCGAGAGCCTCAGTCAGCGCCAGTTCTGGCAGCATTATCTGCGCGAGCGTCATCAACAGGTGTTCGACGCCCTCGAGCAGGTGTATGCCGACCGTCGTGCGCTGTTGCTTGGCCGCCAGGTGCAGTTGCCGCCGGCGCAGTACAGCCAGTTAGTGGAAAGCCTGGAAATCGACAGGGCCTCGGACGAGCATGCGCAGATGCTGCAACTGACCCGTGAGTTTGTCATGGGGCGCGAGCGTGGGCGGGGCTGAGCCAGGCCAAACCGGTCATCCAGATTGACAGCTTTGGCCATTGCCGCGTGAAGTACGTGGCGCGAACATCGTCGGACCGATGGTTCAACTCCAAAAACAAGAAACCAGGAGTCCGACAATGCGCGATTATGCCGAGGCTGCTCGCTCGTTCGACCATGCCCGGGCCGCCGATGCGGCGCTGCATGGCAACTTCGAGGCCCTCAACGCCTGTGTCGAATGCTGCGACCGGCACACCGGCGGCGACCAGCCCGCCCTGATCTGGGAAGACCGTGACGGTAACAGTGGGCGTTACAGTTTCGACCAGTTGCAGGGTATGGCGAGCCGCCTGGCCAATGTGCTCAAAGACCAAGGGGTCCAGGCCGGCGACCGGGTCGCCGGGCTGATGCCGCGCACGCCCGAGTTGCTGGTAACCATCCTCGCCACCTGGCGCCTAGGTGCGGTCTACCAGCCGCTGTTCACTGCATTTGGCCCCAAGGCCATCGAGCACCGCCTCGAGCAGTCCCATGCCAAGGTAGTGATCACCGATTGCAACAACCGGCCCAAGCTCGATGACGTGGCGGATTGCCCGTTCATCATCACGGTCGGGGCAGGCAATGGCGAGCTGGATTTCCACCAGGCGCTGGAGGCTGCGAGCAGCGTCTGCGAGCCCGTGATGCGCCGCGGCGACGATCCGTTCCTGCTGATGTTCACCTCCGGCACCACGGGCCCGGCGAAGCCGCTGGAAGTGCCACTGCGGGCCATCGTCGCCTTTCAGGGCTACATGCGCGATGCCATTGGCTTGCGTCCCGAGGACAACTTCTGGAACCTGGCCGACCCGGGCTGGGCCTACGGCTTGTACTACGCGGTCACCGGACCGCTGTCACTGGGCCATGCCACCACTTTCTACGATGGACCGTTCAGCGTGGAGAGTTGCGCACGGGTCATCGACAAGCTCGGCATCACCAACCTGGCCGGTTCACCCACGGCCTACCGCTTGCTGATCGCTGCAGGCAGCACCTTCTCGGCGCCGATCAAGGGCCGCCTGCGGGTGGTCAGCAGCGCTGGCGAGCCACTGAACCCCGAAGTGATCCGCTGGTTCGCCGGCGAACTGGGGGTGACCATCCACGACCACTACGGCCAGACCGAGCTGGGCATGGTGTTGTGCAACCATCATGAACTCGAGCACCCGGTGCACATGGGGTCGGCCGGCTTCGCCATCCCTGGCCACCGCATCGTGGTGCTCGATGAGCAGGGCAACGAACTGCCCGCCGGCCAGCCCGGCATCCTCGCGGTGGACCGCGAGCAGTCGCCGCTGTGCTGGTTTGCCGGCTACCACGGGCTGCCGACCAAGGCGTTCGTCGGCAAGTACTACCTCAGTGGCGACACGGTCGAACTGAACCCGGACGGCAGCATCAGCTTCGTTGGCCGCAGCGACGATGTGATCACCACTTCCGGCTACCGGGTCGGGCCGTTCGACGTGGAGAGCGCGCTGATCGAACACCCGGCGGTGGTCGAGGCGGCGGTGATCGGCAAGCCCGACCCGGAGCGCACCGAGCTGATCAAGGCCTTCGTGGTGCTCGGCCAGGGCTATCAAGGGAGTGCCGAGCTGGAGGAAACCCTGCGCCAACACGTGCGCCAGCGCTTGTACGCCCACGCCTACCCGCGTGAAATCGAATTCGTCGGCGAGCTGCCCAAGACCCCAAGCGGCAAGCTGCAACGCTTCATCCTGCGCAATCAGGAAATCGCCCGACAACAAGCCGCGCAGCCGATCGCTGCGGGCGTCTGAAGGAAAATCACCATGCAAATCCAGAACAGACACTTCATCGTCAGCGGCGCGGCCTCGGGCCTGGGCGCCGCCACCGCGCAGATGCTCATCGAGGCCGGCGCCGAGGTCATGCTGGTCGACCTGAATGCTGCGGCAGTTGAGGCCAAGGCCGCCGAGCTGGGCACAAATGCCCGATTCGCGGTGGCCGACATCAGTGACGAACAGGCGGCCAAGGCGGCCGTCGCTGCCGCCGTCAGCGCCTTCGGCAGCCTGCATGGTCTGGTCAACTGCGCCGGCATCGTCGGTGCCGAGAAGGTCCTGGGCAAGAACGGCCCGCACGCCCTGGGTAGCTTCGCCAAGGTTATCAACGTCAATCTGATCGGCAGCTTCAATCTGCTGCGCCTGGCTGCCGCGGCCATGGCAGAGGGGCAGTCGGACGAGGGCGGTGAGCGTGGCGTGATCATCAACACGGCCTCCATCGCCGCCTACGATGGGCAGATCGGCCAGGCGGCCTATGCCGCCTCCAAGGGCGCCATCGCCAGCCTGACCTTACCGGCCGCCCGTGAGCTGGCGCGTTTTGGCATCCGTGTGATGACCATCGCCCCAGGCATTTTCGAAACCCCGATGATGGCCGGCATGACCGAGGAAGTGCGAGCTTCGCTGGCTGCCGGGGTGCCGTTCCCGCCGCGCCTGGGCCGCCCGCAGGAATACGCGGCACTGGCCCGCCATATCATCGAGAACAGCATGCTCAACGGCGAGGTGATCCGCCTCGACGGCGCGCTGCGCATGGCTGCCAAGTAAGGAGCAAAGAACATGACCCTCGCCAATGATCCGATCGTTATCGTCAGCGCCGTGCGCACGCCCATGGGTGGCCTGCAGGGCGACCTCAAGAGTCTGACCGCCGCGCAGCTGGGCAGCGCGGCGATCCGTGCCGCCGTCGAGCGCGCCGGCATCGATGCCGCCAGCGTCCAGGAAGTATTGTTCGGCTGCGTGCTGCCGGCTGGCCAGGGCCAGGCTCCGGCACGCCAGGCGGCACTCGGCGCCGGGCTCGACAAGCACACCACCTGCACCACGCTGAACAAGATGTGCGGCTCGGGCATGCAGGCGGCGATCCTGGCCCATGACCAGTTGCTCGCCGGCAGCGCCGACGTCATCGTCGCCGGTGGCATGGAGAGCATGACCAACGCCCCGTACCTGCTGGACAAGGCCCGCGGCGGCTACCGCATGGGGCACGGCAAGATCATCGACCACATGTTCATGGATGGCTTGGAAGATGCCTACGACAAGGGTCGGCTGATGGGCACTTTCGCCGAGGACTGTGCGCAGAACGGTGCATTCAGCCGCGAGGCCCAGGACAACTTCGCCATCGCTTCGCTGACCCGGGCGCAGGACGCCATCAAGAATGGTCGCTTCGCTGCCGAGATCGTCCCGGTGGAAGTCACCGAGGGTAGGGAAAAGCGCGTCATCAAGGATGATGAACAGCCGCCGAAAGCGCGCCTGGACAAGATCCCGCAGCTCAAGCCGGCGTTCCGTGAAGGCGGTACCGTCACTGCGGCCAACTCCAGTTCCATCTCCGACGGTGCTGCGGCGCTGGTGCTGATGCGTCGCTCCGAAGCCGAGAAGCGTGGCCTGAAACCTCTGGCGGTGATCCATGGTCATGCGGCTTTCGCCGACACCCCGGCGCTGTTTCCGACAGCCCCCATAGGTGCCATCGACAAGCTGCTGGAACGCACCGGTTGGAGCCTTTCCGAGGTCGACCTGTTCGAGATCAACGAGGCCTTCGCCGTGGTCACCCTGGCGGCGATGAAACACCTCGACCTGCCCCACGACAAGGTCAACATCCATGGCGGCGCCTGCGCCCTGGGCCACCCGATCGGCGCCTCGGGCGCGCGTATCCTGGTGACCCTGCTGTCGGCCCTGCGCCAGAACAACCTGCGTCGTGGCGTGGCGGCCATCTGCATAGGCGGTGGCGAAGCGACGGCCATGGCCGTCGAATGCCTGTACTGAGGTGAATCATGCTGGTAACTGACGAGCAACAACAGATCGCTGACGCAGTGCGGGCGTTTGCCCAGGAGCGGCTGAAGCCGTTCGCCGAGCAGTGGGACAAGGAACACCGCTTCCCCAAGGAGGCCATTGAGGAAATGGCCGAGCTTGGCCTGTTCGGCATGCTGGTGCCGGAGCAGTACGGTGGCAGCGAAACAGGATATGTGGCCTACGCCATGGCTCTGGAAGAGATCGCCGCCGGCGACGGCGCCTGCTCGACCATCATGAGTGTGCACAACTCGGTGGGTTGCGTGCCGATCCTCAAGTTCGGCAGCGAGGCGCAGAAGCAGCAGTTCCTCGCGCCGCTGGCCAGCGGTTCGATGCTCGGCGCGTTCGCCCTGACCGAGCCCCAGGCCGGCTCCGATGCCAGCAGCCTGAAGACCCGCGCTCGCCTGGACGGCGACCATTACGTACTCAATGGCAGCAAGCAGTTCATCACCTCCGGACAGAATGCCGGGGTGGTGATTGTCTTCGCCGTCACCGACCCGGATGCCGGCAAGCGCGGTATCACGGCCTTCATCGTGCCCACCGATGCACCGGGTTACCAGGTGGCGCGGGTCGAGGACAAGCTCGGCCAGCATGCTTCCGACACCTGCCAGATCATCTTCGACAACGTGCGCGTGCCGGTGGCCAACCGCCTCGGTGAGGAAGGGCAGGGCTACAAGATCGCCCTGGCCAACCTCGAAGGCGGACGGATCGGCATCGCCTCGCAGTCGGTGGGCATGGCCCGCGCCGCCTTCGAAGTGGCCCGCGACTACGCCAACGAACGCCAGACCTTCGGCAAGCCGCTGATCGAACATCAGGCCGTGGCTTTCCGCCTGGCCGACATGGCGACGAAAATCGCCGTGGCGCGCCAGATGGTGCTGCACGCCGCCGCGTTGCGCGACGCCGGGCGCCCGGCGCTGGTGGAAGCCTCGATGGCCAAGCTTTTCGCCTCGGAAATGGCCGAAAAGGTCTGTTCGGATGCCTTGCAGACGCTTGGCGGTTATGGCTATCTGAGCGACTTCCCGCTGGAGCGCATCTACCGCGACGTGCGGGTCTGCCAGATCTACGAAGGCACCAGCGACATTCAGCGCATGGTCATTGCGCGCAATCTTTGAAGGAGCAGACTGCATGGCATTCGAAACCATCCTGTTGGACATCCACGGCAAGGTCGGCCTGATCACCCTCAACCGTCCGCAGGCGCTCAACGCGCTGAACGCGCAGATCGTCGGCGAGATCAACCAGGCCCTGGACCAGCTCGAGCGTGACCCGAACATCGGCTGCGTGGTGCTCACCGGTTCCGCCAAGGCCTTCGCCGCAGGCGCCGACATCAAGGAAATGGCCGAGCTGCAATACCCGCAGATCTACGTCGACGACCTGTTCAGCGATGCCGACCGGATTGCCAACCGGCGCAAGCCCATCATTGCCGCGGTATCGGGCTTCGCCCTGGGGGGCGGCTGCGAGCTGGCGATGATGTGCGATTTCATCCTCGCCGCCGACAATGCCAAGTTCGGCCAGCCGGAAATCAACTTGGGCGTGTTGCCGGGCATGGGCGGTACCCAGCGCCTGACCCGCGCGGTGGGCAAGGCCAAGGCCATGGAACTGTGCCTGACCGGGCGCCTGATGGGCGCCGAGGAAGCAGAGCGCGCTGGCCTGGTGGCGCGCATCGTGCCGCAGGCTGAGTTGGTGGAGGAGGCGCTGAAAGTGGCAGCGACTATTGCGGCCAAGTCGATCCCGGTGAGCATGATGGTCAAGGAGAGCGTCAATCGCGCCTTCGAAGTGACCTTGAGCGAAGGCGTGCGCTTCGAACGCCGGGTATTCCATGCCGCGTTTGCCACCGAAGACCAGAAAGAGGGCATGGCAGCCTTCATCGCCAAGCGCGAAGCACAGTTCAAGGACCGTTGACGTGACGGGCGCGGCATTCGCCGCGCCCGTCGGATCATAGGTTGAAGAAGTACCGTGCAGCGGCTGAAGCGGTGATCGGGGCGCGGTACACTTCCACCACTGTGCCGCTTACGTCGACGTAGCGATGCCCCGGCATATGGCGTTGCGCGGCGAGTTTGAGGTGCCCTGCGGTGAAGTCGGCTTTTGCAGCGTTCATCGCCCGATAATGAAAGTGCGCATACCACAACACCTGCCCGTCATGGCTGATACCATATTCGTCGAGGAAGTCCGCTGGCCTGCCCTTGACGCTGGCCAGGCGGGTACGGCTGCCGACCCTGCTGATCTGCACATGCTTACCCTCGACCAGGAACATTACTTCACCCATGCGCGGTTTCTGCGCCATGGCGGCCGCCACGCGCAGCTGCGTTGCCTGCCCTTGCAGCTCGTCGGCCAGCCTGCGCAGGGCACGCGCCACCTGCTCGGCATCCTTGCCGCCCAGCGCCTCATCGGTCTCGTTGTCCTCGGTCAGGCGGGCTTCGATGGCATCGGCACGGGCTTGCAAGCGTTCCTGCTGGTGGCGCACGCTCTCCTCTAGTTCAACCGGCAGGTAGCGGCTCGAAACCGCTTGCAGCCTTGCCACCTCATCGCGGGCAGATTTCATCAGCCTGTCGCTGCCGTTGAGCAGGCGCTTGAGGCTTTGCCCGGCGCGCTGGGTGGCTGCCTGGGCAGGTTGGAGCTCGACCCATTCGCCCTGTTTGAGGTGGTAGGTGCGGGTGATGGTCTTGTTGTCCGGGCCTGGAATGTCAACGGTGTTTGCGTCATCCGCTCGGGGCTCGGCCAGCAGCAGGCCGTGTTCTGTGGTGTCGATCAGCCCCGGTACTTTCTTGCGCAGTTGTTGCAGCGTGCTGATCGACGGGTAGTCAGGCAGTTCGGCGAGCTCCTGCTTGATGCGTGAGAGGATCCAGTCAACCTGTTCTTGTAGTTGGCGCATCGTCCGTTGCGCGGCATCTGCGCTGATCTGCTCGGCAAAGTGCCCCAGTTGACGGGCCGCGGCCTGGAACTGTTCGAGGATGCTGCGCAACAATCGGACTGCGACTTCCTCGTCGGCGTCAACCAACCTGAACAGTTTGGCGCGCTGGGCGATGCCCAGCTCGACGTTGCTCCAGAAACGGTCTCGCCAGAACGGCGCGTCGCCGCTGAGCCCGTGTACCAGCGTCATGCGGTTGACCAGCGCTTCGAGCCGCAGGAAGCGCAAGATCAGGTCGCGCTCTGCCGTGGCGGGCATGGTCGCAGCGAGCTTGCTCCATTGCAGTATCTCGGGTTGCTGCGGGCTCGCCAGCTTGTTCAGGGTGTCCTGGTTCTGGCGCAGGCGGGTGTTGTTGTCGATCATCTGCTCGATCAGCGGTGCCAGCGTGTCCAAGCGACTGGCAGCGATTCTCGCGTCGCTGGCAGAGAGGTCCATGCCCTGCTGTTGTTGCCTGGCAAGCTGCAGCAGTTGCTCGCGCACCGGCTGGTAGCGCATGTGCAGGATCTTGCGCTGCAAGCGCTGACAGAAACTGTCCTGATAGACCGCGAAGGCGTGGACCTTCTTGAAATCCTTGAGCGGTTCCAAGCTATTGCGGGTTTTCAGCCGCTCGATGTGCGTGGTCCAAAAGTCGGAAAGCGCCTGCAACTTCTCTTGGCAGGTCTGCAAGGTGGTGTCGTCCTGGGTCGCGGCGGCGATTTTCTCGACGGTGGTCTGCTGCTTGATCTTCTCGGATATGGTGTCCTTGTCCGCCTTTATCTGCTCATTGACTGTGCGCAGGGCACTTTCCTTGTCCAGTTGCATCCTGCGTATCCGCCCTGCCAATGGCATGCCCCCCTTGAGTGCCAGGCGCAGGTCCAGTTGCCAGCGACCCACCTCGTCGCGGCGTAACCACGGGCCATGCTCATGGTCTGGGCCGACGATACGCATCTGGTTGCGGGGCATGCCGAGCTCGACTTCGTACACTTTGCCGCCCAGTTGCGTGTAGAGCTTGCTGTCGTGCAGGTACAGGCCGCGCAGCGCGCCGCTGGGGACCGGAGTGCCGAGCGAGCTGGCGGCGACGGCGGCTTGTAACGCATTCAGCGAATCGCGCTGGGCGTTGGTCAGCGTTTGCGTGGGGCGCGCCCAAGCGAAATCGAGGTGGCTGTCGGCAGGCTGCCTGACCTTCGGTGGCTCGGGCACGAAGGATTCGGGTTCAGTGAGGTGGGCGGCGATAGCAGAGAACGGCGCCGTTTCACCTTGCTCCTGGCGCAGCCTGAACAACGAATGAGTGAACAGCAGCATGGAGATGTTGATCAACAGGTTGACGATGGAGAGGCGATACCTGCTCGGCTCGCGTTCGGCATCCGCGTCCACGTACTCGGCCAGCGCCACCTCCATCTGCGCCAGCCACGCCACTTTGCCCAGCGTGCCACCGGCGAGTGGCAGCAGGGTGTTGAACAGCAGCAATCCCAATTCCTTCCAGCGCGCCCAGCGGGTTTGCGCGGTGGTTGCTGCATGTTCTTCGAAGTGCTGCAGTGATTCGTTCACGCAAGCCAGGTAGAGCGCCGCACCAGGGTCGGCGACGGGGGCTTCCCTCGCCAGCTCCACCGGCGCCGGTGTGCCCCATGGCAGCGCATTGGTGTCCTCGAGTACCACGAACAGATGAGGCTCCAGAAAGCCGCCATGGGCATAGAATCGTCGGTTCTCGGGCGCCAGGCGTTGCAGCAGGTCATCCTGCAGCTTGCCGGGGCTGCTGATGGCGACGAACAGCGCCAGCCGATCGCTGAACTGCAGAAGTGTGTCCTCATGCAGCGGACGGTACAGCAGGCAGGTCTCGGCGCCGGCGGACAGCGGTTCGATCAGCCAGGTGTTGCAGGGGTGATCCACCGATGCTCCAGGCGACTTGATGAAACCCAGCGGGCGCATGATCCAGCGTCGGGCTTCGTCATCTTCGGCCGTCCAGAACACTTGGGCGATACGGCTGGCAGCTTGCTGGTCCGGCAGTTTGCCACGTAGATAAAGCTCCTGTGCCAACGCGGGCAGCTGGCTGCGCAATTGAGTGGTGAGCAGGCGCTGACGAGCCACGCGCCCGTTCGGATCGTCCAGCAGCTTGCGGCGCAGCATGGCAGGGTAGCTTGCACCGATGTCCAGCTCGCTGACCACGCTGCGCAGGTAGCTCTCGGTCATCCATTCGGGCAAGGGGCTCGGGTCAGTCGAACGCAGTTCGACCCGGCCCGGTCGGAGCAGGCCGAGGTTGCCGATTGCCAGCTGGGCCAGTGTGTACTCGACCGGCGTCACCTCGCCAGTGGTAAAGACCCCGCCTTGGGCAGGCGCGGCGACGCCGGTGGTCTGGTAGTTGCAAACCCTGACATGCATGGGATCGACACTGTCATCGGGGTGATCAGCCGCGAAGCGTGCAGCCAGTTGCCGGTTGGCAAAGCCTTGTGCGTTGTCGACGCCATCCAGCCAGAACTGGCCTTGGTTGTCCTGACACCCTTGGGCGACATCGAGGAGCAGCGTGCTGAAGTGTATCAGCGAGCGGCTCTGGGCATTGCGCAGCCAGTTTGGCAGATGCTGCAACAAACTCTGGCGTTTAGTGGCCTCGACTTCGCTGCACAGGGAGATCATGGAGGTCAGCCGGTCCAGGTCCAGGTTCATGTTGAGGGCATCGAGCCTGGTTCGATACTGCCCCGCACGGTGGGTGATGACCCGCAACTGCTGATCGAGCAGGCCCAGTGCCTGGGTTTCGAAGTGCCCTTGGCTCGATAGGCTGATGCTGACCTGGCGTGGGGCGTGGTGGGGCGCGGCGGGCCAGTAGCGGCCAATCGCCCCGAGCATGTCCTGACGGGACTTGAAACTGTACAGCTTGCCGGCCAACGTGAAGAGCAAGGTCAGATCGCGTGTGGGATCACCATCGGCGTGTTCGATGAGCAAGGCGCTGGCAAGGTCGATATCGAGCGTCCCATCGGCAGAGAAATCCACGCCAAGATGGGAAACCTTCAGACCTGCCGTGTTACTCCACCTGTCCAGTCCTTGCGCGAATGGCTGGTCATGCACCAAGGTGGCGACTGCCAGGGCGAAACCGGGAAGGCTCCCCGCGCTACGGTGAGCGTCGACAGCGGTTTGCAACTGAGCACGCAGGAACGCTGCATACCATTGCCAGGGTGTCTGCCCGCTGTTATCGAAGGCGCTCCAGTAGGCAGTCAGCGATTGTTCATAGGCCTCGAGCAGAAACGGCCCGGCCTCGTCGATCAGCAACTCGACCGGATGCAGGTCGATGTCCACCTGCCAGGCCGGATCCCCATCCACGTGGGTGGTGACGAAGTTTTCGCCATCGCTCAGGTTCATGGTCTTTTTTGCGCAGTAGCGCTCTACGAGCACGTGCGACAAGGGGCGCACCCAGGTGTCACCCGTGCGTGGATGGCGGCTTGCCAAATACAGCGCGAGCGGGTCATAGGGGTTGTCTGGCAAGTGCCGCTGCCATTGCTGGCGCAGGATCTGATCAGCGGCGTCGAGTAGTACCGGGCGATCACTGAAGCGTAGGGCGACCTTGCAATCCAGGTTGCTGGAGCGGGCTATACGGTGGTGCAGGTTGTCGGTCATGGTCCTGGCCTGGTGTTTGAAAGAGGCACATCAGGCGATTTTTCGTGCTTGCCGGGGCTTTAGCCGACTACTACCCAGTCCGCGGATAGCTGCGCAGAACCAGCGGTGGTGACTGCGTCCCGAGGTGTGGGACGTTGGGCGGGGCTGACAGCACCGTGTTTGTTGCGGCATATTGCACTGAGACGCCCGACAGACGCGCAAACCCGGCAAACCACGACGCCAATTAGCGGATTCCTGGCCATTTCGGTCAAATCCCCCGTCATTTCTGTTGCCCACTGCCGCGCGGCACCTTAGACTTCCGCCCCCTGTAAAAGAGTGCCGGTTGGCGCTTGAAGAATTCCGCCACCGACGTGCCACCGTCTGTGGCACCCGAATCGCCCATATGCACATTTTTTCATAGAGAAATCGATGACCAAGGAACAGTTGCTGGCCATGTCGGCCGATGACTACATGAACGCCGAGCAGCTCGCGTATTTCACCGCGCTGCTGCAGGCGATGAAAGTCGAAACTCACGAGCGCATCGAACTCAGCCGCACCGCCATCGAAAGCCTGGATACCCCGTCGGATCCCGCTGACGTGGCGTCGGTCGAGGAAGAACGCACCTGGTTGGTCAATGCCATCGACCGCGACCAGCGTCTGCTGCCGCAACTGGAGATGGCGCTGGACCGCATCACCGACGAAAGCTTCGGCTGGTGCGACGACAGCGGCGAGCCGATCGGCCTGAAGCGCCTGCTGATCAGCCCGACCACCAAGTACTGCATCGAAGCCCAGGAGCGTCACGAACAGCTCGACCGCCACCAGCGGCAGGTCTGATTCAACGCCTTGTGCAAGGCCCCGCGGAGCGATCCCTGGGGCCTTCGTGTTTTCTTGCCTTGCATCAAGCGTGGCCGCCGCCATCCAGGCGCCACGTGTCGGCGAGCACGGACGTGGCGTCGCGGTGGCCGATGAGCTAGGTACCGGGTCGAGCAAACCGGTGTGCAGCTTGCACAGATTACGGGGCTGGCAGCACGTGTCGAAGGCCAGATCCGCGCAATTGGATTGAGCGGATTTGTTGCCGGAATTGCAATACAGCTGTACCTGGCGGCGCTTTTTCCCAGGCAGGGCAGGCCGTATCATGCGTGCATCGTTAGGTTGCTAATTAAATTCCGGAGGGAATGATGAATAGCCAAGTCGATGTCGCCGTCATGATCGGGACTGGCGTGCCGCGCTCAATGCAGGCCCTGGGCAACCGTGTGTGTTGGGTGGTACTGGTCGATGGCGAGCGTCGCGGCACAGCATTCGCCAGCCGCGCCGAAGCCTTGGAATGCCGGGATGCCTGGCTGGACCTGCTGGACAGCTGCAACGCGGCCTGAGGCGTTCAGCGCTCGAATTGTCGGGCCAGTGCGCAAGCCTGCTCGTGGCACTGGCGAAAACCCCTGACCCGGCCCGTATCGCGTTCGGCGATGTGGTAGAAGGCGACACCGGCGGGAATGACGATATAGCGAGGCATATCATGGCCGGAAATGTTACGTGCCTCTCGACGGGTTTCAGTGTTTTCGTGCATATTCGCTCTCCTGTAATGCGCGACTGAAGGCCAGCATTCCTTTCTGGCGAAAGAACTGGTGCTGCTTGTCGCATCCTTTCCGGCATTTGCGCTGTCGGACATTACGTTTCCCTTTGCGGAATCGAGCCGAAGCTTACTTCGCATCGCCGGGCGGTGGCTGGGTGAACTGCTTCCTGGTTGCCCTTGCGCCGTTGCGCGTGGACGCTTTGTCGCTTGTTTCCACGGTCCTGCGGACCTTGACTAAAAAGTGCCTGTCACCTGACGCAACTTGTGTCCGTGGCGTGGCCGTTGCAATCGATGTGAGGAGCCCTTCATTGGCAGTCAGTACACTGGATACCCATGCGTTGTTCGCCCTGGGCGACTTGCGCGCACAGCTGGTCAAGCTGTTCCACGGGCGTTTCATCTATGTCACCGAGCAGAACCCGGAAGGCCTGTACATGGCCGAAATCGACACCGAAGACGCCATGGTGGTCGACGACAAGCAGCGCCTCGAATTGAAGGTGGGTGACCACTTCCGTGCCGCGGTGTTGCCCAGCCGTGAGGGTGGCAAGCTGGAGTTGCGCTTTCGCGAGATCAAGCTGAACGTCTATGGCCAGGGCGACTACGCCTTCGTCTCGGTACCGGAAGGCGACGGTATCGTGTTTCGCGACGGGCATGGCGTGATGCTGGTGTTCGCTGCCCAGCAACAGGTGCAGGAAGGCCTGGGCAAACTGCTCAAGGCGGTGACCGGCAAGGTCGCCAAATGGCGCAAGGGCGAGTTGACCACCTTCAAGGCCAGCGAATGATCGACGAGCCCACCGCGGGCTCGCGGGCCGACTTTCACCGCCTGCACCAGGCACGTGCGGTGGAGGAGGCCGAGCGCCTGCTTGCGCGCCGAGAGGCGCTGCACGGCGGCTGGCTGGCCTGGGTCGCCGGCGAGCTCTATCGGATGAGCCCGCCGCCTTTTGCCGCCATGGTACGCCGCGAGTTGCAGCGCTTGAGCCAAGCATGAGCCTCAGTTGCCGCGATCGCGCCCGCTGCTGACTTCCTCAGGTACGTTTTCACCCGAGGTGCGTTTGCGAAACAGCGCGGCCCTGGCCAACAGCAGCGTGGTCACCGGCACGGTGATCGACAGCAGGATCGGGATCAGCCACGCATGCAGCACCGGGCTCTGCTTGAGCACCGAGAAGTACAGGATCGAGGCCGCCGCCACGCACCACGCACCGATGGTCGAAGCCAGCGCGGGCGGGTGCATGCGCTGGAAGAAGTCTTTCAGACGAACCAGCCCGATGGCACCGATCAGCGCGAACAGGCTGCCCAGCAGCAGCAGCGTGGATACCAGCAGTTCCAGCCAGAACGGCAGTTCGATAGCTTCGTTCATTCGATCACCTCGCCACGCAGCAGGAATTTGGCCAGGGCGAACGAGCCGACGAAGCCGAACAGGGCGATCAGCAGCGCGCCCTCGAAGTAGGTGTCACTGGCGTAGCGAATACCCAGCACCAGCATCATCAGCATGCCCAGGATGTACAGGTAGTCCAGTGCCAGCACCCGGTCCTGGGCGGACGGCCCGCGGAACACCCGAATCAGCGCCAGGCCCATGGCGATGGCGAAGATGAACAGGCTGGTGAGGACGGCATAGGCGAGCAGGCCGCTCATTCGAAGATCTCCCTCAGCGGGCGTTCATAGGTGTGCTTGAAGTGTTCGATGAAGGCCGTTTCGTCTTCAAGGTCGAACACGTGCAGCAGCAGTACGCTGCGATCCAGCGCCAGTTCCGACCAGACGGTGCCGGGCACCACCGTAGTGATCATCGACAATGCTGCCAGGCCATGGGCATCGCGCAGATCCAGCGGGATGTGCACGAACGCCGAGCGCGGTGGGGTACTGCCCGCGCGCAGGACGCCACGGGCCACCAGCAGGTTGGAATGGATCACGTCGAGGCCTACCCGGCCAATCAGCTTGGCGATTGCCCAGGGGCGGCGCACGTGGGCGTGTTGCGGGCGCAGCGGGGCCATCAGGATCGGCGCGAGGACGCCCAGCACGGCACCCAGCAGCAGGTTACCTGGGCTGACAGAGAGGTTGAGCAGCAGCCACAGTACGAACAGTGCGACGGACAGCAGCGGCGCAGGGAACAGTCGGCTCATGGCTGCGCCTCCGCGCTGAGGGTGGTCGGGCCGGGCAGTGGCCGGGTGGCCATCACCGCCTTGACGTAGGCCTCCGGCGTGCTCAGGCTCGCGGCGGTGTCCTGGGTGTAGCGCAGCAGCGGCTCAGCTTTGAGACTGAGGAAGATGCACAGGCCCAGGAGAATGACGATAGGCACGCATTCATAGCGACGCAGCACCGGCGAGGGGCGTTCCTCGGGCTTCCAGAAGCGCTGGATGCCCACCCGGCCGAAGGCGATCAGCGAGGCCATGCCGGACAGCACCAACAGGGTGACCAGGGTCCAGCCCGCGACGCCCAGCGGTTGCTCCGGGCTGACACCCATGCCTTGCGGGTTGAACAACGCGCTGATCAGGTTCAGCTTGCCGATGAAGCCCGACAGGGGAGGCATGCCGATGATGAGCAGGGCGCAGGCGATGAAGGCAAGGCCGAGGAAGGCCATGGTCCAGGGAATGATCTGGCCGATCACCACCTGCTGCTCATCGTCGAGGTTGATGCCTTTGGGTGGGTGCAGCGACTCCAGCGGCGAAGGCATTGCGCCTTCTTCATCTTCCAGCGGCGCCTCGTTGGCCGAGCGCGAACGCTCCACCAGCTCGGCCAGCAGGAACAGCGCGCACAGGGCCAAGGTGGAACTGGCCAGGTAGAACAGCGCGGCGCCGGTGAGGATCGGCTGGCCGAAACCGACGGCGGCCAGCAGCGTGCCGGCGGATACCAGGATGCTGAGGGCCGCCAGGCGCTCCAGACGCTGCGCCGCGAGGATCGACATGGCCGCCACGGCAAGGGTCGCCAGGCCGCCATACACCAGCCAGTCCCCGCCGAAGAACGCCGAGGCGCCGGCCTGGCCGGAGAACAGCAGCGTCCACAGGCGCAGGATGGCGTACAACCCGACCTTGGTCATGATCGCGAACAGCGCGGCTACCGGCGCACTGGCCGACGAATACGCCGGTACCAGCCAGAAGTTCAACGGCCAGACCCCGGCCTTGGCCAGGAAGGCGACCGCCAGGATCGCCGCGCCGGCATGCAGCAGGCCGCGATCGGCTTCCGGCACCAGCGGCACTTTTAATGCCAGGTCGGCCATGTTCAGGGTGCCGGTCACGCCGTAGAGCATGGCCGCGCCCACCAGGAACAGCGACGAGGCGAACAGGTTGATGGCGATGTAGTGCAGCCCGGCCTTGACCCGTGCCCGCCCCGAGCCATGCAGCAGCAGGCCGTAGGAGGCCGCCAGCAGCACCTCGAAGAACACGAACAGGTTGAACAGGTCGGCCGTGAGGAAGGCGCCGTACAGGCCCATCAGCTGGATCTGGAACAGCGCGTGGAAGCTGGCGCCGGCACCATCCCAGCGGGCCCGGGCGAACAGCAGGGCGCTCAGGCCGATGATGCCGGTCAGCGTCAGCAGGAGCGCCGACAGGTGGTCGAGCACCAGGGCGATGCCGAACGGCGCCGGCCAGTTACCTGGCAGGTAGACGCCGATGGACTCGGCCTGGCCTTGGGTGCGCACCCACATCAGCAGGGTCACGGCGATGCCCAGGCCGAGGGCGGTGGACAACAGGTTCAGGCGCGCCTTCAGCCAGCGGTGCTTCTCACCAATCAGCAGCATCAGCGCCGCGGTGAGCAGCGGCAGCAGGATCGGCGCAATGATCAGTTGGTTCATCCCGCTCATTCGTCACGCTCCCGGCCATCGACGTGGTCGGTGCCGGTCAGGCCGCGCGAAGCCAGCAGCACCACCAGGAACAACGCGGTCATGGCGAAGCTGATGACAATGGCCGTCAGCACCAGCGCCTGGGGTAGCGGGTCGGTGTAGTGCAGCAAATCGTGGGGCACGCCGTCCTTGATGATAGGCTCCTTGCCGATGAACAGGCTGCCCATGCTGAAGATGAACAGGTTGACGCCGTAGGACAGCAGGCACAGGCCCATGATCACCTGGTAGGTACGCGGGCGCAGGATCAGCCAGACCCCCGAGGCGGCGAGGACACCGATGGCGACTGCTATGACTTCTTCCATCAGGCGGCTCCTGCTTGGCTGGACTTGGCGGGGCGGTAGGCACGCACCGACTGGTGGGCCAGCGCGGTGAGGATCAGCAGGGTCGAGCCGACCACCACGGTGTACACGCCGATGTCGAAGAACAGCGCGCTGGCCACATGCACGTCACCCAGCAGCGGCAGGTGCAGGTGGGCGGTGTGGGTGGTGAGGAACGGGTAGCCGAGCAGCATCGCGCCGGCGCCGGTAAGGGTGGCGCAGAGCAGGCCGGTGCCCATCCAGCGCAGCGGGCGCAGGCTCATCTGCGCCTCGACCCACTGGGTACCGGCGACCATGTACTGCAGGATGAATGCCACCGACATCACCAGGCCCGCGACGAAACCGCCGCCGGGCTGATTGTGGCCACGCATGAACAGGTACATTGACACCAGCAGGGCGATCGGCAGCAGCAGGCGCACCAGGGCGGCCGGCACCATCATGAAGCCCAACGCGGTGTCGGTGGCGTGGCGCGGGTTGACCAGGTCGGTGACCACGTCCGGTGCCAGCTGCCGCTGCTGAGCCGGCAACTGCATGCTCTCCTTGGGCGGGCGGAAACGGCGCAGCAGGGCGAACACGGTCAGCGCCACTGCCACCAGCACGGTGACTTCACCGAGGGTATCGAAGCCACGGAAGTCCACTAGCATCACATTGACCACGTTGGTGCCCCCGCCCTCCGGCAGCGCGCGGCTGAGGAAGAACGAGGAAATGTCGTTGGGCGTGGGGCGGGTGAGCATGGCGTAGGACAGCAGGGCCATGCCGCCGCCGACCAGCACCGCCAGCAGCAGGTCGCGCAAGCGACGCAGACGGGCGCGGTCCTGGCTGCCGGGCAGCGGCGAGACGCCTTCGATACGCCGTGGCAGCCAGCGCAGGCCGAGAAGGATCAGCACGGTGGTCACCACTTCGACTGCCAGCTGGGTCAGGGCCAGGTCGGGCGCGGAGAACCAGACGAAGGTGATGCAGGTCATCAAGCCGCAGACGCCGACCATGATCAGCGCCGCGAGACGGTGGTACTTGGCCTGGTAGGCGGCGCCGATGGCGCAGGCAATGGCGATCAGCCACAGCGCGACGAACACCCCGGAGCCGGGGATCTTCGGCCGCTCGCCCCAGCTCAGGCCGCTGTACAGCAGTGGCGTCAAGCCGGCGATGAAGGCCGCCAGCACCAGCATGAACAACTGCGTCTGCAGGCGGCGGGTGGTCAACAGGCGCTCGAGATGCCGTGCCAGCAGCATCAAGCGGACCAGGCCATGCTCGAACAGGCGCTTGCCATTGAAGCGCTCGATCAGTGGCGGGTGGGGGAAGCGACCGCGTTGCAGCTGCTTGCGCAGCAGCAGGTAGAGAACGATACCGCCGCTCATGGCGATCAGGCTCATGATCAATGGCGCATTCCAGCCGTGCCAGATGGCCAGGCTGTACTCCGGCAGGGTGCCGCCTACCACCGGCAGGGCGGCGGCGGCCAACAGCGGGCCGACCGATTGTGCCGGGAAGATGCCGACCACCAGGCAGGTGAGCACCAGCAGTTCGACCGGCGCGCGCATCCAGCGGGGTGGCTCGTGGGGCGTATGCGGCAGGTCTTCGGCCGTGGGCCCGAAGAACACGTCGACGGTGAAGCGCAGCGCATAGGCCACGCTGAAGGTCCCGGCGAGGGTGGCAATCACCGGCAAGGCGGCTTCGACCCAGGCGGTGGAGGTAATGAACACGGTTTCGGCGAAGAACATCTCCTTGGACAGGAAGCCGTTCATCAGCGGCACCCCGGCCATCGACGCGCTGGCGACCATGGCCAGGGTGGCGGTGAACGGCACCAGGCGGAACAGGCCGCTGAGGCGGCGGATGTCGCGGGTGCCGCTCTCGTGGTCGATGATCCCCGCAGCCATGAACAGCGAGGCCTTGAAGGTGGCGTGGTTGAGAATGTGGAACACCGCGGCGACCGCTGCCAGGGGGCTGTTCAGGCCCAGTAGCAGGGTGATCAGGCCCAGGTGGCTGATGGTCGAGTAGGCCAGCAGGCCCTTGAGGTCGTTCTGGAACATCGCGGCGAAGGCGCCGAGCAACAGGGTGGCGGCACCGGCGCCGCCGACGATCCAGAACCACTCCTCGCTGCCCGACAACACGGGCCACAGCCGGGCGAGCAGAAACACCCCGGCCTTGACCATGGTCGCCGAGTGCAGATAAGCCGATACGGGAGTGGGCGCCGCCATGGCATGGGGCAGCCAGAACTGGAAGGGGAATTGCGCGCTCTTGGTCAGGGCGCCGATCAGGATCAGGGGCAGCAGCACCGGGTACAGCGCATGCTGGCGGATGATGTCGCCGGCAGCCAGGACCTTGTCCAGGTCATAGCTGCCGACCACATGGCCGAGCAGCAGGGCCCCGACCAGCAGGCACAAGCCGCCGGCCCCTGTCACCATCAACGCCATGTAGGCGCCGCGGCGGGCGTCGGCGCGGTGGTGCCAGTAGCCGATCAGCAGGAACGAGAACAAGCTGGTCAGTTCCCAGAAGAACACCAGCTGGAGCAGGTTGCCGGAAATCACCAGGCCGAGCATGGCGCCCATGAATGCCAGGAAGAAGGCGAAGAATCGCGGCACCGGGTCCTGCGGCGACATGTAGTAGCGCGCATACAGCGCCACCAGGCTGCCGATACCCAGCACCAGCAGGCTGAACAGCCAGGCGAATCCGTCCATGCGCAGGACCAGGTTCAGGCCCAGGCTGGGCAGCCACAGGAATTCCTCGCGAATCACCCCGCCATCGGCCACCTGAGGGTACAGCAACGCCACCTGGACGGTGCCGACCAGGGCCACGAGCCCGGCGAGAATGGACTCGGCGTTGCGTGCGTTGTGCGGCAGGACAGCCGCCAGGCAACTGCCCACGAAGGGCAGAAGCAATAGCACAATCAATGACATAGCGTTCTGTTCTGAGAAGTTTGCCAAGGATCATACGTGCCGGGGGGGGGATCACCAACACGCAAGCAGTTGCAGGATCGTACAAAGGTGCTGTGAAAAGCTGTTTTTTTATAACAGTTTTTTACAAAGCATAGCGGGTGACAGCGTTGCCGTGGGGCTGCGTTGCAGCCCCGAGGAAGTGCAGGAGGGTTACAATCCCGTCTCGCGCTGACGCGTGTGATCGTCCGGCAACGCCTCTGCCTCATCCTGGCGACGAACCTTCAGTTCGCTCACCACCACCGCCAGCACGATCAGCACCCCGCCGATCAACGCCACGCCAGGCAAACGCTCGCCGGCAATCCGCCCGACAATACCTGCCCACACCGGCTCGCCGGCATAGATCAGCGTGGCGCGGGTCGGCGAGACCGACTTCTGCGCCCAGTTCATCGCCACCTGGATCACCGCGCTCATGGCGCCCAGGCCCACCGCGCTGGCCAGCAGCAGCCAGGAGAAGTCGGGGAGCTGCTCCTGGGTCGGCACGATCATCAGGAACGACAGCGCCGAGGCGGTGGCCAACTGCACCACGGTGACCCGACGCACATCCACCTTGCCCGCGTAGCGGCTGATCAGGATGATCTCGCCGGCGATTGCCACGGCGCTGACCAGCGTCACCAGCTCGCCTTCGCTGAAGTGCAGCGCGCCGCCCTCGGGGCCGGCCAGCAGCATCAGCCCGGCGAAGGCCAGGCCGATGCCCAGGCTCGGCATCAGGCCTGGGCGGCGGCCCAGCACCAGCCATTGCAGCAAGGGCACGAAGGGCACATAGAGCGCGGTGATGAATGCCGACTGGCTGCTGCTGATGGTCTGCAGGCCCATGGTCTGCAAGCCGTAGCCGAGCATGATCGACACGCCGATCAGGACCCCTGCCTTGAGTTCGGTGGCGGTCAGTCCTGCCAGCGAGCGGGCCGACACCAGGCCGACGAACAGCGCGGCGGCAGCGAAGCGCAGGCCGACGAAGAACATCGGGCCACTGACGGTCATGACGTTGTGCACGATAAGGAAGGTGCCGCCCCAGAGCATGGTGATGAACACCAGCACCAGTTCGGCCTTGCTCAGGCGGAAGGTGACGGCGGGCTTGCTGGGGGAGGCCTGGCTCATGGTCTTGCGCACTCGGAAGGGGCGGCGCACAATTCGCCGCAAAGTGGGCAGTATACTGCGCACCCCCTACCAGTGAGCAATATAGTGCACAAAGATTCCGAGCACCGGGCTTCGGTGCTGCAGCATGTCAGCCAGAATGTTCGCCGCCTGCGCGGTGACGCCAGCCTGAGCCAGGCCGCCCTGGCCGAACGCTCCGGGGTCAGCCGGCGCATGCTGGTGGCCATCGAGGCCGGCGAGAAGAATGTCAGCCTCACCACCCTGGACCTGATCGCCGAAGCGCTCGGGGTGGCGTTCAGCACCCTGATCCAGGCCCCCGACCGCCGCGATCCCAGCCGTATCGACGAGCTGGCCTGGGCCGGCGTGCACCCTGCCAGCCGCGCCGTGCTGCTGGGCAGCAGCCCGGCCCGGCGCGAGGTCGAGCTGTGGGAATGGACCCTCGCCCCTGGCGAGTGCTACGCCAGCGAGGCAGATGCCGCTGGGTGGAGCGAGCAGATCTATGTGACCGAAGGCCGCCTGACGCTGGTCATCGAAGGCGGCGAGCAGCAGTTGGGCAAGGGCGAGTTCTTCGTCTTCCCCAGCGATTGCCGCTACGCCTATCGCAACGATGGCGAGGAGGCGGTGCGTTTCGTGCGTAATGTGGTGATCTGAGGGGTAGAACGGGTGCTGAAGACATCGGCATAGGCGAACGCCAACGCGGTCATCGGTCTTCAGCGCCTGATCCTCAATCCTGGCTCGGTGGGTGGGGGCCGGGGCCTTCATCGGCCAGGCGATCATGGTGGTTGCGCAGCGGGCACTCTTTCAGCGACATGCAGCCACAGCCGATGCAGCCATCGAGCTGGTCGCGCAACATCACCAGCTCGTCGATACGCCGGCTCAGGTCGTCGCGCCAGCGTGCCGAGAGGCGCTGCCAGTCGTCGGCGGTGGGCGTGTGGTCGCAGGGCAGGGTATCCAGGGCGTTGGCGATGTCGGCCAGGGGGATGCCCAGGCGCTGGGCCATCTTGATTACCGCCACTCGGCGCAGCACGGCCCGTGGGTAGCGCCGCTGATTGCCGGCGTTGCGGGTGCTGTGGATCAGGCCCTTGGTCTCGTAGAAGTGCAGGGCGGTCACGGCCACGCCGCTACGGGCGGCCAGCTGGCCGACGCTGAGCAGGCGTTCCTGGGAGGAAGGTGGTTTCATCGTCAACAAAATCCTTGACCTTGAGTTAGCTGGAGGTTTTACCCTCCACGACCATCTGCTGCAAGAGCCCGAAACGAGGAGAAGCAACATGACGGCCAACACCCATTCCCTGTGGTTCACCCAGATGATCGAGTACGACGTGCCACCGCTGCGCCAGGATGCGCTGGCCGAGGCGCTGGTGGTGCGCAGCGAGCACCTGGCGCAACGCTGCGACGGCTTGCTGAGCGTCAGCATCCAGGTTAGTGACGACGGCCGGCGGGTGCTTCAGCTCCTGCGCTGGCAATCGCGCCAGGCGTGGGCGGCAGCCGCGGGAAGCTTCATCGAGGAGCCGTTCCTCGACCTGCTGGGCGAGCATCAGGCGCGGGGGGTGAATTTCGCCGCCTACCAGACCCTGCGCAGCCTTGTGCGCGGCGCCGATGGTGGCCTGCACTGCCAGTTGGGCAGCGCTCAGGCGTACCAAGGCGCATAGTGCGGGTAGCGGTCCAGGCGGGCACCAATGACCATCTCGCTGATCCAGGACGTGAGTATCGCGCTGTAGGCCTTCTGGCTTTCTTCGCTGGACAGGGCATGGTCGGCGCCGTCTACCAGGCGGTGGGTCATGGAATGGGCACTGACGAACGCCGAGCGGTAACTCATCAACGTGCTGTGAGGTACGTAGTCGTCCTGCTCGGACTCCACGAGCAGTACATCGCCGCCAAATTCGGCGCAGGCTGCCAGGGCACGGTTGTCGGCCGGGCCAAGGCTGAGCTGGCGGTAGGCGTTGAGGCGCTGGCGGTCGAGGGCCTGCTTGGGCGCGTTCCATTCGTCGTCCCAGTAGAGGGCGGGCACCCTGAGCGCCAGCCATTTGACCGGCCGGCGCGGGGTAAGCAAGGTGGCCAGGTAGCCACCGTAGCTACTGCCGATCACGGCAATGGCGGCGGGGTTCACCGAAGGGTGGTTGGCGAGCCGGTCGTAGGCGGCCAGCAGGTCGGCGAGGTTCTGCTCGCGGGTGACGCTCAGGCGCTGGCTTTCGGTCTTTTCATGGCCGCGCAGGTCGAAGGTCATGCAGACGCAACCTAGCCCGGTGATCTGCCGGGCACGGGCCAGGTCGCGCTGCTGGCTGCCGCCCCAGCCATGGACGAAGAGAATCCCTGGCATGCGGCTGCCGGGGCTGACCAGGGTGCCGGCAATGCTTTCCCCTTCGACTTGCAGTTCCACGGTTTCACTCTCGATGGTCATGGTCGCGTATCCGTGCATATTTGCTGAGTTGTCCAAGTTCACTGTCATGCCCCTGATAGAACAGCGTGGCATCGGCGGGTAGTCGCGCCTGGCCGAACACCTCGTGGGTCGATGCGCATAGCCGCTTCAGGGCCGGGTCGCCGGCGAACGTCGACAGCGCCAGGACCTCGGCCGGGCTGGCGCCCCCGATGCGCCACGACTGTTCGAGCACGCCGCTGCGCAGGTGGCCCTGGCGGTCGTTGCCCCGGGCGATGTCGTAGTTGCGGCGCGAAGCGATGAAGCCAGGGAAGTAGCGTTCGGCGGCCTGTTCGTAGGCCATGGCCTGATTGATGGCCAGGCGCAGATGATCGTCCAGCGGCAGTTGCAGCAGTTGCAGGTAGTCGCCCCGCACCACCACCAGGTCGGAGCCGCCGTAGACCTCGGTCCCTGCGTGGTCGCGGGTTAAGTGCTGGGTGCCGTGGTAACTGAGGGTGAGCCCGGCCACGCGCACCTGGCCGACGCTGAAGGTCTCGACCGCGTCCAGGTCCTCTTCCAGCACCAGGCCCCATAGCCCCAGGGCCTCGTCGTCCATTGCCTGCAGTAGCGGTTCCAGGGCCTGGGAATCGTTGATCACCTGCTGGCCTCTGCCTGCACAAGCCAGTACCGGCTTGACACGCACCGGGCCGTCGCGCAGCAGCAGCTCGGCGGCGCGGCGCGCGTCTGCCTTGGAGAACACCGTGTAGCCGCGCAGCAGGGCGTCGCTGGCCAGTTGGGCGAAGGCATCCGTCCAGCCGGGTGGAAAGCTGGCATCGGCTGGCAGGGGATGGGAAATCGCCTTGGTGGCCATGTGTGGATGGCTGACCGCACCGCCGAATAGGTCCTCTTCGCCATGGATGCCGAGTGCCATCTGGCGCGTCGGGTCGACCAGGGTGTCGCTCGGCACGTAGTAACAGCGGGCATCGGTGCTGGGCACGGGCGCTGACTCGACCCGATCGATGCCCAGCAGGTGTGCCAGGTACTGGGCGATTTTCAGGTGCGTCGCCTGCTCATGGTCCGGCGTGTGCGCCCGGGTGTCGAGGAGCACGACCGCGGTTTTCGGTGCGCGGGAGTGGGGCATGGCCAACCTCGCGTTCGCAGGGTGTGTAAGGGGTGTGAAGGCGCGTAGGCTGTTTAGTTCAGGAGGAAGGATCGACGGTCGGCAGGGCACTTGGGGCAATGCATGCCTTGTTACGGTCGTGGTGATTGCGGGCGCCTGCCAGCTGTTTCATTATCAACGGCTTGGACCCGTCGACACCTATCCGCAGGAGTGCGCATGAACAGTCAGTCCCCGCTTCACGAACCCGTACCGGCGCGCCTTGCCCGCGTGCGCGAGGCCATGGCCCGGGAGGGCGTGGCTGCCTTGCTGGTGCCTTCGGCCGACCCGCATTTGTCCGAGTACTTGCCTGGCTATTGGCAGGGACGGCAATGGTTGTCCGGCTTCGAGGGGTCGGTGGGCACGTTGGTGGTCACGGCGGATTTCGCTGGGCTCTGGGCTGACAGTCGCTATTGGGAACAAGCGAACAAGGAACTGGCCGGCAGTGGCATCGAGCTGATGAAGCTGCGGCCCGGCCAGCCAGGCGCGTTGGAGTGGTTGGGTGCGGAGGTCGATGGTACCGTTGCGGTGGACGGCGCGGTCATGGCAGTGGCCGCAGCCCGTCAGCTAAGCGAGCGTCTGCAGGCACGGGGCGCAAAGTTGCGTACGGACATCGATCTGCTGGCCGGGGTCTGGAGCGAGCGGCCATTGTTGCCGGGCAATCCGGTCTACCAGCACCTGCCGCCCCATGCGACCGTCAATCGTGCGCAAAAGCTTGCCGAGCTGCGGGGCACCCTGCAGGAAAAAGGCGCCGACTGGCATTTTATTGCCACGCTCGACGATATCGCCTGGCTGTTCAACCTGCGTGGCAGCGACGTTTCCTACAACCCTGTGTTCGTCTCTTTCGCGTTGGTCAGCCAGGACAAGGCGTACCTGTTCGTTGGGCGTGACAAGGTCGATGGGCACCTGCGCGATGTATTGGCGGCCGATGGTATCGAGGTCCGTGACTACGCAGCGGTCGGCGACGCGTTGTCGGCGATTCCGGCCACGGCCAGCCTGCTGGTGGATCCGGCGCGGGTCACCCGTGGGTTGCTGGATCACCTGCATGGGCAGGTTCGGCTGGTCGAGGGCATCAATCCGACGACCTTGAGCAAGTCGCGCAAGGGTGAAGGGGATCTCGCCCATATCCGCCAGGCCATGGAGCAGGACGGCGCGGCATTGTGCGAGTTCTTTGCCTGGTTCGAAGCGAACCAAGGGACCCAGCACATCACAGAGCTGACCATTGATGAGCGGTTGAGCGCGGCCCGTGCCCGCCGTCCGGGCTTTGTATCGCTGAGCTTTTCCACCATCGCGGCCTATAACGCCAATGGCGCCATGCCGCACTACCGCGCCACCGAGCAGTCCCATGCCGTGATCGAAGGCAACGGCCTGCTGTTGATCGATTCGGGTGGCCAATACCTGGGCGGAACAACCGATATCACGCGGATGGTGCCGATCGGCGAGCCCAGCCGCGAACAGCAGGCGGATTGCTCGCGGGTGCTCAAGGGCATGATCGCGCTGTCCAGGGCCAGGTTCCCGCGTGGGATCCTCTCGCCGCTGCTCGATGCCATCGCCCGGGCGCCGATCTGGGCTGACCAGGTCGATTACGGGCATGGCACCGGCCACGGTGTCGGCTATTTCATGAATGTGCATGAAGGTCCGCAGGTAATTGCCTACCAGGCAGCCGCCACGCCGCAGACGGCCATGCAACCGGGGATGATCAGCTCCATCGAGCCGGGGACCTACCGACCAGGGCAGTGGGGGGTGCGCATCGAAAACCTGGTAGTCAACCGCGAGGTCGGTACCAGCGAGTTTGGCGAGTTCCTGGCGTTCGAGACCTTGACCCTGTGCCCGATCGACACGCGCTGCCTGTTGGTCGAGGCGCTGGGCAGCGAGGATATTGCCTGGTTGAACAGCTATCACCAGACGGTGCGCGAGCGGCTTGCCCCTTTGCTGGAAGGTGAAGCGCTTGCGTGGCTGGAGCGGCGGACCGCGCCTCTCTGAACGTGAAAAGGGCAGCCATTGGCTGCCCTTCATGCATCTGTTACTTGCAAATCACGATCATGCTGCGGCTGGTGTATCCGGCAGGGTTGATGCCGAAAACGTAATCGCCAGGCTCTTCGTCGGAGTCACCGGAGCGGGCGATGACCTTGTAGCCCTTGCTGCTACAGGAGCTGGCGGCCTTGCTGTAGCACTTCTCCCACGACGAGGAGAGTCCCGAGCAATTGATATGCAGGCCTTTCTTCCCTCGTTTCACCTCGGTATTGG
Source organism: Pseudomonas sp. 2848 (assembly GCF_003253945.1). Lineage (NCBI taxonomy): Bacteria > Pseudomonadati > Pseudomonadota > Gammaproteobacteria > Pseudomonadales > Pseudomonadaceae > Pseudomonas > Pseudomonas sp. 2848. The sequence continues at coordinate 118,276 of NZ_QKZD01000014.1, forward strand.
CTGTCGCGGCACATCCAGCGATGACCAGGATGCCCAGGATGAGCAAAATACGTTTCATTCCTGTCCTTATACGGCCCGACTACATTAACGGACCTGACGTTTGCGCGTTTCCTCTTCCTTGATGATCCCCGGCGTCCATGTACCGCTCAGTAGATAGCGTCAAGATTATGATCTGGTGACAGCTTAATCAGCCACGCCGGGCGGTACAAGGCTACAGGTTGGCTAAATGAAAATATTTCTCAAATCAGTCGGCAGCCACGGGTGGCGCCGCTTCCCGTTTCATGGAAAGGGTAGCGCCCACCGAGGCGGTGATGATGGCGAGAATGGCCAGCCACTGCCAGAGCGTGAGCTGCTCGCCCAGGAACAGTAACCCGGACAATGCGCCAAAGGCTGGTTCGATGCTCATCAGGGTGCCGAAGGTGCGTGCGGGCATGCGGGTCAGGGCCACCATTTCCAGGCTGTAGGGGAGCGCCGTGGACAGGATCGCCACGCCCAGGGCTACGGGCAGCAGGGCAGGGGTGAGCAGCGCGGTGCCGGCATGGGCGATACCGATGGGGGCGACGAACAAGGCAGCGATCACTACGCCCAGTGCGGCGGTCTGGATGCCGTTCTCGGCACCGGCTTTCTGCCCGTAGAGGATATACAGCGCCCAGCACACACCGGCCCCTACGGCGTAAGCGGCGCCGATCGGGTCGAGCCCGCCACCGGTCTGGCCTACGGGGATCAGCAGCAACAGCCCGGCGACTGCCAGGGCGATCCACAGGAAGTCCAGCGCTCGTCGCGAGGCCCACAGCGCCACCGCGAGTGGCCCAGTGAACTCGAGTGCCACGGCGATGCCGAGAGGCACGCTGCGCAGGGACATATAGAAGAGGAAGTTCATGCCACCCAGGGCCATGCCGTAGATGATCACGCTGCGCAGGGTGCTGGCGTCCAGGCGCGCGCGCCAGGGCCTCAATATAAGCAGCATGATGATGCTGGCGAAGATGAGGCGCAGCGCTGTGGTGCCTTGGGCTCCGACAATGGGGAACATGCTCTTGGCCAGCGAGGCTCCGGACTGGATGGAAGCCATGGCGATCAGCAGCAGGCCGATAGGGAACAGCGTGGTGGCCAGGCTGCGGTGCGGGGTATTCATGTTGGGGTCCGTTGTTGTGCGCGCAAGGGTGCGCAATATAGTGCGCAGCAGGGTGTGGATTGGCAAGGTCGGGTGTGGTTTCAGTAAACGAGGTTCAGAATGATTGAACGCCTGGCAGCCTTCCTGCGGTCCAGCATCATAATCCTGTAATAAAAGGTTGACGGGGTTTCAGATCCCCTTATAATGCGCCCCACTTCCGACGTAGTCGAAACGCAAAACCTCTTGTTAATCAATAAGTTGAGTGTTTCAGGTAGTATCGGAAGTGCTTCGGTCATCTGATCGGCAGCGGTGAAAAAGGCAGTTGACAGCAGGTTGTAACGCTGTATGATTCGCCTCCCGCTACGAGAGATCG
>NZ_QKZD01000015.1:0-109978 GCF_003253945.1 Pseudomonas sp. 2848
GCCCGTCACCTCCCTCCGCAAGACCTCCGTTCGGCCTCCTGAAGTCGCGAAGTTACGGGCGGCGCCTGCACTAACGCAGCTAGTCGCTAGTTGCCAGCGTGGGAACTCTAGATCAACATCGCGGGGCAAGCCCGCTCCCACCATAGTTTGACTACGTGATTCAATGTGGGAGCGGGCCTGTCCCGCGATGGCGTAATGAAGAACAACATAACAGCCACTAACAAAACCAACATATCTGCTCTTGATCTGCTCTTGATCTGTAAGCGTCCGGCGAATTCACCTTCCGAACTCCAGCTTTAAGGGCGATGGTGTCCGCGTATTTTTAAGCGGACGCAATCACCCTTATCGCCAGGATTTCCATGCGCCAACGAAGCTCTTATCCGAAACCCTTCAAAGCCCAGGTCGTTCAGGAATGCCTGCAACCTGGGGCGACCGTATCCAGTGTCGCCATCAGCCACGGCATCAACGCCAATGTCATCCGCAAATGGATGCCGCTCTATCGAGACCAGCCTGCAACAACCTCGCTGCCAGCCTTCGTCCCGTTAAAAGCCGCACCTAAACGGCCAGCCGAAGCGTCAGCGATCATCGAGTTGCCCATGGCCGGGCAAGTGATGACCGTCAAATGGCCAACCTCAGATCCCGAGGGCTGCGCGCAATTTATCCGGGCTGTCGCTCGATGATCCGCATCGATGCGATCTGGCTGGCCACCGAGCCGATGGACATGCGCGCCGGCACCGAAACGGCATTGGCCCGGGTGATTGCGGTGTTCGGTGCGGCGAAGCCGCACTGCGCTTATCTGTTCGCCAATCGCCGGGCTAACCGGATGAAAGTGCTGGTGCACGATGGCGTCGGCGTCTGGCTTGCCGCGCGTCGACTGAATCAAGGCAAGTTTCACTGGCCCAGCATTCGCCATGGTTGCGAGGTCGAACTCGACAGTGAACAACTCCAGGCGTTGGTACTGGGCCTGCCGTGGCAACGAGTCGGCGCAGGTGGTGTGATCAGCATGCTGTAATCGCCGGCCATTTGACTGGTCTGCTTGTCGTCGTCCTGCGCCTGCTCTGGCACAATCGGCAGCATGACTTTCTCGCCCAATCTCGATCAGATGACCCCGGAACAGCTTCGTGCCTTGGCGGCACAGGCGTTGCAGTTGCAGTCTCAGGTCGAGGCGATGAGCAGGAAGATCCAGAACGATGAAATCCTCATCGAACAGTTCAAGTTCGAAATCGCCCTGCTCAAACGCCACAAGTTTGCCAAGCGCAGCGAGCAAATCAGCCCGGCACAAGGCAGCTTGCTGGATGACCTGCTCGATACAGACCTTGAAGCTATCGAGGCAGAACTAAAACAGCTTCTTCCCGCTTCGTCACAGGCCGAGCCACGGCAATCACCCAAACGTGCACTATTGCCGCCGCAATTTCCGCGTACCGTGATTCGCCACGAGCCAGAAAACACTCTGTGCGCCTGTGGCTGCCAACTTCAGCGTATTGGGGAAGACGTCAGCGAGAAGCTGGATTACACGCCGGGCGTGTTTGCCGTCGAGCAACATGTGCGTGGCAAATGGGCCTGCCGTCAGTGCGAAACTCTGATTCAGGCGCCGGTGCCCGCGCAGGTCATCGACAAAGGTATTCCAACCGCAGGCCTGTTGGCCCATGTGATGGTGGCCAAGTTTTCCGATCACTTGCCGCTCTACCGGCAGGAGAAAATCTTTGGCCGCGCCGGGCTGGCGATTGCTCGCTCGACTTTGGCCCAGTGGGTTGGACAGACCGGCGTGCGACTCCAGCCGCTGGTCGATGCGCTGCGTGAAGCTGTCCTGAAACAGGGTGTGATTCACGCTGACGAAACACCGGTGCAAATGCTTGCGCCGGGCGAGAAGAAAACCCACCGGGCTTACGTCTGGGCCTACAGCACTACGCCGTTTTCGGCACTCAAAGCTGTGGTTTACGATTTCAGCCCCAGTCGTGCAGGCGAACATGCGCGCAACTTCCTGGGCGACTGGAACGGCAAGTTGGTCTGCGATGACTTCGCTGGCTACAAAGCTGGTTTTGAGCAAGGCATCACTGAAATCGGCTGCATGGCCCACGCCCGTCGCAAGTTTTTCGATCTGCATGTTGCGAACAAAAGCCAGTTAGCCGAACAAGCGCTGCACTCGATCAGCGGCTTGTACGAGATCGAACGCCAGGCGCGGGACATGAGTGATGAAGATCGCTGGCGAATACGTCAGGAACTGGCGGTACCGATCAGCAAAACACTGCATGACTGGATGTTGGCCCAGCGCGACCTGGTGCCCAACGGATCAGCCACAGCTAAAGCCCTCGATTACAGCCTGAAACGCTGGGTAGCGCTGACGCGCTACCTGGACGATGGGGCTGTGCCCATCGACAACAACCAGGTCGAGAACCAGATACGGCCGTGGGCACTCGGACGCTCGAACTGGCTGTTTGCCGGGTCACTGCGCAGTGGCAAGCGGGCGGCTGCAATCATGAGCCTGATCCAGTCAGCGCGCATGAATGGGCATGATCCGTATGCCTACCTTAAAGATGTGCTGACGCGGTTGCCGACGCAACGGGCCAGTGAGATCGGGCAGCTACTTCCGCATCAGTGGGTATCGGCCTAGCTGCAACAAGGTGATTTCTGAATGGACAATAGTTCGAAAATCCAAGCGATTATCTCAGATGACCCCATTCGGTGGCGGTTACTCGAAATAGTGCGCTCCTTGGGATTGCCAGACTGCTGGATCGGAGCAGGCTTTGTACGAAACGCGGTTTGGGATTATCTGCACGGGCGCGATTCATCCCCGATTTCAACAGACGTTGATGTCATCTGGTTTGATGCACAACGCTGCACACCAGAGCAAGATGAAGCCCTGGAAGCAGTTCTCAGAGGTCTAGAGCCGAACGTATTATGGTCTGTGAAAAATCAAGCGAGAATGCATGCTCAGAACGGCGATAAGCCATATCTCTCAGCGACCGACGCAATGCGCTACTGGCCAGAAACCGCAACGGCGGTAGCCGTAGCACTGCGAGAGAAAGGCTCATGCGAGGTCGCGGCGCCCTTGGGGCTTGATGATCTTTTTGACTTGATTATCAGGCCAGCGGGGAGGTTCGCCACGGAGAAAACTGCGATCTATCAAAGCCGCCTCAATTCCAAAAATTGGGTGAAAATCTGGCCGCAGCTCAAGCTTGCGCTCGTAGCGGTACCTCCCATCCCTCCGACAAAGTAACTTAGCCGGACGCATATCTTTTAGGAGAGAACCATCAAGGCTTTATCAATTGTACGGCCCAGTGGCAGTCGAATCGCTTCTGGCCAGAAAACACTCGAAGTCCGTCGTTGGCATCCAGACTTACAACCTACCGAGGATCTTCTGATTGTCGAAAATGGGCGTTTTCTTCATGCCGACGGGGAGGAAGATGATGACGGTATTGCGGTCGCGATTGTGCGCGTAAAAGCCGTGCGTCCGTTCATCCTGGCTGACATGGAAGCAGCCTGCGCAAGTTATTTTGAAGACGGCTGGCTCGCATGGGAGTTGAGTGACATAAGACCAATATCCCCTGTTACCATCCGCGCGGCGCGGGGTATCTACGAGGTAGATTTCCTGCATACAGAAGAACCCTGAACATTGAGCAAGATGTGTTGGGCAGACGCTTACCTTGATCTGCTCTTGATCTTGCTTCTAAGCGCGCGGTAGTTCAGGCGACACAAATTGCGACTTCAGGAGGCCGAGTGGAGTTCTTGCGTAGTGGGGCGACGGCCATGGATGGCCGTCGAGCGCTGCGCCCCAGGATGGGGCGTTCAGCGCGGTACCCACGGGAGCAAGAGCGGAGCGAGGGAACCCCGTAGCGAAGCGTAGGGGCCGTATGAACGGAGCCGAACGGTTTTGCCTACTTTTGTCAAGACAAAAGTAGGTCGCCGTAAAGGCGAAAGGGTGACTAAGTGTCGACATCTTCTACGAATGCGCTCACAAAAAACAAAACAATCGCCCCGAACCCAACCCAAAGAAAAAAAGGAACCGCAGCGCCAGGGGAGATCCAACGCCACGGTCCAAGGGGAAACCCCGTCACTGCTGGGTAACAGTCGCCATATTGGCATTCCCGAACTGCGTAACAGTGGCCGTCTGACTAGCCCCACTCTGGTCGACAAACGCCTGGTTCCCATTACCCCCCTGGGTCACGTAGGCGAGGTTGACCCCATCGGTCTGCTTGATGGTCGCCTCGTTGCCACTGCCATACAGCTGATAGGTGTAGCTCTGGTTGCCACTACCCGACTGCTCGAGGGTGATACTGCCGCCATTGCCCGCAGCCAGGCCCTCGGCGTAGTTGGCGGTGCCGCGCTGGTCGGCGATGAGCAGGTTGTCGCTGCCGTTCTGCTCGAAGTACAGCTCGTTGTTGCTGTCGGCCTGGCGGGTCTCCATCTGGTTGCGGTTGCCATCCTGATTCAGCCGGGCGATCTGGCTGTTGCCTTCCTGGGTGAGGTTGACCCCGTTGCCATTGCCCGCCTGGTTGATCTGCGCCTGCTGGCCGACACCGAATTGCCCGCCAGACTTCTCGCCCTTCCAGTTGCTGGCCATGATCTTGTTGGCGTTGCCCACCGTGCTGATGGTCAGGCTGTGGTTGTCGCCGGTCTGGTAGGTGAAGTGCAGGTTGTTGTTGCCCGTCTGGGAAATGCTGGTCACCGCCTGGTTGGTCTCGAACTGGTCCGACCAGCTGGCGTTGCCACGGCCGGTCTGGCTGAGACCTGCGCTGTTGGCCTGGCCGAAACTCTGGTCGATGTAGCCTTCGTTGCTCTGGCCGTTCTGGTAGACATTGGCTTGGCTGGCGGCCTGGTTGTCCTGCCACACCTCCACCGAGTTGCCGGTGCCGTACTGGTTGATGCCGATGGTGCCGCCCAGGCCGTCGCGCTGGTCACCGTAGGCCCAGTTCTGCCGGCCTTCCTGGTAGATGGCGATATCGCCGTCCTGGTGGGTCATGTGCTCGGCGGCGGCCTGGTTGTCGCTGCCACCCTGCATGATCACGCTCTTGTTGTTGCTGCCGCCGAACAGCTGCTCCACCGTGGCGTCGTTGCCATGGCCGGACTGCAAGGTGGTGGCCTGGCTGCCGTACTGGGTGTCCTGCCAGATGACCGAACGGTTGCCGCTGCCTTGCTGGACCTGCAGGGCTTCGTTGTTCTCGCCCACCGACTGGCTGGCGAAGGCGTCGTTGAGGCTGCCGCCGGACTGCTGGGTGATCTGGCTGCCGTTCTCGAACAACTGCTCGGCGTAGCCGGCGTTGAACGAGCCGGTGGCGCTCTGCTGGATATGGCTGGTGCTGCTGTCCTGCAGCGCCATGTGATTGTGGTCGTGGCCAGCCTGGTTCTGCGTGGCCGAGGCGAACGGTGCCTGGGTCTGCTTGACCTCGGCGATGTTCTGGTTGCCCTGTTGGGACTGGGTCGAAGTGCTGTCGTCGGCCATGGCCTGGCCGGCAAGGGCCAGGACGATGGCAGCGCTCAGAGGGGCGAGCTTGTGCATGGTATTGCCTCCAGATCTGTCGATGAGGGCCTAGCGGTACTGGGTGATGTGGACCTGCTGGCCGTTTCCGGCCTGGGTCACGGCGCTGTTGAGCCCCGTGCCGCGCTGGTCGATGGTGGCGCTGTTGTGGTTGCCGATCTGCTCGATGGCGGCGCTGTTGCCGCTGCCACTCTGGCGGATCGTGGCGTCGTTACCCTGGCCCTGCTGGCTGATCGCGGCCGTCAGGTCGCTGCCTTCCTGCAGGATGTAAGCCTCCTGCGCGCCCCCGGCCTGGACGATCCGGCCGAGCAGGGCCTGGCCGTTCTGGTCGAGGGCAGCGCGGTTGCCGGTGCCCAGTTGCTCGATCACCGCGACCTGGCCGGCGCCGCTTGGCAGCAGGCGCAGCACCAGTGGCTCGCCCAGGTCGCTGCCGGCGGCGAGGTCGGCGTTGTCCATCAGGTCGTCGGCTAGAGCCTGGCCGGTAAGGGCCAGGCACAGCAGCAGCGGGTACAGGGCGTTCATGGCATCCTCCCGGGGGTTACTGCACCACCACGTTGACCGTGCGCGTGCTGCCCTGGCTGCTGGTCACCGTGGCAGTCGGTGCGGCGGTGGGCACCAGCGTCGTGCTGTTGCTCACCGACAGGCGCCAGCGGCCGGTGACCGGTACGGTGGTGGTGCCCAGGGTCTGCACGCCGCTGGTGGTGGTCACCCGCACCGTGATGGTGTTACCGGTGGTCACCGAGGACGTTCCGCTGATGTCCCAGTTGAAGCGGTTGTTGGAGCGCGCCGTGACTGTCGCCGCGGTGACCGCGAAGGTCTCCTGGGCCGGTCGTGGCGATACCTGCACCGTGACTGTGCCGGGCGTCGAGGTGGCGCCGATCGCGTCACGGGCGACGTAGGTGAAGCTGGTGGTGAACGCCGCAGTGACCGTGGCCGGTGGCGTGTAGGTGATCACGTTGCCGTCGGTGCTCACCGTGCCGCGCCCGGTCGGGGTCGGCTGGGTGACGCTGGCGATGGTCAGTGGCAGGTTGCCTTCCGGGTCGGTGTCGTTGGCCAGGGCGTTGATGGTCAGTGGCACGCCGAGGGTGGCGGCGCTATCGGCCACTGCGGTTGGTGGACGGTTCGGCGCGACGTTGACGGTCACGATGGTGACCGGCGACTTCAGGCCCTTGGCGTCTTGCGCGCGGTAGCTGAAGGTCGCCACCAGCGGCGAGGTGGCCCCGGCCGGTGGGGTGTAGGTGACCGCCGTGGTGCCGTTCATCAGCACGCCGCCCAGGCCGGTGCCCGGCTGGGTGAGGTCGGTGATGCTCAGCGGCACGTTGCCGTCCGGGTCGCTGTCGTTGGCCAGCAGGTTGAGGGTGATCGGTATGCCGACACTGGTGCTACCGCTGTCGGCCTGGGCCACGGGGGCTTGGTTCTCGGCCTGCACCGGGGCGCTGCCGACCACCACCACCGGTTCCACGTCGACACCGCCATGTGCCGACTTGACCGTGATGCTGGCAGGCGGCTGGGCCAGGTCGTTGACCGTGAGGCTTTGCTGGACACCGGACTTGGACATCCGTCCGAAGCCCTGGACCAGCAAATCCGGCACCACGACTTCGTCGCTGGACCGGGCCTCGACCAGCAACCGCTTGGCGCTCCAGTCATAGCGTGCCGTACCCACCTTGACCACATCGCTGAGCTTGCTCGACAGCGATGTCGGGCGCGTGGTGCCGGCCGGGCTGCTGGCGGTGACCACCACCACCGACGGTGGCACTGCCTGGCTCAGTTGCTGGTTGAAGAACAACCCGTTGTTGTCGGCGAGCATGCTGAACTGGCAGGGCGAAGGCGGCGAGCCGACCAGCGCCAGGCCGTTGCGCAGGCACAGGCTGGCGCTGTTCGGCGCCTTGGCGAAGACTTCGACGCGGGTGCCCGCGGCGTTGCGCTGGTAGGTGGCGCGTTCCAGCGTCGCCGGGGTTTGCTGGCGTTGGTCGAGGACCTTGCCGGAAACGGTGAAGACGTTGGTCTGGATGGTGCCCGCCGGGCCCTGGATGCGCACGAAGTTGGTGTTGTTCGGGCTGCCGGTCACCGCCTCGGTGATGTTCGGGTCGCCGACGAAGGTCTCGGTGGCGCCGGTGTCCGGGTTGACCTCGGTGTAGGGGCCGCCGACACCGCGCAGGAACGGGCCGAGGTTGCCGTTCAGCGCACCGCTGAAGTTGCCGGGGGCACCGATGCCGATGTCGCGGGTGATGTTGATCGCCCGCCGGCCCGCCGTGGTCACGTTGACCGTCTCGACCCCATAGGGGTGGGTGATGGTGTAGGTGCCGGTGCTCGGCACCGAGGCGCGGATGCGGATGCGGGCGAAGCTCTGCTGGTCGCCATTGACCGGATTCTCGGCGGCGAAGGCTGCCTCAAGGCCGGCAACGTAGACCTCCAGCTCGTAGCCACTGTTGCCTACCTGGGGTATCTCGGTCTCGGCCAGGAACCAGAACATCTCCGGTGGCCAGTTGTCCGGGAACACCAGCGGCAGGGCATCGTCATAGACCCCGGGCTCGGGCAGTAGGGTGCACATGTAGGCCGGAGCGCCCGGGCCGCCCGGTGACCGGGTGCTGGTGGCGCGCGACTGGCACAGCTCCAGGGCGAGGTTGTTGGCGTCCTTGTACCACATGGGGTAACCCCCGGTGGCGAAGGTGTAGGGGCCGGGATCGACCTCCGACAGCGCGGCCCAGGCCGCGCTGCTGAGGGTGAGGGTGAAACCGGCGGCGCAGAGTGCGCGACGCGACCAAGTATTCATGCTGCCTCCTTGAAGGCGTGTCCTGTTCATGGCACCAGCACCACGTCTTCGCTGTCGCTGCCGCCATGGGCGCTGGTGACCTGCACCGTCGCTGGCGGGATCGGCGAGAGCCCGGTGGTCAGGGTCTTGACCGCGCCGTTGCCGCTCAGGCTGCCGATCAACGCACCGTTGCCGGTGCGGGCGGTGAGGGCCGGCGGGCTGGTCTCGTCGCTGCTGCTGGCCACCAGGGTCAGCTGGCCACTGCCCAGGCTGTATTCGGCGCGGCTGATGGTCACCAGGTCGGTCAGCGGCATCGGTGCGCTGGTCGGGGTGCTGGTGGCGATGGCCAGGCTGTTGTCGGCGGTCACCTGCAAGGTCAGCGGCAGGGTCGGGTTGAGTGGCGACTGGGCGTACCAGGCACCGGTGCCGTTGGCCTCGCCGAGGGCCAGGGTGGGGGTCTGGCTGGTCAGGGTGACCGTGGCGGGCGCCGGCGGCGCCATCACGAACACATCCTGCTGGGCGCGCAGGTCGCCATTCACGGTGTGCCGCGAATAGGTGCTGCGCAGCGGGATCAGCGGCGTTGGGCGGTTGACCGTGGACAGCTTGCCGGAGATGGCGAACAGCTCGGTACGCAGGTCGATACCGTTGGGCCCTTCGATGCGCACGTAGTTGGTGTTGAACGGGCTGCCGGTGACCGGCTCCTCCAGGTTCGGGTCGCCGATGAAGCGTTCGCTGGCGCCTGTACCTGGGTTGGTTTCGGTATAGGGGCCGTTGACGCTGCGCAGGAACGGCCCGATGTCGCCCCTGAGCGCGCCGCTGTAGTCGCCTGGCGAGCCGATGCCGATGTCGCGGGTCATGTTGATCGCCCGGCGCCCGCCGGCCGCCACCTCGAACACATCGACACCGTAAGGGTGAGTGATGGTGTAGGTACCGGCCACCGGCACATCGACGCGGATGCGCACCCGGGCGAAGCTGACCTGGTCGCCATCCACCGGCTCCTCGGCGCTGAAGGCGGCCTCGATCGCCGATACATAGGTCAGATCGATGCCGCGGGCGGCATCGACGATGGCGGCGTCGGCGGTGAACCAGAACGCTTCGTCGGGGAAGTTGCTGGGGAAGACGATCGGCTGGGTGTCGTCGAACACGCCGGGTGTGGGCAGCAGCGTGCACATGTACGAGGGCGCGCCGGGAGCACCGGCGACCCTGGAGCTCACCGCCTTGGTCAGGCACAGGTCGAGCACCCGGCCATGGCTGTCCTGGTACCAGGCGGGGAACTTACCGGTGGGCAGGGTATAGGGGCCGGTATCGACCGCATACAGCGCAGCCTGGGCCGGAAGCTGGAGCAGGCCGGCGAAGATCGCCACGGCCAGCGGGTGGGGTGTCGGTCGGTGCATGAGTTGCTTCCTCCTGCAAACGGGCCCATGGGTTGGGGCGTCTGGGGAGGGATCGGCAACTGTTGTGCCAGGTTTTGCAGAGGGGCGTCCAGGGCTTTTGCGACGAGGGTTTCAGCGTCCCGACAACGGTCTGGCGAGGTAGCCATGGTGGGCGGGTGGCCCCAGCATTGGGGAATGGGGTGAGGCTCGGTCTCTGTCGTAGCTGATGACTGCCAACCAATTCTGACGCACACTGCCGAAAAATCCGATGCCCGTTGCCCCGCCTGAGCGGGGCACACCAGGAGCACGCAATGGCGCGACAACTTCCAACAACAACCGCCAACGACCCCTTGCAGCAGTCTCGCCTGGTCCGCCTGAAGCTTGCCAGCGAAGGCGAACTGCCCTGCGGCATGCTGCGCGACGAGATCGACGCCTCTTGGCGACGCAGCCTCGGCCATGGCCTGGACTGTCTGCAGGGCGAGCAGGTCGGCCTGGGTATTCGCCACGGCCTGGACCTGGACACGCTGCTGGAACACAACCGCCTGCTGATCGACGCGGCCACCCCTGAGCTGGACTACCTGATCAAACGCCAGGGCAAGAGCGGCATCGTCATCCTCGGTGATTCCCAGGCCAACGTGCTGACGATTGACGGCCAGAAGCATGTGCTCGAGCGCGAGGGCCTGCGCGACCTGCACCCTGGCAGTTGCTGGAGCGAGGCCCTGCGCGGCACCAATGCAATCGGCACGGCGGTGGTCGAGGGCCAGCCGACCCTGATCAACTGCGGCGAGCATTACCTGGATCGGCTCAGCCCGTTCTCCTGCACCTCGGTGCCGCTGCGTGATCCGCGTGGCGACGTGATAGGCGTGCTCGACGTGACCCGTGAAGGCGTCATGGCCCAGCCCCAGGACAGCCTTTCCACGTTGCTGCTCGCCGCCGGCAATATCGAGAGCCGGCTGTTCGGGCTCTACCATCCCGAGCATCTGGTTCTGGCCTTCCATAGCCGCCCGCAATACCTGGCCAGCGCCTGGCAGGGCCTGCTGGCACTGAGCCTGGAAGGCGAGGTGATGGCGGCCAACGACAATGCCTGCCAGTTGTTGCAGATGCCACGCCAAGCGCTGATCGGGCGACGCTGCGGTGACCTGCTCGGCGAGCGTTCGCCGGCGTTTATCGCGCGCCTGTGGCAGAGCGGCGTCAGCAGCGTGCAGACGGCAGCGGGCGAGTTCTTTTTCCGGGCGCTGCAACTGCCGCGGCATGGTCGCGTCAGTGGCCCGTCCGCGATCGCCAAACCAGCACTGCCGAAAACCGAGGCACTGGAAGCGCTGGCCGGTGGCGATGCGCGTCTGGCGCGTGCCTTGCGCATGGCCCGCCAGGGCTTGGCAAACGGGTTGCCGGTCCTGCTGCTGGGTGAAACCGGCACTGGCAAGGAGGTGGTTGCCCGTGCCCTGCACCAGGCCGGTCCGCGTGCCGACAAGCCATTCGTGGCGGTCAACTGCGCGGCGATTCCCGAGGGGCTGATCGAGTCCGAGCTGTTCGGCTACCGCGACGGCGCCTTCACCGGCTCGCGCCGGGGCGGCATGGTCGGGCGGCTGATGCAGGCCCATGGCGGCACGCTGTTCCTCGACGAGATCGGTGACATGCCGCTGGCCCTGCAGGCGCGCCTGCTGCGTGTGCTGCAGGAGCGCCGCGTGGCGCCCCTTGGCGCCGGCGACGAGCAGGACATCGACGTGGCGCTGATCTGCGCCACCCATCGCGACCTCAAGCGCCGGGTTGCCGACCAGCACTTCCGCGAAGACCTCTACTACCGGGTCAACGGCGTGTCCCTGCGTCTGCCGGCACTGCGCGAGCGCGACGACCTGGCAACGATCATCCAAGGTTTGCTGGACAAGTCCGGAGCCGGCAGTGTGAGCCTCGACCCAGCGCTGGTGGCGCTGCTGGAGAACTTCGACTGGCCGGGCAACATCCGCCAGCTGGAAATGGTGGTGCGCACCGCCCTGGCAATGCGCGAGGAGGGCGAGCAGGTGCTGACCCTCGACCACCTCACCGACTGCCTGCTCGATGAACTGGCCAGCGGCGCGGCGCCGTCCGGCAGCCTGCGCGACAACGAACTGGAACTGATCCGCGCTGCCCTGGCCCGGCACCAGGGCAATGTCTCGGCCGCGGCCGAGGCCCTGGGTATCAGCCGGGCGACGCTGTATCGCAAGCTCAAGCAGTTGCGTGGTTGAGCCATGGGCGGACTGTTTTTCCGATTGATCGAATCCAGCGACCCGCAGTTGATGCGCCAGGCCCTGGCCTGGCTCTACGGCTTCGTGCGTCCGCAGCGTGGCGCCATCGGCGTGCTCCTGGGGCTGTCCCTGGGCGCCTCGCTGCTGGCCCTGGCGCAACCCTGGCTGGTCAAGACCTTGATCGACGAAGGCCTGCTGGCCAAGGATTACCAGACCCTCTGGCACATGGCGGCGATCATGATTGTCGCCGGCCTGCTCGGCACGCTGCTGGCTGGGGTCAACCGCTACCTGCACACGCGCCTGTCCGGGCGCATCCTGTTCGCCCTGCGCGACGACTTGTACCGACACCTGCAACAACTTTCGCCGACCTTCTACGGGCGCCGGCGCACCGGTGACATCCTGTCGCGGCTCGATGGCGATGTCGCCGAGATCCAGCGTTTTGCCGTGGACTCGTTGTTCTCGGCGGTATCGGCACTGATCGGCCTGGTCGGTGCGGTGGCCTTGATGCTGATGCTGTCCTGGCAGCTGTCGCTGCTGCTGGTGTTGCTGATCCCGCTCGAAGTGCTGTGGCTGCGCTGGATGCGACGCAAGGTCGAGCGCGAAGTGCGCAGCCTGCGCGAACGCTCGGCGGACGTGTCGTCGTTCCTGGTCGAGACACTGCCGGCGATGAAGTTCATCCAGGCCGCCGGCCAGCAGCGGCGTGAGGCCGAGCGCCTCGATCAGTTGGGGCAGGGCTACATGGGGCAGCTGCTCAGGGTGCAGGTCACCGAGTTCTTTACCCAGGCGGTGCCCGGCACGCTGACGTCCTGGTGCCGGGCCTGCGCATTCCTGGTCGGCGGCTGGTGGGTGATCCAGGGCACCTGGCAACTGGGTGCGCTGATCGCCTTTTCCACCTACATGGGCATGGCCGTCGGTCCGGTGCAGAGCCTGCTGGGCCTGTACGTGGCGGTGCAGCGGATGGCCGTGAGCCTGGGGCGGGTGATGGAGCTCAAGCGGGAGGCGCTCGCGGTGCGCGAGGCGGACGATCCCCGGCCCATGCCACAAGGGGCCGGGGAGCTGCGACTGGACGGGGTATCTTTCGCCCACGACGGGCGCCAGGGTGGGGTGCTGGACCAGGTGCAGGCCAGTCTGCCCGGCGGCGCCAAGATCGCCATCAGCGGCGCTTCCGGCGTCGGCAAGTCGACCCTGATCGACCTGCTGCAGCGCTTCTACGACCCGGATGACGGGCGCATCCTGCTCGACGGCGTCGACCTGCGCGAGCTCGACCTGCAGGCCCTGCGGCGGCGCATCGCCGTGGTCAGCCAGGACATTGTGCTGTTTCGCGGCACCCTGGCGCAAAACCTGGCCTACAGCACGCCCCAGGCCAGCCGTGAGGAGCTCGAGCAGGTGGTGCGGCTGACCCGCCTGGACAGCCTGGTGCAGAGCCTGCCGCTGGGGCTCGATGGTCTGCTGGGCGAACGCGGCCAGCAGTTGTCCGGTGGCCAGAAGCAACGTATCGCCATCGCCCGGGCGCTGCTGCAGCAACCGGCGATCCTGGTGCTCGATGAGGCCACCTCGGCGGTGGACGAAGCCACCGAGCGTGAAGTGATTGCCGCCATCGACCAGCTGTTCGCCGGGCGTACGCGGATCCTGATCAGCCATCGTGCCTCGACCCTCGCCGATGCCGACCTGCACCTGGAACTGCGTGACGGGCAATTGCGCAGCAAGGAGCCCGCCGACCATGGCCGCTGACCTGTGCATTGGCGTGATCGACAGTGGCTGCTCGGCGCAGCAGGCGGATAGCCTGCTCGGCGCGCGGCGCTTCTGGCTTGAGGACGGCGTGCTGTGCGAGGGCGAGCCGCTGCCGGATGCCCTGGGCCACGGCAGCGCGGTGCTGGCGCGGCTGCGGGCCGAGTCCGGCGGCCAGCCGGTGCTGCTGGCCCAGGTATTCGCCGGGCAGGGCAGCACCAGCGCCTTGCAGGTGGCCGCTGGCTTGTTGTGGCTGGTGGAGGCGGGCGCGACCGTGGTCAACCTGAGCCTGGGCCTGCGCCAGGATCGCCCAGTGCTGCGCCTGGCCTGCGCCGAGGCCGTGGCCGCTGGCGTGCTGCTGTGCGCCTCCAGTCCGGCGCGGGGCGAGCCGGTGTATCCGGCCAGTTATCCCGGGGTCATTCGCGTCACTGGCGATGCCCGCTGCGCCGCTGGGCAATGGTCGTGGCTGGGCACTCCCCAGGCCGACTTCGGCGCGGCGGTTGGCGCCGCTGGGGTGGCCGGGGCCAGTCTGGCCTGTGCCGCGTTCACTGGGCGGGTGGCGGCCCTGCTGCGCGAGGAGCCCGGCATGACCCGGCAGGCACTGTTGCACTGGCTGGAGCGGCACGCGGCGTTCGTCGGCCCTGAGCGCAAGGAGTCGACCGATGCCTGAACCGAGCATCCTGGTACTCGGTGCCGGACCTGCGGGGGCGACTACTGCCCTGGGGCTGCGGCGGATGGGCTACCCCGTCACCGTGGTGTCCGACTGGCGCCGTTTCGCCGCGGTGGAAGGTGTTTCGCAACGTGTGCTGGAGGGCTTGCGCCATGCGGGCCTGGGCGCTGCCCTGGCCGAGGCGACCACGCCGGCCACGCGGCAGGTGCACTGGAACGGTGAGCGGCTGCAACCGAATCAGGAGTGGCTGCTGGATCGCCAGCGCTTCGACCAGGCACTGCGTGATGACTTGAATCGTGCCGGTGTCGAGCTCGTCGAAGGGCGTGTGCACGAGGTGGTGCAAGGGGTGGGGCATCGGGTGTCTCTGGACGACGGGCGTACCTTGCACGGCGATTTCCTGGTCGAGGCCCGTGGTCGTCAGGCCCCGTTGAGCGAAGGTCGCCTGCGCGGGCCGGAGACGGTCAGCCTGCTCAACCTCTGGCAGGCCGAGCCCGGCACGCCGGCCTCGGCAGTAGAGAGCCTGGACGACGGCTGGGCCTGGATGGCGCGGCTGGCCGATGGTCGCTGCTACTGGCAGGTGACGCTGGACGTGACGGCGGCGCGGCTGCCGGGCAAGACGGCGTTGCCCGAATACTGTGCCGGGCGCCGCCGTGGTTCGACGCTGGTGGCGCAACTGTTCGGCGAGCAGGCCTTCGCACCTGCCCAGGTGCATGCACGCAGCAGCACAGCGATTCTTGTCGGCAACTGCGCGGGCCGTGATTGGCTACGGGTTGGCGATGCGGCGATGGCGGTTGATCCGCTGTCGGGCAATGGCATCTTCCAGTCCTTGTCCTCGGCGCTGCAGGCGCCCGTGGTGATCAATACCCTGCTGCAACGGCCCGGGCAGGCGGACCTGGCACAGCGTTTCCATCAAACTCGGATCGAACAGTTGTTCCTGCGTTTCGCCCGGATCGGGCGCGACTTCTACGCCCAGGAAGCGCAACGTGGCACGCAGCCGTTCTGGGCTCGCCGCCGAGGCTGGCCGGATGCGCAACCGCTGCACGCGGCGGCGGACTGGCAGGCGGTGCGGGTGGAGCGCCGCCCGGTGCTGCGCGAGGGTTGGGTGGAGGAGGCCGAAGTGGTGGTGACGGCTGATCAGCCGCTGGGGGTGTGGCACCTGCAAGGTATCGAGCTGGCGCCGGTGGTACGCGGGGTGCAGGCTGGCATCGGCCTGGAGCGCCTGGTGACACAGACGCACCAGCCGATGATTGCGCGTTGGTTGCGCGAACAGGGTTTTTGCTGAGGACTCATCGCGGGGCAAGCCCGCTCCCACCGCTGCTGCATCAGCCAGCAAACCCTGCGTGGGAGCGGGCTTGCCCCGCGATAGGGCCGCTGGCTTAGAAGAATGTCCCCACCACCAGTTGCAGGTAGGCCCCGCTATCCCGGCCACCCAACTGCACGCCGCCATCCTGCGCGCTGCGCTGCGGGGTGTAGAACCCCACCAGCGGGCTGATCAGCCAATGCTCGTTGACCATCCACTCCACATACAGGTCCACCTCGCGCCCACCCAGGTTGCCCTGGTCGGTGCTGAGCGGGTCGAAGTCGAAGTACAGCGCGCCCACGGTCAGCCCCTCCCGTGGCGTGGCCTTGAGCGCCACATGGTGCACTTGGGTATTGCTGTTGAATGGCCCGGCGTAGTTGGCCGCCACCTCGCCCTGGAACCAGGTGCCATAGCCCCGGCTCAGGCCATAGAACAGCGGGTCGAAGTGCTCCGAGAAACGGCTGTAGCGGTAGGTGGCGGTGGGCGACCAGGGCAGTCCGGAGAAGGTCCAGTTGCCCTCCAGGTACCAGGCGTTCTCGCGCCCGTCGGTGCGGTCCTGGGTGACATACTCGGCGGCCAGTTCGAGGTCTTTCACTCCCAGGTTGCCACGCCCGCGCAGGCTCACCGTGTCCATGCCGTCGCGGTGTTCCAGGCCAAGGATCTCGGCGTAGCGGCGGTCGACATCCAGGCCACGGATCCAGCTCAGGCCCACGGTGCCCGCGTCGGCGACATGCTCGAGGTTGGCCACCGCCATGGAGGTGTCGGCCTGGAACGGGTTGTCGGACTTGAGCCACATCAGGTCGCCACGCCAGCCCTGCTTGCCGCCCAGACGTAACACGGCGGTGCGGTCGAACGCCTTGCGCGCCGCCAGGTAGTAGGCGCCGCCTCGGTCGAAATCGGCGCCCAGGTCGACGTTGCCGGCATTGACCGGGTCGCCCTGGATCAGGAAACCGTCGCCGAGGGTGATGACCTGGCGCCCGCCGGAGAGATCGATGCCGTCTTCGCCAAGCGCCGGAAACAGGGTGCCCGAGCGCCATCCAAGGTAAGCGTCCTCGACGCTGGTGCGACGTTCGTCACCGAGCGTGAAACCCGCGGCGTCGCCATCGCCCCAGGTGGCCGAACTGAGCAGGCTGAAGGCGCCGTAAAGCTTGCCGTTGCTGGCCAGCGCCTGGCTGGCGCTCAGGCCGTACTTGACGTAGCCCTCGCGCCAGTTGCTGCTGCCGGCCTGGCGGTTGCCGAACTGGTCGAAGCTTTCGTCGCTGTGGAATACGCCGAACAGCGCTTCGAGGTTGGCGTCCAGGGTGGTGCCGGCGTGGTTGTAGAGTTCGTGGGCCTGGGTGAGGGGAGAGGCCAGCAGCAGGGCCAACGTGCAGGCGAGCTTGTGCGTCATGGTGTGCTCCATGTTTTTGTTGTTTTCTGGCTTTTACATTGCCTGGCCGGACCTTATCGCCGGCTTGCCGGCGATAAGGTCAGCACCGGTGAAATCAGAGCTTGATCAGCACCGACTTCAGTTCGGTGTAGTGCTCGATCGCCGCCGCGCCCATCTCGCGGCCGACGCCGGAGAGCTTGTAGCCGCCGAACGGCAGCGCCGGGTCCAGCGCGCTGTGACAGTTCACCCACACCGACCCGGACTTGATCCGCGGGATCATCCGGTGCACCGCGGCCAGGTCGTTGGACCAGATGCTCGCGCCCAGCCCGTAGGGGTTGTCGTTGGCCAGGCCCATCACCTCGTCGAGGTCGTCGAATGGCATGGCCACCAGCACCGGGCCGAAGATTTCCTCCTGTACCAGGCGGTGGCGCTGGTCGACATCGACGATCACCGTCGGCTTGACGAAGTAGCCAGGCCCAAAGCCTTCGCCGCCGCAGGCGATGGTCGCGCCCAGCTCGCGGCCCAGGTCGATGTAGCCGGTGACCCGCTCCTGCTGCCTGGCCGAGATCAACGGGCCCATCTGTACGCTAGGGTCCAGGCCGTTGCCCAGTTTCATGGCATTGGCGATGCCGGCGATATCGGCCACCACGTTGTCGAAGTGCTTGCGGTGCACATACAGCCGGGAGCCGGCGCAGCACACCTGGCCCTGGTTGAAGAAGATCGCCGTGGCGGCGCCGGCGGCGGCCTCCTGCAGGTTGGCGTCGGGCAGGACGATGGTCGGCGACTTGCCGCCCAGTTCGAGGGTGACGCGGGTCATGTTGTCCATGGCCGCCTTGCCGATCAGCTTGCCGACTTCGGTGGAGCCGGTGAAGGTCAGCTTGTCCACGCCCGGGTGGCGGCTCAGTGCGGCACCGGCGTTCAGCCCGGTGCCGGTGATCACGTTGAACACGCCGTCCGGGTAGCCGGCCTCGCTTACCAGTTCGGCGAGCTTGAGCGCGGTCAGCGGGGTTTCATCGGCAGGCTTGAGCACCACCGTGCAGCCGGTGGCCAGGGCCGGGCCGAGCTTCCAGCAGGCCAGCAGCAGCGGGAAATTCCAGGCGACAATGGCGCCGACCACGCCCACCGCCTCGCGGCGCACGAACGCGTGGAAGTCGTCATTGGGCATCAGCGGCAGCGACGGCTCGACTGTGCTGCCTTCGAGCTTGGTCGCCCAACCGGCCATGTAGCGCAGGAAGTCGATGGCCAGTTGCACGTCCATCACTTGGGCTACGGCGGCACTCTTGCCGTTGTTCAGGCATTCCAGCTCGGCCAGCTCCTGGGCATCGCGCTGCATCAGGTCGGCCAGGCGCCACAGCAGGTTCTGCCGCTCGCGCGGACGCATCCGGCTCCAGGCCGAGTGTTCGAACGCCTGGCGGGCGGCCTGCACGGCGCGGTCCACATCCTGTGCCTCGGCCGCGGGCACCTCGGCGAGGGCCTCGCCACTGGCCGGGTTGCGCAAGGTCATGGTGCGGCCGCTGGCAGCGTCCTGCCAGTCCGCGCCAATGCGCATCTTCAACTGGCGTGCGAGGAAGGCACGGGTGGCGGGCAGGATCGGCAGTTCGGAATGCATGGGGCGGTGCCTCTTGTCATGGTTGTGACCAGGGCAGGGCAATGGGCGTGCCAAGCCGGCCAGCGCGTTCACAGCCCTTGATACATGTGGTTTTCGCGTTACATGGCATGCAGTCAGGGAGGCTTGAGCTGTTGCACATTGAGACTGAGTGAGACGGAGATGAAACGGACCGCTGTGTGGGCCAATCGCCGGCCTGCGCAGCAGGCCCCGTGTCTCAAGGTGAAACACCCCGTCGCGAAATGGCACGTTCGGTCACAGCCTGCGCTGCTGGGGTTCGCCCCTGCTCTGCGCTCAAATCGTTGATGCGAAACATATTTGCCGCAATTGGCACACTTCCTGTATCGCTACTGTCAGATGCACACCGCAGCGTGCGAATAACGATAAGAACGATACCGTGGAGGTCTGACCTTGAAGACGACTCGACTCCGGCGGCAGGCGGGCACACTGGCGCTGGTCGCCACCGCACTGCTGTCCGCCCAGGCCATGGCGGCCGAGCAGGGCCCGAGCCTGTTGCAGAACAAGTGCATGGGGTGCCATATCCCCGAAGGCAACGACAGCTACAGCCGCATCAGCCACCAGCGCAAGACCCCCGAGGGCTGGCTGATGAGCATCGCCCGCATGCAGGTGATGCATGGCTTGCAGATCAGCGACGACGACCGCCGCACCCTGGTCAAGTACCTGGCCGACAAGCAGGGCCTGGCGCCCAGCGAGACCGACGGTGTGCGCTACGCCATGGAACGCCGGCTCAATACCGTCGAACACTTCGACGACCCGCTCAGCCAGATGTGCGGCCGCTGTCACTCCGGCGCCCGGGTCGCCCTGCAACGGCGTCCGGCCAAGGAGTGGGAGCACCTGGTCAACTTCCACCTCGGCCAATGGCCGTCCCTCGAATACCAGGCCCAGGCCCGCGACCGCGACTGGCTGGACATCGCCCTCAAGCAGATGGTGCCCGACCTGGCCAAGCGCTTCCCCCTCGACAACCCGGCTTGGGCCGAGTGGCTCAAGGCCCGGCCCGAGTCCAAGGTCCTGGCCGGACAGTGGGCGTTCAGTGGCCATATGCTGGCCAAGGGTGACGTGCGTGGGGTGATGACGGTCAGCGCCGAGCAGGGCGATACCTTCAAGGTCGAGGTCAAGGGCGCCTACGCCGACGGCACGCCGTTCAACGGCAGCGGTTCGGCGATCCTCTACAACGGCTATGAATGGCGCGGCAACGTCAAGGTGGGCGAGGCCAACCTGCGCCAGGTGTTCGCCGCCATCGACGGGCAGATGAAGGGCCGCATGTTCGAGGCCGAGCACGACGAGCGCGGCCTGGACTTCAGTGCGGCGAAGGCCGGGCAGGGGCGCCTGCTGGCGGTCCAGCCGGCGTTCATCAAGGCTGGCAGCGACAGCGAGATCACCCTGGTGGGCAGCGACCTATCCGGCAAGCCCGACCTGGGCGCGGGCGTGCAGGTGACCGAAGTGCTGGAGTCGACGCCGACGCTGATCCGGGTCAAGGCCCGCGCCGCCAAGGAAGCCGCCGCCGGCCAGCGCGAGGTGGCGGTGGGCGCGCTCAAGGGCGTGCAACTGGCGGTGTACGACAAGGTCGATGAGGTCAAGGTGGTGCCGGCGTTCTCCATCGCCCGCATCGGCGAGAACGGCGCCTCGGTGCCCAAGGTGCAGGGCCGTTTCGAGGCTGAAGCCTGGGGCAAGGACGCCAGTGGCCAGCCGCTGCGCATCGGCTACCTGCCGGCGACCTGGAAAGTCGAGCCGTTCAACGAACGGGCGGTCGAGGACGAGGACGTCAGGTTCGCCGGGCAGATGCAGGCCGACGGCGTGTTCGTGCCGGGCGGGGCAGGGCCCAACCCCGAGCGCAAGATGATGACCAACAACGCCGGCAACCTGAAGGTGATCGCCACCCTCGCCGACGGTGGCCAGCAGGGCGAGGGCCACATGATCGTCACCGTGCAGCGCTGGAACAATCCGCCGCTGCCATAGGCATCAACCTGACCAATTGCTTATCGGGAGGTCGCCATGGGCGCACTACTGAACCTGGTCGAACGCAACCTGCACGAAGTGCAGGTCGATGCCGACCGCATGCTGTTCCATATCCCCAGCAGTTCGCTGTTCGCCACCGACGCGGTGACCGGCGGCATCATCGACACCCTGCGCCGCCAGGGCTGTTCCGCCGAGGAACTGCTGCTGCAGCTCGGCCAGCAATTCGACGGGCAGGACATCGAGGAAACCCTGCGCGAGCTGATCGCCCTGGAAGTGGTCAGCGACGGCTCGCCGCTGACCCCGGAAATCGCCCTGAAACAGGTCGAGCGCACCGCGCTGAACACCGTGGTGCTCAACGTCAACACCGGCTGCAACCTCAGCTGCACCTACTGCTACAAAGAGGACCTCGACAAGCCCTCCGCGGGCAAGAAGATGAACAGCGCCACCGCAGAAGCCTCGGTGGAGATGCTGCTCAAGGAGTCGCCGAACGAGGAGCGCTACAGCGTGGTGTTCTTCGGTGGCGAGCCGCTGTCCAACCGGGCGTTGATCGAGCACATGGTGGCGTACTGCGAGCGACGCTTCGCCGAGGCGGGCAAGCAGGTCGAGTTCATCATGACCACCAATGCCACGCTGCTCACCGAAGAGATTGTCGACTGGCTCGATGCGCATCGTTTCGGCCTGTCGATCAGCATCGACGGGCCCAAGACCGTGCACGACCGCAACCGCATCACTGTGGGCGGGCAGGGCACGTACGACGTGGTGCGGCGCAAGGCCGACATGCTGCTGTCGCGTTACCGCAGCCGGCCGGTGGGGGCGCGGGTGACGCTGACCCGTGGCATCACCGATGTCGAGACCATCTGGAACCACCTGTTCAACGAGATGGGCTTCGCCGAGGTGGGGTTCGCCCCGGTGACCTCCGGTGACATGGCCGACTTCAACCTCACCGGCGACGAGCTGGTGCAGGTGTTCGCCAACATGAAGGCCCTGGGCCGGCGTTACCTGGAGGCGGCGCTGGCGCACCGCAACATCGGTTTCTCCAACCTGCACCAGCTGATCACCGACATTCACGAAGGCCACAAGAAGGCCCTGCCATGCGGTGCCGGGCTGAAGATGCTGGCGGTGGACCACGAGGGCGAGCTGAACCTGTGCCACCGCTTCACCGGCTCCAGCCTGCCGACCTTCGGCAATGTGCACCAGGGCGTGAAGCAGGCGCAGCTCAACGATTTTCTCTCGCAGCGCCTGGACCGCAGCGGCACCGGCTGCGACAGCTGCCGCATCCGCAACCTGTGTTCCGGCGGTTGCTACCACGAAAGCTACGCCCGCTACGGCGACCCGCAGCATCCGACCTACCACTATTGCGAGCTGATGCGCGACTGGGTCGACTTCGGCATCGAGGTCTACAGCCGCATCATGGCCGCCAACCCGGCTTTCATCGATCGCTACATCACACCCCGGAAGGCGCACTGACATGAAGCACCTCAAACCGCTGAACAACAAGGCGCGCATCCTCGAGCAGGCGGCCGCCGAAGACCGCGTCGAGGACGTGCTGGCGATGAGCGCCGTGGCCGGCTGCACCGCCACCACCGACCCGGGCTGGGAAGTGGACGCCTTCGGTGGCGTCAGCTCGCTGTGCCAGCCGATGGAGGCCGACCTGTACGGTTGCTCCGACCCTTGCTGGTGGCCAGCCCAGGTGCCGGACATGATGAGCACCTACCAGGACTGGAACGCCCAGGCGACCAACTCCGCCGAAGACTGGCGCAACCTCGGCACCGTATTCCCGAAAGACAAATAGAACGACAAGGGGAAACCGCATGAAACCTGGATTCTGCGCGCAACTCGCGCTCACCGTCGCCGCCACGGCCTGCGCCTGGGCGGCCCAGGCCGACGACGCAAGCAAGGCCCTGAAGCCCGGCCATGAATACCTGATCGCCACCAACTACCCGAACAACCTGCACGTGGTCGAGGTGGCCAGCGACACGCTGTACAAGACCTGCCGCATGCCCGATTCGTTCGGCCCCGGCACGGCGATGATGGCGCCGGACAACCGCACCGCCTACGTGCTCAACAATCATTTCGCCGATATCTATGGCATCGACCTGGACAGCTGCAAGACCACCTTCCACGCCAACCTGTCCAGCGTGCCGGGCGAGGTCGGCAAGGCCATGTACTCCTTCGCCATCAGCCCCGACGGCAAGGAGGTGTACGCCACGGTCAACCCCAGCCAGCGCCTGAACGACCACTATGTGGTCAAGCCGCCGCGCCTGGAGGTGTTCCGCACCGGCGACGGCCTGGATGCCAAGCCCGTGCGCACCTTCCCGATGCCGCGCCAGGTGTACCTGATGCGCACCGCCGACGACGGCAGTCTCTATGTGGCTGGGCCAGACATCTACAAGCTGGACGTCAACACCGGCAAATACACCGTCGCACTGCCGCTGCGCAGCTGGAACCGCCCGGGCTACAGCGCGCCGGACGTGCTGTATTTCTGGCCGCACCAGAGCTCGTTGCACGAGTTCTCGATGCTCTACACCATCGCCAGGTTCAAGGACGCCAAGCAGGACCCGGCCAGCGCCGAGCCGCTTTACGGCTACCTGAGCATCGACCTGAAGACCGGCAAGGCCCATACCCAGGAGTTCGCCGAGCTGACCGAGCTGTACTTCACCGGCCTGCGCTCGCCGAAGGACCCGAACCAGATGTACGGCGTGCTCAATCGCCTGGCCCGCTACGACATCGCGCAGAAGAAGCTGGTCAAGGCCGCCAACCTGGACCATACCTACTACTGCGTGACCTTCGACAAGGCCGGCGACAAGCTTTACCTGGGCGGGACGTTCAACGACCTGGCGGTGTTCGACCCCAATACGCTGGAGAAGGTGGGGAACATCAAACTGCCCGGTGGCGACATGTCGACCACCACGCCGCAGGTGTTCGTTCGCTAACGCCATCGCGGGGCAAGCCCGCTCCCACGCCGACCACACTGGACCGGTGGGAGCGGGCTTGCCCCGCGATAGGGCCACGTCAGGCAAAACAAAGACAAGAGACAGCCCATGCCACAGCCCAGCCACACCCAAGGCTCTAATGTCACTCCATTGCTCACCCAGTGCATCGGTGACGCCTTCGACGCCACCGTCGCCCGCTTCCCCGACCGCGAGGCCCTGATCGTCAGCCACCAGCAGTTGCGCTACACCTGGCGACAGCTGGCCGATGCGGTCAACCAGCATGCCCGCGCGCTGATGGCCCTGGGCGTGCAGGTCGGCGACCGCTTAGGGATCTGGGCGCCCAACTGCGCCGAATGGTGCATCACCCAGTTCGCCAGCGCCAAGATCGGCGCGATCCTGGTCAACATCAACCCGGCCTACCGCACCAGCGAACTGGAATACGCCCTGGGCCAGTCGGCCTGCCAGTGGGTGATCTGCGCCGACGCCTTCAAGACCTCCGACTACCACGCCATGCTGCTGGACCTGGTGCCCGAACTTCGCGCCTGCCGAGCGGGCGAGCTGCAAAGCGCGCGCCTGCCCGCGTTGCGCGGGGTCATCAGCCTGGCGGCCACGCCACCTGGTGGCTTCCTGGCCTGGTCGGCGTTGCAGGCCCGTGCCGGTGAAACCGCCCTCGGGCAACTGGCCACACGCCAGGCCAGCCTGCACCGGCACGCGCCGATCAACATCCAGTACACCTCCGGCACTACCGGGTTTCCCAAGGGCGCGACCCTCAGCCACCACAACATCCTCAACAACGGCTACATGGTCGGCGAAAGCCTCGGATTGACCGAGCACGACCGGCTGGTGGTGCCGGTGCCGCTGTACCACTGCTTTGGCATGGTCATGGCCAACCTCGGCTGCATGACCCACGGCAGCACCCTGATCTACCCCAATGACGCCTTCGATCCGCTGCTCACCCTGCAGGCCGTGGCCGAAGAACGCGCCACCGCCCTGTACGGCGTGCCGACCATGTTCATCGCCGAGCTCGATCACCCGCGTCGCCATGAGTTCGACCTGTCCAGCCTGCGCACCGGGATCATGGCTGGCGCCACCTGCCCGATCGAGGTGATGCGCCGGGTAATCGACGAGATGCACATGGGCGAGGTGCAGATCGCCTACGGCATGACCGAGACCAGCCCGGTGTCGTTGCAGACCGGCGCCGCCGACGACCTGGAGCGCCGGGTGACCAGCGTCGGCCGCACCCAGCCGTGGCTGCAGAGCAAGGTGATCGACAGCGCAGGCACTACCCTGGCACGCGGCGAGGTCGGCGAGCTGTGCACCCGCGGCTACAGCGTGATGCTCGGCTACTGGGACAACCCCAAGGCCACCGCCGAGAGCATCGACGCCGAGGGCTGGATGCACACCGGCGACCTGGCGGTGATGGACGAACAGGGCTACGTGCGCATCGTCGGGCGCAGCAAGGACATGATCATCCGCGGTGGCGAGAACATCTATCCGCGGGAGCTGGAGGAGTTCTTCTTCACCCACCCGGCGGTGGCCGACGTGCAGGTGATCGGCATCCCCTGCAGCCGCTATGGCGAGGAGATCGTCGCCTGGATTCGCCTGCACCCGGGGCAGACCCTGGGCGAGGAAGAACTGCGAGAATGGGCGCGGGCGCGCATCGCGCATTTCAAGGTGCCGCGCCATTTCCGCTTCGTCGATGAATTCCCGATGACGGTGACCGGCAAGGTGCAGAAGTTCAGGATGCGCGAGATCAGCATCGAGGCGCTGGCGGGCGGGCAGGGGCGGTAGCCGCCCTCAGCGTCAGGCCTGGGCCCGCGCGCCGTTGAGGAACAACTGTTCCACGGTCTGCGCGGTGTTGGCGCTGGCGGCGCGGCCCCGGCGCTCGGCATCGACCATGCCGTAGATCATGGTCATGAACATTTCGGTGAACACCGCCGCGCTGATGTCGATGCGCAGCACGCCCAGTTGCTGGGCGCGCAGGAAGAACGCGTCCATGGCCTGGGTGTAGGCCTGCCAGCGCAGATCCTCGGCGTTGTTGAGCAAGGTGTCGGGGCGGTACTGGAACATCAGGAACACCAGCATTTCGCGGTGCTTGAGGTGCTCGGCGATCAGGTGGCGAATGCCGACCAAGGGTTCGGTGCGCTCCAGGTCGGCTTCCTGGATGACCTGGTTTAGCACGTGCTCGCCATGGTCCTCGAGCAGGTTCACCAGGTTTTCGCGGGTGCCGCAGAAGCGGTGCAGGGTGGCCTTGCTGACCCCGGCGGTTTCCGCCAACTCTTTCAGGGTGGCGCGGGGATGGACGACAATGGCATGGGCCAGCGCCTTGAGCAGGCGTTCTTCTTGGAGGGATCTGCGCATGTGGGACCTCGAGTCGGGGTTCGGCTGTCGGGCAGGCGAAAAGAGACGAAAGATCCATTACTGTATCATATGAGACGAATAAATCTCATTGGTTGAACAATTCATCGCGGGTCAAGGCTGCTCCACCTTGGGAGCGGGCTTGACCCGCGATGGGTACGTCAGATCGGATAATGCTTCAGCTCACGGGCGATCAGCATCCGCTGGATCTCGCTGGAGCCCTCGTAGATCTGGGTGATCCGTGCATCCCGATAGTACTTCTCCACCGGATAGTCTTCCAGGTAGCCGTAGCCGCCATGCACCTGGATCGCCATCGAGCAGACCCGCTCGGCCATCTCGGAGGCAAACAGCTTGGCCTGGGAGGCCTCCGACAGGCAAGGCTTGCCCGCGCTGCGCAGACGCGCGGCGTGGAGGATCAGCAAGCGGCTGGCGTTGATCTGCACCTGCATGTCGGCCAGCAGGTTGGCGATGCTCTGGTGCTCGTTGATCGGCTTGCCGAACTGGATGCGCTCGCGTGAGTAGGTAAGTGCCGCCTCGAAGGCCGCGCGGGCGATGCCCAGGGCCTGGGCGGCGATACCGATGCGCCCGCCTTCGAGGTTGGACAGGGCAATGGCCAGGCCCTTGCCGCGCTCGCCGAGCAGGTTGGCGGCCGGGATGCGGCAGTTGTCCAGGGTCACCGCGCAGGTGTCGGAGGCGCGGATGCCCATCTTGTGTTCGCTGCGATCGACCTTGAACCCAGGGTTGTCGGTGGGCACCAGGAACGCCGAGAGGCCTTTCTTGCCCAGCTCCGGGTCGGTGACGGCGAAGACGATGGCCAGCTTGGCGCGGCGGGCATTGCTGACGAACTGCTTGGCACCATTGATCACCCACTGGCCATCGACCAGTGCGGCGCGGGTGCGCAGGTTGTGGGCCTCGGAGCCGGCCTGGGGCTCGGTCAGGCAGAAGCAGCCGATCACCTCGCCGCTGGCAAGTGGCGGCAGCCAGGCTTGCTGTTGTTCAGGCGTGCCGTAGGCCAGCAAGGGGCCACAGCCCACCGAGTTGTGGATGCTCATCAGCGCCCCGATGGCGCCGTCGCCGGCGGCGATCTCCTCGACCGCCAGGGCATAGGCGACGTAGTCGGTGTAGCTGCCGCCGAAGTCTTCCGGCACCACCATGCCGAGCAGGCCCAGCTCGCCCATCTTGCGTACCACGTCGTCATCGATCCAGGCGGCCTTCTCCCAGGCCTGGGCATGGGGGGCGATCTCGCCGCGGGCGAAGTCGCGCGCCATGTCGCGGATCATGATCTGTTCTTCGCTCAGTTCCAGGTCTTGCATCTGTGTACTCCCGGGCTCACAGGCCTTCGAAGAATTGGTCGACGCGCTGCGCGGTGAGTTCGCCCAGGGTCGGCGGGTTCCAGCGCGGCTGCTTGTCCTTGTCGATGATCAGGGCGCGCACGCCCTCGATGATGTCGCCGTGGGCGAACCACTGGCGGTCGATGTGCAGTTCCATGGCGAAACAGTCTTCCAGGCTCAGGTGGCGGCCACGGCGCAGCAGCTCCAGGGTCACGGCCATGGCCAGCGGCGAGCGGGTCTCCAGCAGGGCCGCGGTGTCCAGTGCCCATTGATGGCTGTCACCGATGGTCACGGCGCGCAGCTGTTCGATGATGCTGGGCAGGTCGGGCAGGGCGAAGAAGTGGTCGATCACCGGGCGCAGGCGCGCCAGCGGGGCGTCCTCGAGCACCTGGGTGCCGAGCTTGGCCAGCAGGCCCTGCAGGTCCTTGAGCGGGTGCTCGCCGAACACCAGGCGGTCCAGGCCTTCATCCAGCGCGGCCAGCCTGGCGCTGTCCAGGTACCAGTCGGCGAGGCCGCAGTACAGGGCGTCGGCGGCCTTGACCTGGGTACCGCTGACGCCCAGGTAGATGCCCAGCTCGCCGGGCACGCGGGACAGGAAGTAGCTGCCGCCGACGTCCGGGAAGTAGCCGATACCCACCTCGGGCATTCCCAGGCGGCTGCGCTCGGTGACGATGCGCAGGTCGCAGCCCTGGGCCAGGCCCATGCCGCCGCCGAGGGTGAAGCCGTCCATCAATACCAGCACCGGCTTGCGGTAGCGGTGCAGGCACAGGTCCAGGGCATATTCCTCGACGAAGAAGTCCTCGTGCAGCTTTTCGCCGGCCTTGAAGCTGTCGTGCAGCGAGCGGATGTCGCCGCCGGCGCAGAAACCCTTGGGCCCCTCGCCACGCAGCATCACGGCCTGCACCTGTGGATCCTGCGCCCATTGGTCGAGGTGGTGCTGCAGGCTGCGCACCATGTCCAGGGTCAGGGCGTTGAGGCCGGCGGGGCGGTTGAGGGTGAGGTGGCCAATGTGGTTGCGGACCTCGGCCAGTACCTGATCCGTTGCCGAGGGTTGAGCGTGCGCGGTCATCGCGGTCTCCCTGCTTTGTTATTGATTTTCCAAGTGAAGTCCTGGAGTGCGCGAGCGGATCGGTCGATCCTGTCATGCAAATTTACCTTGCACAATTGGCAAATCTGCAGGGCTGCCCTGCATTTTTGTCGTCACGCGCGCTCTTGGCCGAGGCACCCACTGTAGCAACTACAGGTTACCTGTAGGAGCGGAGCTTGCCTCTCGATGGCGTCGCTACAGGCTGAACGACGGTCGCCTCTCACCCCGAAGGGTGATAGCCGCCCTGTCCCCCCCATGAAACAATCCCGGCCAGCACTCACCCTGGCGGGGAAGACAATAATGAGCAATGCCCAGCTGAATTCGCCCAACTGGTATGCGCAGATGGCCCGCGTGGTCGACGCCATCGGCACCCCAGGCTTCGTCGAGGCACTGTTCGCCGCGCTTAACCAGCTGGCAGCGTGCCAGGCCATCACCGTGTTCCTGTATCCGCGCAAGGGCCTGCCGTCGGCGCTGTTCGCCAAGGACGACGAGGGGCCCTGGCTGCCCGAGGGCAACGTGCAGAAGTACCTCGAAGGCTACTACCTGCTGTGCCCGTTCTACCGCGCCTGCATGGACGGCGTGCCCGCCGGTTGCTATCGCCTGAGCGATGTCGCCCCCGACCACTTCAAGCGCAGCGAGTACTACACCTCGTTCTACCAGCACGCGCACCTGGAGGACGAACTCAACTACCTGGTGCCGCTGGACGCCCAGCTGACCATCGCCGTGGCCCTGGGTAGCACCCGGCGCCTGGGCAGTCGCCAGGTGGCCGAGCTCAAGTGCGTCGCCGCCTGGGTGGCGGCGGTGGTGCGCCGGCACTGGGGGCAGCTGGATGCCGAGGCCCTGGGCGGGCGCTTCGAAAGCGCGCTTGGGCGGCAGATCAACGCCGCGCTGAACAACTTCGGCTCGTCCTTGCTCACCGAGCGTGAGTGCCATGTTGCCCAGTACCTGCTGCGCGGCCATTCCACGCGTTCGCTGGCCGAGCGCCTGGGCATCAGCGAAGACACGGTCAAGACCCACCGCAAGAACCTCTACGCCAAGCTCGATATCGCCACCCAGGCCGAGCTGTTCTCGCTGTTCATCGCCTCGCTGGCCCAGGCCCAGGAAGGCTTGAGCAAGGACCCGCTGGAAAGCTACCTGCGACGGCGCTGACACACCGCTTCACCTCATCCAGACAACGACAATCACCGGCCCGGGTGTGGCCGGAGGGGAGACCTGCGTGCATACGAAAAGCGATTGGCTGCAGCGCGCCGCGCGGCAAAGCTTCATCACCACCGCGTTGATCGACGGACGCCCGGTGGTGGCCCGCGACGGCGCCACCTTCGCCGCCATCAACCCGGCGACCGAGCAGTGCCTGGCCCAGGTCACCGCCTGTGCCGACAGCGAGATCGACCAGGCGGTGAGCGCCGCCCGCCGCGCCTTCGAGCACGGTCCCTGGGCACGCATGGCGCCGGCCGAGCGCAAGCGCGTACTGCTGCGCCTGGCCGAGCTGATGTTGGCCCACCGCGAGGAACTGGCGCTGCTCGATTCGCTGAACATGGGCAAGCCGGTGATGGATGCCTACACCATCGATGTGCCCGGCGCGGCCCAGGTGTTCGCCTGGTATGGCGAAGCGCTGGACAAGCTCTATGACCAGGTCGCCCCGACCGCCGCCAGCGCCGTGGCGATGATCAGCCGCGAGGCGTTGGGCGTGGTCGGCGCGGTGGTGCCGTGGAACTTCCCGCTGGACATGGCCGCCTGGAAGGTCGCCCCGGCGCTGGCCGCAGGCAACAGCGTGGTGCTCAAGCCCGCCGAGCAGTCGCCATTCTCGGCCCTGCGCCTGGCCGAGCTGGCCCTGGAGGCCGGGTTGCCGGAGGGCGTGCTCAACGTGGTACCGGGCCTGGGCGAAACCGCTGGCCGTGCCCTGGGCCTGCACCCGGACGTGGATTGCCTGGTGTTCACCGGCTCCACCCAGGTGGGCAAGTACTTCATGCAGTATTCGGCGCAGTCGAACCTCAAGCAGGTGTGGCTCGAATGCGGCGGCAAGAGCCCGAACCTGGTGTTCGACGATTGCCGCGACCTCGACCTGGCGGCGCAAAAGGCCGCGTTCGGCATCTTCTTCAACCAGGGCGAGGTGTGCTCGGCCAATTCGCGGCTGTACGTGCAGCGCTCGATCCACGACGAGTTCGTCGAGCGTCTGCTGCGCCAGGCCCGTGAATGGCTGCCGGGCGACCCGCTGGATCCGGTCAGCCGTGCCGGGGCCATCGTCGATGCCACGCAGACCGCGCGTATCGAAGCCGCCATCGGCCAGGCCCGGGAGCAGGGCGCACGACTACGCTGCGGCGGTGAGCGCCTGAGCGTGAACGGCTCGCGCAACTTCATCACGCCGACGATCTTCACCGACGTGCGCCAGGACATGGCCTTGGCCCGCGACGAAATCTTCGGCCCGGTGCTGGCGGTCAGCACCTTCGACGACGAGGAAGAGGCCATCGCCCTGGCCAACGACAGCGTTTATGGGCTGGCCGCGTCGGTGTGGAGCGACGATCTCAACCGTGCCCACCGCGTTGCCCGACGGCTCAGGGCCGGCACGGTGTCGGTCAACACCGTCGACGCCCTGGATGTGACCGTGCCCTTCGGGGGCGGGCGCCAGTCCGGTTTCGGCCGCGACCTCTCGCTGCATTCGTTCGACAAGTACACCCAGCTCAAGACCACCTGGATCCAGCTGCGCTGATATTCACCCGAGGAGAACAACAATGAACGCACCCATCACCCCGGCGACCGGCAAACGCGATACCCGCGACTACCAGGCTGGCGACGCCGCCCACCACATCCATGCCTTCCTCGACCAGAAGGCGCTCAACGCCGAGGGACCGCGGGTCATCACCCGCGGCGAGGGCCTGTACCTGTGGGACAACGACGGCCGCCGCTACCTGGACGGCATGTCCGGCCTGTGGTGCACCCAGCTCGGCTATGGCCGCAAGGACCTGACCGCCGCTGCGGCCGCACAGATGGACCAGCTGCCGTACTACAACATGTTCTTCCACACCACCCACCCGGCGGTGATCGAGCTGTCCGAGCTGCTGTTCAGCCTGCTGCCCGGCCACTACAGCCACGCTATCTACACCAACTCCGGCTCCGAGGCCAACGAGGTGCTGATCCGCACCGTGCGCCGTTACTGGCAGGTGGTCGGCCAGCCGCGCAAGAAGATCATGATCGGCCGCTGGAACGGCTACCACGGCTCGACCCTGGCGGCCACGGCGTTGGGTGGCATGAAGTTCATGCACGAGATGGGCGGGTTGATCCCGGATGTGGCGCATATCGACGAACCGTACTGGTTCGCCGCCGGTGGAGATCTGACCCCGGCGGAGTTCGGCCGCCGTTGCGCCCAGCAACTGGAGGAGAAGATCCTCGAACTGGGCGCCGAGAATGTCGCAGGCTTCATCGCCGAGCCGTTCCAGGGCGCCGGCGGCATGATCTTCCCGCCCGAGAGCTACTGGCCCGAGATCCAGCGCATCTGCCGCCAGTACGACGTGCTGCTGTGCGCCGACGAGGTGATTGGTGGTTTCGGCCGCACCGGCGAATGGTTCGCCCACCAGCACTTCGGCTTCGAGCCGGATACGCTGTCCATCGCCAAGGGCCTGACCAGCGGCTACGTGCCCATGGGCGGCCTGGTGCTGAGCAAGCGTATCGCCGAGGCCTTGGTGGAGCGGGGCGGGGTGTTCGCCCACGGCCTGACCTATTCCGGCCACCCGGTGGCGGCGGCGGTAGCCATCGCCAACCTCAAGGCCTTGCGCGACGAGGGTATCGTGCGCCGGGTCAAGGACGACACTGGCCCGTACCTGCAGCGCATCCTGCGCGAGGTGTTCGCCGATCACCCGTTGATCGGTGAAGTACAGGGCACCGGCTTGGTGGCAGCCTTGCAGTTCGCCGAGGACAAGGCCACGCGCAAGCGCTTCGCCAACGAGAACGACCTGGCCTGGCAGTGCCGCACTTTCGGTTTCGAGGAAGGGGTGATCATCCGCTCGACCCTGGGGCGGATGATCATGGCGCCGGCCCTGGTGGCCAGCCGTGGCGAGCTGGACGAACTGGTGGAGAAGACGCGTATCGCGGTGGACCGTGTAGCACGATCGGTGGGCCGAGGCTGAAACCCGGGGCGCGCAGGCGCCCCTTCGCCGGCAAGCCGGCTCCCACAGGGTCCGCGCAATTCGTGAGTTCCGCGCTGTACCTGTGGGAGCCGGCTTGCCGGCGAGGGGTTGCGTAGCAGCCCCAGTGACGCGAACTGACAGACATTACCCTTTCGCCCGTGATGGTTTCAGCGCCGCTCGCGCTGGCGCAGCGCCGTCACAGTCTCACCCGCGACCCCCCAGTTGTCGGTGGGCACCTCCTCGATGACCACGAAAGTGCTTGCCGGTGGCTTGTTCAGCACCTGTTCGAGCAAACGCGTGGTGCCTTCGATCAGCTGGCGTTTGTGTTCGGCCGTGACGCCTTCTTCGGTGACGCGGATATGGACATAAGGCATGTGCGTGGCTCCCGTTTCAGTGCCAGGTGCCGGCGGTGCTGCCACCGTCGACGGGCAGCACGGCGCCGCTGACGAAGCGCGCGTCGGTCAGGTACAGCACGGCGTTCACCACGTCCTCGGGCTGGCCGGTGCGTCCGCTCGGCGACAGTGCGCCGAGGCCTTCGGTGTTGCCGTTGTGCAGCGGGGTGTCGATGATCCCCGGGGCCACGGCGTTGACCTGCACGCCGCTGGCAGCCAGTTCCAGCGCCAGGCCCTTGACCGCCTGGTTCAGCCCGCCCTTGACCAGCACCGGCAACAGTGCCGGCACGCGGGTGTCCGGTTGCAGCGCCACCGAAGCGGTGATCGCGACGATATGCCCGTGCCCTTGGGCCTTCATCACCCGGGCGGCGGCCTGGGCGGGGTAGAAGAAGCCCTTGAGGTTGGTGCCGACCAGCGCGTCGACATCGGCCTCGGTGTAGTCGGTCACAGGTTTCGGGATGAAGATGCCGGCGTTGTTGACCATGATATCGACCCGGCCAAAAGCTTCCTGGGCGGCGGCGAACAACCGCTCGGCGGTGGCTTTCTCGGCGATGTCGCCGGCCACGCCGATAAAGCCACGCGGGTTGCCCAGGCGGGCGGCGGCCTGGTCCAGGCGAACCTGGGTGCGGGCGTTGCCGACCACGTTGTCGCCACGCTCGAGGAAGGCCTGGGCCAGGGCGAAGCCCAGGCCGCTGGAGGCGCCGGTGATGATGACGGTTCTTGCGGTGCTCATGGGGAAAATCTCCGGTGGATCGAGCCAGTGCTCGGGTGTGCAGCCACTCTAGGCTGCAACGCCGACTTGAAAAATGAGGCCTGTGGTATTTCAATCGATACATCATGTAATCAATCGAGCCGCCCATGACCCGCCACTTCGATGATCTGCAACTGGGCAGCCTGGAGCTGTTCTGTCTTGCTGCCGATGCCGGCAGCTTTACCGAGGCCGCGACCCTCGCCAGTGTCACCCCCGCGGCGGTGAGCCGCTCGGTGGCGCGCCTGGAGGAACGCCTGGGCGTGCGCCTGTTCGTGCGTACAACCCGGCAGATGCGCTTGAGCGAGGCTGGCCAGGCCTACTACCAGCATTGCCGCCAGGCATTGGGTCAATTGGTCGAGGCCGAGCGCCAGGTCACCGGTGGCCAGCTCGAGCCGGCAGGCTGCCTGCGCATCAGCGCGCCGACGCCTTATGCTCATCACCGCCTGTTGCCACTGTTGCCGCGCTTTCGCCAACGCTATCCGCGGGTGCAGGTGGATGTGCACGTGAGCAACCGCAACGTCGATTTCGCCGAAGAGCATTTCGACCTGGCGATTCGCGGCCGCGCACCGGCCGACTCGCGGCTGGTGGCCCGGCGCCTGGAGGATGCCGAGCTGGTGGTGGTCGCCACCCCGGGCTACCTGGCCCAGGCCGGTGTGCCACAGACCCTTGAGGACTTGGCCGGGCACCAGTGCATCCAGTTCGAACTGCCCAGCAATGGCCGGCGTCCCCCCTGGAGTTTTCGTCGCCAGGGGCAATGGGTCGAGCTGGAAACCCAGGGTGACTTCACCTGCCTGGGCGACTTTCTCGCCACCACCACCCTGGTGCGTCACGGCGGCGGCCTGATGCAGGCCTACCGGTTCACCGTGCAGGACGCCCTGGACAGCGGCGAGCTGGTGGAGGTGCTGGCCGGATATGGCGGCACGTCGCGGCCGTTCATGCTGGTCTATCCCCAGGCCCGGCACATGCCACTGAAGGTCCGCGTGCTCATCGACTTCCTGGTGGCCGAGGTGGGTCTGCCGTTGGGCTGAAGCCCTGTGGCGCCGACCTTGGCGGACTATGCTCTGAGCAGCTCCGGCAATCGGTCGGTTGGGCCTCTCGCGGGCTCTGGTGTAAGCTCTCCCGGTCCTTCTCACGAGACCGCCGCATGACCTCGCCCAGCCCGCGCCTGGACTGCCTGCTCACCGGCAGTGCCCGGCCATTCACCCGCCCAGGTTCCCTCAGCGCCATCGACAAGCAACCCCGCCAAGGCCCCTTGCGGGTGACCTTGCTCGGTATCGCCGGCGACGAACAGGGCGATCTGCGCGTGCACGGCGGCGTCGACAAGGCCATCCATCATTACCCCCGCGATCACTACCCCGACTGGGTCGCTGAACTCGGCGAACACCCCTTGCTGACCCGGCCCGGTGCCTTCGGCGAAAACTTCAGCAGCAGCGGCTGGCGCGAGACCGATGTGTGTCTGGGCGACCGTATCCGCGTCGGCACGGCGTTGCTGGAGATCTCCCAGGGGCGCATGCCGTGCTGGAAGCTCAACGACCGTTTCGACGTGGCGCAGATGGCGCTGCGGGTGCAGCAGAGCGGACGCACCGGCTGGTACTACCGGGTGCTGGAGGAGGGCGAGGTACAGGTGGGCGATGCCCTGCAACTGGTCGAGCGGCCCTATGGCCAGTGGTCGGTGGCGCGGCTTTCGGCGGTGCTGTTCGACAAACAGCTGGAGCCCGGCCTGTTGCGTGAATGCCTGGAACTGCCACTGGTGCCGAACTGGCGCCGGACCCTGGAAAAACGCCTGGAGCAACGCCAGGTCGAGGACTGGACTTCGCGCCTGCACGGCCGCAGCGACAGCTGAACGGCATCGCGCAGAACATCTACCCACACAAGGAATGCCCCATGGCCTTCGAACTGGATGATCGCCTGGTCATCGGTGTCGCTTCCAGCGCCGTGTTCGACCTGAGCGAGTCGGACGCCGTGTTCCGCCGCGACGGCGAGGCACAATACCGCAAGTACCAGGAGCAGCACCTGGATGAGCCGCTGGGCAAGGGCATTGCCTATCCCTTCATCAAGCGCCTGCTGGCGCTCAATGACCTGCGCGGCGACCCCGAGGACCCGCTGGTGGAGGTGGTGTTGCTGTCGCAGAACGACCCGGACACCGGCATGCGGGTGATGAAGACCATTGGTCACTACGGCTTGAACATGACCCGGGCAATCTTCACCCAAGGCCGCTCGCCGTATGAGTACATCCCGGCGTTGAACATCGCGCTGTTCCTGTCCGCCGACAAGCAGCACGTGGACGCCGCGATCAAGGCTGGTTACCCGGCGGGGCAGGTGCTGGATTCGAAGTTCGACGACGATGAAAGCGACGATAACCTGCGCATCGCCTTCGACTTCGACGGTGTGCTGGCCGGCGATGAGTCGGAAGCGGTGATGCAGTCGGGCGGCCTGGGCAGCTTCCACGCCCATGAAGTGATCAATGTCACCCAGCCGCACAACCCCGGCCCGCTCAAGGAGTTCTTCGTGCGCATTGCCCGCATCCAGGCGGCCGAGGAGCAGCACAAGCTGGCCAATCCCACTTACGAGAACCGCCTGCGGGTGTCGATCGTCACGGCGCGCAACGCACCTTCACACGAGCGGGCGCTCAATACCCTGAAAAGCTGGGGGGTTATGGCCAACGACGCGTTTTTCCTGGGCGGCATCGAGAAGCGCAGGGTATTGCAGGTGCTCAAGCCGCACATCTTCTTCGATGACCAGTCCGGGCACCTGAAGAGCACCAGCACGGTGGTGCCGTCGGTGCATATCCCGTTCGGTGTGACCAACCGCCCGGGCTGACTGGCGCCGCGCAAGCGGCGCCAGGTCGCCCTCGTCCATCAGTGATCCGCCAACCTGTCATCCTGCGACAGCAGCGCCTGGGCCAGCTCTTCGTCACTGGCCTGCAGCCCCGGATTAGCCTGGCGCACCTGGGCCAGCGCCGCTTCCAGATAGGCCCCGCGTATGGCACCGCCGCTGGCGACGAAGGCGGACAGCTCGTCGCGGGCCGGGATGATCCGTTTGTCGTCCTTGAAGGTCGAGTACAGCGAAGCGGAGACACCCGCCGAGGTGGCGACGTCCCCGGCATCGACGCGGGCCAGGGCGGCTCCGGCAGGGAGCAGGAGCAGGAGCGAGGGAACGAGCAGTAAGTGGCGCATGGCGAGTCCTCCGGAAAGGTGATGCCCAAGGGTGTTACTGCATGCAGTTAAGAGCACCTGAGGTATCAGGGAGTTCCGCCAAGCTCGCGAACGTAATGCCTCATTGCTTAGGGTCTGTACGAAATGTGTCTGCGCGAAGGCCAGACAAGGAGAAACGGGGTGAGGAAGCGGAGTGTACTGGAGTACATGAGCATTCCGAGCCCCGTTTCAACGCAGTATGGGCGAGTGCAGATACATTTCGTACAGAGCCTAGTCATGCGTCGTTCTGACGGTGCTCGTCGAGGTTGAAGGTTGAGACAGCGTTGATGGCATGGGTTGCTTCTGGACATTAGAAGAGCTCGAGCCGGGCTGCTGATACATGTTGTTGCGGGCGCTGTAGTTAGGGTTGTTGTGCGTGTTTGCGACTTGTTCCAAGTAGCTTTGTTGTACCAGCAGGGGCTTATGTTTTTGAGTCGAGCTGTCAGGTTCTGCAGAGCTGTAAAGCGGCTGTGGTTCAAATTGCTTGCTGGCGAAACTGCTCCTGCTCGCCCCTACGCTGGCGCTCACATGATAAGGCATTGGAGCGGGTTGCCGGATGGGGGCAGGGGGACTTGGCGGCTTCCATTCGTTGGAGCTCGTTGAAGATGATCGCCTCATCATATGCCCGGAAGGATCGACACTGTTGACTGGATCATTCTGGCAGTAGGCATAGGCATTGGCGTCACCCTCACCAAATGGACTCAAGTCATCGGTCGAGAGAAACCGCATCAGCACAGGGCTGTAGGCACGGTATCCGTTGCCCAGCAGGTAACACCCGGTAAGCTCTCGCACCTGTGCCGTGAAGCGCAGTAGCGATGACCTGCGATCCGAGACCGGGTCGTGGCCGAATACGCTGTAGCTGATGGTCTCGGGGTGCTGGCTGCACGGATACCACAGGGTCGAGCCTTGGGCGTCAGCGGCCGATATCACGACCCACTGCTTACCTGTTTTGTGCTGGGTCATGGTATTTCCTGGCTAGGGGACCCTTTTACTTTGGCGTTGTCAGTGGCGCTCGACAACTGACAGATTTGTCAGGTACGCGCCAGCAATTGCCAGCCATGGCGACATTGACCCATAACCCTTGCCCATGATCTGCTCGCTGTCCTGCAGCCTGCCAATCAAAGGAACCGGATGCCATGGCCGAATATACGCTCCACTGCTTTGCCGAGTCGGGAAACGCCTACAAGGTCGCGCTGATGCTGGAACTCACCGGCCAGGACTGGGCGCCGGTGTTCGTCGACTTCTTCCACGGGCAGACCCGTGGGCAGGACTGGCGTGACGCGGTCAACGAGCAAGGGGAGGTGCCGGTGCTGGAACATGCCGGCGAGAAGCTTACCCAGTCGGCGCTGATCCTCGACTACCTGGCCGAGCACACCGGCCAGTTCGGCCCGCGTGACGATCACGAGAGGCGCGAAATCTGGCGCTGGATGCTGTTCGACAACCACAAATTCACCAGCTACTACGCGGCGTTGCGCTTCATCTACTGCCTCAAGCAAATGGGCGAGTCGGATGTCACCCGCTTCCTGCGCGAGCGTGCCAGGGCGGCCTACCAGATCGTCGATGCGCACCTGGCGAAGACGCCGTTCATGGTGGGTGGGCGGCTGACCATCGCCGATCTTTCGCTGGCGGGCTATGTATACATGCCCGAGGACACCGGCCTGGCGGTTGCTGAGTTCGGGCATATCGAAGCCTGGAAGCAGCGGATCCAGGACATGCCAGGGTGGAAACACCCCTATGACCTGATGCCGAAAGCCGCAGGTTGAGGCAACGCGACCCTAGTGTCCTGTCTCGGAAATACGTTCTCTTTTGGCGAGTGGCTTGGGTGTTCGGCCAAGGCGCCGCGACGAGTCATAGCAGGGCTATGGCGAGGAGTGGCAACGCGGGCCGGGCGCCCAAGACGCCGCCAAAAGTGAACAGCTTATTTCCGCGACAGGACACTAGCTGTGCGGGATGTTCCTGGGCTGCTGCACTCCGGCATACCGGTCTTTCAAATGCCCCTGCTCATCCAGCAGGTAGGCATCCATCACCTCCCGCACCACCGGCCCCGCCACACGACCACCGGCTTCACCGTTCTCGATCATCACCGCCACCACCAGCGCCGGGTGATCGGCCGGGGCAAAACCGACGAACAGGGCATTGTCGCGGTGGCGCTCGAGGGTCTTGTTGCGGTTGTAGCGCTCACCCTGCTTGATCGCCACCACCTGCGCGGTGCCGCTCTTGCCGGCGATGCGGTACTGGGCGCCGGCGGCGGATGCGCGGGCAATGCCGCGCGGGTCGTGCATGACCATCTGCATGCCCTGGCTGACCTGGTCCCAGGCATGCTTGTCATGCAGCACGATATCGGCCATCGGGTGCGGGTCGACCGGCGCCTGGCCGCCGATCGTCAGGGCCAGGTGCGGACGGTGCCACACGCCCTTGCTGGCCAGCAGGCTGGTGGCCTGGGCCAGCTGCAACGGGGTTACCTGCATGTAGCCCTGGCCAATGCCGAGAATCAGCGTTTCGCCGGGGAACCAGGCCTGGCGCCGGGTGGCGCGTTTCCACGCCTGCGACGGCATCAGCCCCGGCGCTTCCTCGAACATGTCAAGCGAGACCTTCTGGCCGAGGCCGAACTCGGCCATGTAGTCGTGCAGGCGGTCGATGCCCAGCTTGTGCGCCAGGTCGTAGAAGTAGGTGTCGTTGGAGCGCATGATCGCGCTGTACAGGTCCACCCAGCCATCGCCCGTGCGGTTCCAGTTGCGGTACTTGTGCTCGTAGTTGGGCAGCTCGTAGTAGCCAGGGTCGAACACCCGGCTGCCGGGGGTGATCACGCCGCTGTCGAGGCCGGCGATGGCCACCTCGGGCTTGACCGTCGAGCCTGGGGCATACAGCCCGCGCAGCACGCGGTTGAACAGTGGCCGGTCGATGGAGTCTCGCAGGGCAGCGTACTGCTTGAAGCTGATGCCCTTGACGAACAGGTTGGGGTCGAACGCCGGGTTGCTGACCATCGCCAGCACGTCGCCATTGGCCGGGTCGAGCACCACCACCGCGCCGCGCCGATCGCCCAGGGCCTTCTCGGCGGCTTGCTGCAGGTGGGCGTCGAGGCTCAGCACGATGTCCTTGCCCGGCACCGGGTCGTGATGATTGAGCACGCGCATCACCCGGCCCTGGGCGTTGGTCTCGACTTCCTCGTAACCCACCTGGCCGTGCAGTTGGTCCTCGTAGAAACGCTCGATGCCGGTCTTGCCGATCGACTGGGTGCCGCGGTAGGCGGTGCTGTCGAGGCTCTTGGCTTCTTTCTCGTTGATGCGTCCGACGTAGCCGACCGAATGGGCGAAATGTTCGGCCAAGGGATACTCGCGAATGAATTGCGGCTCCACCTCCAGCCCCGGCAGGCGGAACTGGTTGACCGCGATCAGGGCGATTTGCTCCTCGCTCAGACCGACCAGCAGGGTCACCGGCTCGAACGGCTTGCGGCCGCGGCGCAGGTCCTTGTCGAACTGCTGACGGTCGTCCTCGGACAGTCCCAGGACTTGCGCCAGGTTGTCGAGCACCTTCTTCGAATCGCCGGCCCGCTCGCGGGTCATGGTCAGGTTGAAGCTGGGCTTGTTGTCGGCCAGCACCACGCCATTGCGATCGTAGATCAGGCCGCGTTCGGGCGGGATCGGCAGCACGTGCACGCGGTTGTTTTCCGACACCGCCGACTGCTGGTCGTGCTGCAACACCTGCAGCACGTAGAGCCGGCCTACCAGTACCGCCACCAGGCCGAGCACCAGCAGGGCGCAGGCCAGCAGCCGGCGGTTGACCAGGTGCTTTTCCTTTTCGTGGTCCTTGAGGGGAATGGGTTGCGGCATGAGCACAGGGGAGCGGCGGGTGGGGCGGCGATGCTACGCGGGCAGGCGGTGAGGCTCAAGACGGGAGCGCCGCCCTGCGCAGCCCAGGCATGGGCCTGGCCCGCAGGCAAGGGTGCTGCGGCGATCATGAAGTTTCCTTCATGTGAGCTGCGGGAAACACCTGACGCCACAACTAGGCAATGAATTCAGTTTCTCCGGTGACCTCAGCAACTTCACCTTCATCCTGGCGAACGCTGAGCACCACGGCACCTGCGCACAAGCCCAGCAGCCCGACGCTGGCCACCACGATATCCCCCATTCCCATGCCGGCGAGCATTAGCACCAGGCTGATACGAAACAGAGCGGTCATGGCGATCTCCAGGGCAGGGCGAGCGAAGTCCGAAGTATCACCATACCGCTCTGAAGGCCGAGGTACAGGGCAGGAGGGAGGGTTTGGCAGTGTATGCGCCTGCTTTGGCACAAAGCCCGCCACTTGACGGCATGGGCCATCCCTGATTTCATTGAAACCGGTTTCATCAACCCTGCACAAACACCTACAAGAAGGGCTCAGGGGTGGATAAAGACGCAGTTCCCGTCCGCGGGCGGGTCACTATCAGCGAGGTCGCGAAGGCGGCCGGCGTCTCCAAGGCAACCGTCTCGCGCTATATGGGCGAGGATCGGCAACTGCTCGCCGAGGCGACCGCGCAGCGGATCGAAGCCGTCGTCGAGCGCCTGGGCTATCGCCCCAACCGCATGGCCAGTGCCCTCAAGCGCGGCCGCACCGGGCTGGTCGGCATGCTCCTGGCGGATATCCGCAACCCCTATTCCGTGGCAGTGATGCACGCTGTCGAGACGGCCTGTCGGCAGCACGGCTACAGCCTGGTGGTGTGCAACACCGACTGTGACGACGCCCAGGAGCGCAGCCAGCTGCAGGCCCTGCAGTCGTATAACGTCGACGGCCTGATCGTGAACACCCTGGGCCACCGCGCCGGGGAACTGGCCAGCCTGGCCCGCGACCTGCCCATGGTGCTGGTCGACCGGCAACTGGCGGGCCTGCCGGTCGATCTGGTGGGCCTGGACAACAGCGACGCCGTCGAGCAGGCGCTCGATCACCTTGAACACAACGGTTATCGCGACATCCTCGCCGTCACCGAGCCACTCGATGGCACCAGCTCGCGGCAGGAGCGCGTGGATGCCTTCCAGGCCTCCATCGCCCGGCGTCGTGGGTTGCGCGGGCAGGTGCTGGAGGTAGGCCCGGGCCTCGCCGAGCAGCTGGGCGCGTTCATCGCCGGGGCAGGGCACGGCCCGCAGGCGCTGTTCAGTTGCAACGGTGTCGCTACCCTGGAGCTGGTGCGGGTGCTGCACGCCAGGGGCGGGCCGCTGTTCCAGGACCTGGGCCTGCTGGCGCTGGACGACCTGGACTGGTACCCGCTGGTGGGCGACGGCATCAGCGCATTGGCGCAACCCACCGGGCGCATCGGCGCTGCGGCGTTCCAGTGCCTGCTGGAGCGCTTGCAAGGCAGCCCTCTGCCGGCCCGGCGCCTGGATTTGCGCGCGCAGCTCATTGCGCGGGGCTCTACCCGATCACACCACTGACGGCGCCCCGGACGCCGTTGTTGCCGGGAAAAAATGAAACCGGTTTCATCTACAAGAACAAGGACTACCACGATGCGCACGCACACTGTTTC
The DNA here is from genome assembly GCF_003253945.1 of Pseudomonas sp. 2848. Taxonomy (NCBI): domain Bacteria; kingdom Pseudomonadati; phylum Pseudomonadota; class Gammaproteobacteria; order Pseudomonadales; family Pseudomonadaceae; genus Pseudomonas; species Pseudomonas sp. 2848. The sequence continues at coordinate 42,138 of NZ_QKZD01000015.1, forward strand.
CATCAGCTTGTCGAGTTTCGGTGCCGATGCCGTGAGGCGGTTCGGTCAGGCCAGTTACCTGCCGTTGCTCGCCGCGGCCGGGGCGCGGCGGGTGGAGTGGCGCGAGGAGCTGTTCGACGCCGCGCCTGATGCCGCTACCTTGGCCAACCTGGCCGCCGAGCATGGCCTGCAGAGTCTCTACTCCACGCCACTGGAACTGTGGCGCGAGGACGGCAGCCTGGAGCCCGCGATTGCCCAGCGCCTGCAGTTGGCGGGTGAGATCGGTGCGGTGGCGCTCAAGGTGTCGCTGGGTCATTTCCAGGCTGGCTGCGATTTGCAGGCGCTGGCGCCACTGTTGCAGCACAAGACGGCGCTGTACGTGGAAAACGACCAGACGCCCTACGGCGGGCGGCTGCAGACCTTGGTGAAGTTTTTTCGCGAGGCCCAGGCCCAGGGCGTGGCGCCGGGCATGACCTTCGACATCGGCAACTGGTACTGGCACGACGAGTCGCCGCTGCTGGCCGCGCAATTGCTGGGGCATTGGGTGCGCTACGTGCACTGCAAGGCGGTGGCGCGCCGCGCCGACGGGCGCCTGGTGGCCGTGGTGCCCGAGGACCTCGACCTGGCCCAGTGGCGCGAATTGATGACGCATTTCGCCCCGGGCCTGCCGCGTGCAATCGAGTACCCCCTGGCCGGCGAGGACCTGCTGGCACTGACGGCGCGCCAGGTCGCGCAACTGGCCGAGCTGGAAGGGCAGGTGTGCCATGGCTGAGCATGACGTGCTGTGCTTCGGTGAAACCATGGCCATGTTCGTGGCGGCGCAGCCGGGCGACCTGGCCCAGGTCGAGGGCTTCGGCAAACGCATCGCCGGTGCCGACAGCAATGTGGCCATCGGCCTGTCACGCCTGGGCCTGCGGGTGCAATGGCTGAGCCGGGTCGGTGACGACTCGCTCGGTGCCTTCGTGCTCGACAGCCTGCGCCGCGAAGGCCTGGACTGTTCCAGTGTCGAGATCGATGCCGGGCACCCCACGGGGTTCCAGCTCAAGGAGCGCTGCGACGATGGCAGCGATCCGAAAGTCGAGTATTTCCGCCGTGGCTCGGCGGCCAGCCGGCTGTCGCCCGCGCTGCTGCGGCCGGCGTTGTTGCAGGCCCGGCACCTGCATGCCACGGGCATTCCGGCGGCGCTTTCAGGCAGTTGCCGCGAACTGTGTCACCAGTTGCTGGACGGCATGCGAGCCAATGGCCGCAGCATCTCCTTCGACCCCAACCTGCGTCCCTCGCTGTGGCCCGACCGCCAGACCATGGTGCGCGAGGTCAACGCCCTGGCGGCCAAGGCCGACTGGGTGCTGCCAGGGCTGGAGGAGGGGCGCCTGCTCACCGGCCGGCAGTCGCCGCAGGCCATCGCCGAGTTCTACCTTGAACAGGGCGCGCAGTACGTGGCCATCAAGCTGGGGGCCGAAGGCGCCTACTGGCGCGATGCCCAGGGTGCCCATGGCGTGGTGCCCGGCCAGCCGGTCGCCCGGGTAGTGGACACCGTGGGCGCGGGCGATGCCTTCGCCGTCGGGGTGATCAGCGCCTTGCTCGAAGGCTTCCCGCTGCGCCGCGCCGTGGCCCGCGGCAACTGGTGCGGCAGCCGCGCGGTGCAGAGCCGCGGCGACATGGAAGGCCTGCCGCAACGTCATGAACTGGACCACCACGAAAACCCTGCGCGCGAAGCACGCTGAAGCGCCGACCTGTGCGCAACCTGATGTGACAAGAACAACAAGACCAGGAGAACACCCATGCAGATCGATCGACTCGCACCCAGACGCTGGTGGTACATCATGCCCATCGTCTTCATCACCTACAGCCTGGCCTACCTCGACCGGGCCAACTACGGCTTCGCCGCGGCCTCGGGCATGGCCGACGACCTGAAGATCACCCCGGCGCTGTCGTCGCTGCTCGGCGCGCTGTTCTTCCTCGGCTACTTCTTTTTCCAGGTGCCGGGCGCCCTGTACGCGCAGAAGCGCAGCGTGAAGAAGCTGATCTTCGCCAGCCTGATCCTCTGGGGCGGGCTGGCCACGCTGACCGGGATCGTCCACGACGTCTATTGGCTGATCGCCATCCGCTTTCTCCTGGGCGTGGTCGAGGCGGCGGTGATGCCGGCCATGCTCATCTACCTCTGCCACTGGTTCACCCGCGCCGAGCGCTCGCGGGCCAACACCTTCCTGATCCTCGGCAACCCGGTGACCATCCTGTGGATGTCGGTGGTCTCGGGCTACCTGGTGCAGCAGTTCGACTGGCGCTGGATGTTCATCATCGAAGGCGCGCCGGCCATTTTCTGGGCGTTTATCTGGTGGCGCCTGGTCGATGACCGACCGGAGCAGGCCAAGTGGCTCGATGCCCGGGAGAAGGCCGCGCTGCGCGAAGCGCTGGAGGCCGAGCAGCAGGGCATCAAGCCGGTGAAGAACTATGCCGAGGCATTCCGTTCGCCCACGGTGATCATCCTGTCGTTGCAGTACTTCTGCTGGAGCATCGGCGTGTATGGCTTCGTCCTCTGGCTACCGTCGATCCTCAAGCAGGCCGCCGCGCTGGACATCGTCACCGCCGGCTGGCTGTCGGCGGTGCCGTACCTGGGGGCGGTGCTGGCCATGCTCGGGGTGTCGTGGGCCTCGGACCGCCTGCAGAAGCGCAAGCGCTTCGTCTGGCCGCCGTTGCTGATCGCCGCGCTGGCGTTCTACGGCTCCTATGCCCTGGGTACCGAGCACTTCTGGTGGTCATACGCCTTGCTGGTGATCGCCGGCGCCTGCATGTACGCGCCCTACGGGCCGTTTTTCGCGATCGTTCCCGAACTGTTGCCGGTCAACGTCGCCGGGGGCGCCATGGCGCTGATCAACAGCATGGGCGCGTTGGGCTCGTTCTCGGGCTCGTACCTGGTCGGCTACCTCAATGGTGTCACCGGCGGCCCCGGCGCTTCGTACCTGTTCATGTGCGGTGCACTGCTGCTGGCCGTGGCCCTGACCGCCGTCCTCAACCCCTTGCAACAGGCGCGCCGGCACAGCCTGGCGCCGAGCCGATAGGAGCCTCAGCATGAAAAAGCGCATCGTCGCCTACAAACGCCTGTCCGATGAACTGATGGAGCGCCTGCACGCGCAGGCCGAGGTGACCCTGGTGGAAGCGCCGGCCGCCGATGGCCTGGCGCGCTTGCGCGCTGCGCTGCCGGGCGCCCATGGCCTGCTGGGCGCCAGCCTGCGCCTGGACCGCGCGCTGCTCGACCTGGCGCCGCAGCTGGAGGTGATCTCCAGCGTGTCGGTGGGCGTGGACAACTACGATATCGAGGCGCTGGATCAGCGCGGGGTGCTGCTGACCAACACTCCCGACGTGCTCACCGAAACCACCGCCGACACCGGTTTCGCGCTGATCCTGGCCTGCGCCCGGCGCGTGGTCGAGCTCGACGGCTGGATTCGCGCCGGCCACTGGCGGGCCGGGATCGGGCCGGCGCACTTCGGCTGCGACGTGCAGGGCAAGACCCTGGGCATCGTCGGCATGGGCCGTATCGGCGAGGCCCTGGCCCGGCGCGCGCATGCCGGCTTCGGCATGCGCGTGCTGTACCACACCCGTCAGCCGCGGCCCGAAGTGGAGGCGCGGTTCGGCGCTGGCTATCGCAGCCTTGACGCGTTGCTGGCCGAGTCCGATTTCGTCTGCCTGTGCCTGCCGCTGACCGGCGCTACGCACAACCTGATCGGCGCGCGCGAGCTGGCCCTGATGAAGCCCTCGGCGATTCTGGTAAACATTTCCCGCGGCCGCGTGCTCGACGAGGCGGCACTGTTGCAGGCCCTGGCCGAGCGGCGCATTCGTGGCGCCGGGCTGGACGTGTTCGTGCAGGAGCCGCTGGCGGCCGATTCGCCGCTGCTGCAACTGGACAACCTGGTGGTCACCCCGCATATCGGCTCGGCCACGCTGGAGACCCGCGAAGCCATGGCCCGCTGCGCAGTGGACAACCTGCTGGCCGCGCTGGCTGGCGAGCGGCCGACGAACCTGGTCAACCCTGTGGCCTGGGAGCGGCGAAACAACTGAACCTGGTGAGCGTCGTGCTTGCCTCATGCCTACCAAAACAACAGCCTTTGTCTGGTTCGAGATCCCGGGGTCGCTCTGCGACCCCTTGGCAATTCAAGGCCGGCCGCGCAAGACAGCGCTGTCTTGCACGGCCGGCGCCGGGATCTTCATTGGCGAAAAGGGCGACGATTCCCGTATGACCTGATCAACAGAGAGACATCCTCATGTCCAAGGACCAACCCGCCTCCGTGCAACCGGCGCGCCGGGCGTTCCTGCGCCAATCCCTGACCCTGATCCCGGTGGCGACCCTCGCCAGCACGGGACTGGGCGGTGCAGTGCTCGCCGACAGCGCCACCCCGGCAGCCGCCGAACCGGCCCGGCCGGTTACCGCGCGCGCCTACCAGCCGACCTTCTTCACCCAGGAGGAGTGGGCCTTCGTCAGCGCCGCCGTGGCCGTGCTCATACCCACTGATGCCCTGGGCGCGGGCGCGGCCGATGCCGGCGTGCCCGAGTTCATCGACCGCCAGCTCAACACCCGCTACGGCAGTGGCGGGCTGTGGTACATGCAGGGGCCATTCCACCCCGACGCCCCCAGCGAGCTGGGCTACCAGCTCAAGCTCAACCCCCAGGAGATCTACCGGCTGGGCATCGCCGAGACCGACGCCTGGTGCAAGGCGCAGTTCGGCAAGGCGTTCGCCCAGCTCGGTCTTGCGCACCAGCAGCAGGTACTGGAAGCCCTGGACGGCGGCACGGCGACGTTTGCCTCGTTGCCGGCGGCCACCTTCTTCAACATGCTCTGGCTCAACACCCGCGAAGGCTTTTTCAGCGACCCGCTGCACGGCGGCAACCAGGGGTTGGTCGGCTGGAAGCTGGTGGGCTTCCCCGGCGCCCGCGCCGATTTCATGGACTGGGTGGAGCGCGACGAGCGTTATCCGTTCCCGCCGGTCTCCATCAGCGGCGAGCGGGGTTGAAGCATGAGCCAGATGAAAAAAGTCGATGTGGTGATCGTCGGGTTCGGCTGGGCCGGGGCAATCATGGCCAAGGAGCTGACAGAGGCCGGCCTGCAGGTGCTCGCCCTGGAGCGAGGCCCGGCCCGGGACACCTACCCGGACGGCGTCTACCCGCAGACCATGGACGAGCTGACCTACAACTCGCGCAAGAAGCTGTTCATGGACATCTCCCGCGAGACCGTGACCCTGCGCCACAGCGTCAACGACGTGGCCGTGCCGTATCGCCAGTTCGGCGCCTTCCTGCCCGGCACCGGCACGGGTGGGGCGGGGCTGCACTGGTCCGGCGTGCATTTTCGCGTCGACCCGGTTGAGCTGCGCCTGCGCAGCCACTATGAGGAGCGCTACGGCAAGGCCTTCATCCCCGACGGCATGACCATCCAGGACTTCGGCGTGAGCTACGAAGAGCTGGAGCCGTACTTCGATTTCGCCGAGAAGGTGTTCGGCACCTCCGGCACGGCCTGGTCGATCAAGGGCCAGGTGGTGGGCCGCGACAAGGGCGGCAACCCGTTCGCCGCCGACCGCTCCAGCGACTTCCCGCTGGTGGCGCAGAAGAACACCGTGTCGGCGCAACTGTTCGAGAAGGCCGCCCGTGACGTCGGTTATCACCCCTACAACCTGCCGTCGGCCAACACCTCCGGGCCGTACACCAACCCCTACGGCGCGCAGATGGGGCCGTGCAACTTCTGCGGTTATTGCAGCGGCTATGCCTGCTACATGTACTCCAAGGCCTCGCCCAACGTGAACATCCTGCCGGCCCTGCGCCAGGTGCCCAACTTCGAGTTGCGCAACAACGCCCATGTGCTGCGGGTCAACCTGACCGAGGACAAACGCCTGGCCACCGGCGTGACCTATGTCGACAGCCAGGGGCGCGAGGTCGAGCAAGCGGCCGACCTGGTGATCCTCGGTGCCTTCCAGTACAACAATGTGCGCCTGATGCTGCTCTCGGGCATTGGCAAGCCTTACGATCCGGTCAGTAACCAAGGCGTGGTGGGGCGCAACTTCGCCTACCAGAACATCTCCACCGTGACCGCGTTCTTCGACCGCGACAGCCACCATACCAACCCCTTTATCGGTGCCGGCGGCAACGGTGTGGCGGTGGACGATTTCAACGCCGACAACTTCGACCATGGCCCCCACGGTTTCGTCGGCGGCTCGCCGTTCTGGGTCAACCAGGCGGGCGCCAAGCCGATCTCCGGCACCAAGGTGCCGCCGGGCACGCCGAAATGGGGCAGCGCCTGGAAGGCCGCGGTGGCCGACAGCTACCGGCACATGCTGTCGATGGACGCCCACGGCGCGCACCAGTCCTACCGCGACAACTACCTCGACCTGGACCCGGTGTACAAGGACGCCTACGGTCAGCCGCTGCTGCGCATGACCTTCGACTGGAAGGACAACGACGTGAAGATGAACCGCTTCATGGTCGAGCGCATGGGCAAGATCGCCGAAGCCATGGGGCCCAAGGCAATCAGCGCGGGGAAAAAGGCCTTCGGCCAGCACTTCGATGCCTCCACCTACCAGACCACCCACCTCAATGGCGGCGCAATCATGGGCACCGACCCGAAGACCAGCGCGCTCAATCGCTACCTGCAATGCTGGGACGTGCACAACGTGTTCGTGCCTGGCGCCTCGGCCTTCCCCCAGGGCCTGGGCTACAACCCCACCGGGCTGGTGGCGGCGTTGACCTACTGGTCGGCGCGGGCGATCCGCGAACGCTACCTGAAGAACCCCGGCCCACTGGTGCAGGCATGAGGAGGCCGGTCATGAAACTCAAGACACTGTTCATCGCCATGCTCGGCCTGGGTGCGAGCACCTTGCTGCATGCCGCCGACGGCGTCGATCCAGCCTTGGTCAAGCAGGGCGAGTACCTGGCCCGTGCCGGCGACTGCGTGGCCTGCCACACCGCCAAGGGCGGCAAGCCCTTCGCCGGCGGGCTGCCGATGGAGACGCCGATCGGCACCCTCTTTTCGACCAACATCACCCCGCACGCCAGCGGCATCGGCCAGTACCGCTACGAAGACTTCGAGCGCGCCGTGCGCCAGGGCATCGGCAAGGATGGCAGTACGCTGTATCCGGCCATGCCATACCCGTCCTATGCCCGGGTCAGCGATCAGGACATGCAGGCGCTGTATGCCTACTTCATGCACGGCGTGCAGCCGGTGGCGCAGCAGAACAAGGCCAGCGACATCCCTTGGCCATTGAGCATGCGCTGGCCGCTGGCGTTCTGGCGTGGGTTGTTCGCGCCCGAGGTCAAGCCGGTCGAAGCCGCAGGGCGTGATCCGGTGGTGGCGCGGGGTGCCTACCTGGTCGAAGGGCTGGGCCATTGCGGCGCCTGTCATACGCCACGGGCGATCACCCTGCAGGAAAAGGCATTGGATACCACCGATGGCGACGCTTTCCTGGCCGGCAGCGCACCGCTCGAGGGCTGGATCGCCAAGAGCCTGCGCGGCGACCACAAGGACGGCCTGGGCAGTTGGAACGAGGCGCAGATCGTCGCCTTCCTCAAGACCGGCCGCAACGAGCGCACGGCGGTGTTCGGCGGCATGAGCGACGTGGTCGAGCACAGCATGCAGTACATGAGCGATGCCGACCTGACGGCCATTGCCCGCTACCTGAAGACCTTGCCGCCGACCAACCCGGACGACCAGCCGTTCCAGGCGGACCCCAGCGTGGCCCGGGCGCTGTGGCAAGGCAATGACGGCAAGACGGGCGCGGCGTTGTACGTGGACAACTGCGGGGCTTGCCACCGTACCGACGGCCAGGGCTATGCCCGGGTGTTCCCGGCGCTGGCAGGCAATCCGGTGGTGCAGGGGCAGGATGCCACCTCGCTGATCCACATCGTGCTGGAAGGCGCGACCCTCCCGGCCACGGCGAGCGCGCCGTCGACGTTCAGCATGCCCGGCTTCGGCTGGCGGCTGTCGGACCAGCAGGTGGCCGATGTGGTCAACTTCATTCGCAGCAGCTGGGGCAACCAGGCCGCGGCGGTGACTGCGGGGCAGGTGGCGGCGCTGCGCAAGGCGGCACCGCTGCCGCTCAAGGCGCAGACACTGATCGGCGATACCACGGGGATTGCGGAGCCTTGATCGACAGGCCTGATTGACAGGGAGGTGTTGTGGGAGGGGGCTTGTCCCGCGATGGCAGCTTGGCCAGATCGTTGGGCAAGCCCGCTCCCTCGGCTGCCGACTACGCCGCCGAATACCTCGAAACCACTTCAATATATGCTAATAAATTACATTTCATATAGCTCATAACCATATGAATTATATGAACTATTTTTTAGCAACTGCATGCTGGGCACATTGCTCGTAGTACGTCTGCTTGATCGCCGCCGGCTTAAGCCGCGAGCGGCTGTTGTACGTCTGCTCGGTGATCCCGAACGCCGTCATGCGCATCCATGGCTTGGCGAACTTGCGTACCTGCAGCTTCTTGCGCGTGGCATACAGGGTCACCCCGGAAAGCTTGGCCTGTTGCGCCTCGGCGGCGATCTGCGCGCCCCAGCCGCATACCTGGCGATCGTTCTGGCTCAGGGCCCGGGCCTGGGCGCCGAAGGCGGTCGTGGCCAGCAGGCAGCCAGCCACGGTTGCTAGAATTACGCGCATGTTGCTGTCCTAAGCATCTGAAGGAAAACGAAGTTTGCCCGCGCTTTCGACGCCTGGGGGCCAGCAGTTTGCCGTCAGGCGATGGCCATTTGCAGGCCATCGCGGGAACGCCAGCGCAACGATTGCAGGGCCAAGGCGGCAACCCACAACACGCTGATGCCGTAGTTGAGGCGCTGGTACAGGCCGAACAGTTCACCGCCTTGCGCGGCCTTGGCCATCAGCACCAAGGTGATCATCGCCAGCACCGAGCACAGCAGTGACCACCTTCCCAGCCACGGGGAGCCTGCCACGCGTTTGCCCAGCCAGATCCACAACACGCTGGCCAGGGTCAGCGAGAGGAACATCAGCAGGCCGCTGAGATTGTGCATCTGTTGCGAGAACGACGGCTCCAGCGGCGCGCAGCCCTGGTCGCAGGGGAACCAGCCGGTACCCAGGCTGCCGACAGCGTGCAACAGCACCAGCCCCGCGCTCAACCGAGCCAGCCCCGAGTACCGCCAGCGCCGCGCCAGGCCCCAGGCGAACAGGCCGAAGAGCAACGCCAGGGGGAAGTTGTTGACCCAGGGCGAGAAGCCATGGGTCGGCGCGCCGACCGCGCCGAGCTGGCTCATGGCCTGCTGCAGATGGTCGTAGCCGGGATAGGCCAGGGCGGTCAGGCCAACGCCCGACAGCAGCCAGAGCGGGATGAGCAGGCCAGTGGCGAGCAGCAGGCGATCGAACGTCTTCATGCGGTTTCCTTCCTTGGAGAGAGCAGGTCGCAACCTACAGCGCGGGCATGTCCGATGGCCAGGCTCAATCGCCAACGAGCAGCATCACCAACAGTACGCAGGCCAGCAGCGCCAGGTAGGCCCGGGCATGCACGTGGTCGGGGATGCGCCCCAGCAAGGGGGCGGCCAGGTGCATGCCCAACCAGGCGCCAGCTGTCATCACCAGCGCGGCGCGCAGGTCGATCAGCCCGAGCAGGCCGGCGTCCAGGTCAGACTGACTGCTCGGCACCAGGGCATAGACCAGCGTGGCCGCCAGGGCCATGGGCAGCGACAGCGGATTGGCCATGGCGGTGGCGGTGCGCATGCTGGCGCCGCGGCGGCGCATCAGCGGCACGGTCATCACGCTGCCACCGACGCCAAGCAGCGCCGCCAGCGCGCCGATGGGCAGGCCGGCCAGGGTCGCGCTGGCATGGCTCATCGCAGCCCGGGCCTGCCCGCCTGTGCGGACAAAGCCCGGGCGCAGCCAGGCATCGAGCAGGCTGAGCAGCAGGTAGGCGATGAACAGCCCGCGCAGCCAGGCGCTGGTCACGTACAGGGCGGCCCAGGCGCCGAGCAGGGCGCCGACGGCAATGGCCGGCGCCAGGGGCCGCACCAGGTCCCAACGCAGGCTGCCGGCGCGGTGGTGGCGCCAGGTGGCCAGGGCGCTGCTGAAGATCATCACCGTGGCCGAGGTGGCCACGGCGATCTGCATGGCATGCTCCGCCACGGCCGTGCCGGCGCCGTGGCTGGTGAGCAGCAGGGCATAGAGCAGCGGCACGGCGAAGAACCCGCCGCCGAAGCCGAACAGCAAGGTGGTGACGCCGGCACACAGGCCGAACAGGCCAAGCAGGGGGTAGAGCATGGGAGCAGCCTCAGGGCCAGGACGGGGGCTCCCAGCGTAGGCGCCTGCCCCTTGGCCGGCTTGCGCCAGTTGGCCAATAATCATCGCATTACGGCCAGAGCCTGTTGTCATGCGCAATGTTCCCCTGTCCCAGATCGATGCCACCCCCCGTGCGGTACTGGCCATCGCCACCGATTACCCGCCCGACACCCTGTTGCCCAGGCATGTCCATCGCCGGGCGCAATTTCTGTATGGGATGAGCGGGCTGATGGAGGTGCTTACCGACGATGGCGCCTGGGTCATTCCTCCCGGCAGCGGCGTGTGGATTCCTCCCGGCAAGCCGCACCAGGTGCGCATGCGCGGCGTGAGTACCCGCAGCCTGTACATCGAGCCGGCAGCGGTGCCCCGGCCGGGCGCAGTGTGCGAGGCATTGCGGGTCGAGCCGCTGCTGCACCAGCTGTTGCTGGCCAGCGCGGAGGTGCCGGCCCTGCATGACGAGGCGGGGCGCGACGGCCTGCTGCTGGGGCTGCTGCTGCACGAGCTGGGCCAGGCCGAGCGCCTGCCGCTGTTCGCGCCGATGCCGACGGAGCCACGTTTGGCGGCCCTGTGCCAGGCGTTCCTGGCGCAGCCGTTGATCCATGCCCGCGCCGAGGCCTGGGCGCGTCAACTCAACTGCAGCCCGCGCACCTTCAGCCGGCGTTTTCGCGAGCAGACCGGGCTGTCGTTCGGCCAATGGCGCCAGCAGGCCTGCCTGATGGCGGCGGTGACACGCCTGGCGGCGGGCGAGGCGGTGACGGCCATCGCCCTGGACCTGGGCTACGAGAGCCCCAGCGCATTTTCCAGCCTGTACCGCAAGGTCATGGGCCACACGCCCTCGACGGCGCGGCAGGGCGCATGAAAACCCGCCCGGACGTATGTGATCGTACAACTGCTTGCGCTATCATCGCGCCTGTCTTCCACAACCAGACAGACAGGGCATGACAGAGCAGCAGGTACAGGCACGGACCCGGCGCAAGCCACGCAGTCTGGCCCAGGAACTGGTCACGGTGCTGACCGAGCGCATTCGCAGCGGCCAGCTCAAGCGCGGCGACAAGTTGCCCACCGAATCGCAGATCATGGCCGAGGAAGGGGTCAGCCGCACCGTGGTGCGTGAGGCCATCTCGCGGCTGCAGGCCGCGGGCCAGGTCGAGACCCGCCACGGTATCGGCACCTTTGTGCTGGACGCCCCAAGCACCGGGGGTTTTCGTATCGACCCGGCGACCATCGTCACCCTGCGCGAGGTGCTGGCGGTGCTGGAGTTGCGCATTGCCCTGGAGATCGAGTCGGCGGGCCTCGCGGCCGAGCGTCGCAGCGACGAGCAACTGGCCGGTATGCGCGCCGCGCTGGACGAGCTCAACGAGGGCGCGGCCCATGCCTCGGATGCAGTGTCGGCGGACTTCCAGTTCCACCTGCGCATCGCCCAGGCCAGCGGCAATCACTACTTCGCCGACATCATCAATCACCTGGGCACCAGCATCATCCCGCGTACCCGGCTCAACTCGGCGCGCCTGGCCCATGACGACCAGGCGCATTACATGAGCCGGTTGATGCACGAGCACGAAGCGATCTACGAGGCTATCGCCCGACGCGACAGCGAAGGCGCCAAGATGGCCATGCGCATGCACTTGAGCAACAGCCGCGAACGCCTGCGCCAGGCCCATGAAGAGGCCGAGGCGCAAAGGGACTGATCACCTTGGTAGGGGCTGCGTAGCAGCCCCAAGTGACGCTTTCAGGGCGCTCAAATCGCCTGATCGGACCACTGCCCATTCACCAGGCGCCGCACGCCCAGCGGGTTGCCGTCACGCAACGCCTCCGGCAGCAAAGCCTGCGGGTAGTTCTGGTAGCACACCGGCCGCAGGAAGCGATCGATTGCCAGCGTTCCCACCGAAGTACCACGAGCATCCGAGGTCGCCGGGTAAGGCCCGCCATGGACCATGGCGTCGCACACCTCGACCCCGGTCGGGTAGCCATTGACCAGGATGCGCCCGACTTTCTCTTCGAGCAGAGGCACCAGCCAGGCAAAGGCTTCGAGATCCTCCGGCTCGCCGATCAACGTGGCGGTGAGCTGGCCGCGCAGGCCGAGCAGGGCGGCGCGCAACTGTGCCTCGTCGGCAACCTCCACGGCCACCGTGGCCGGGCCGAACACCTCCTCCTGCAGCAGCGGGTCGGCCTCTGCCAGCAGGCGGGCATCGGCCTTGAACAGCTGGGCGCGAGCCTGATCGCCTTGCTGCGGCTGCCCCGCCAGATGCTGGATGCCGGCGTGGGCCTGCAGATGTTCCAGGCCGCCGACATAACTGCGCAGGCCACCGGCATTGAGCAACGTCTGCCCGGCCTGCTGATCCAGGTGTCGGCCCAACTCGCCCAGCAGTTGGCTGAAGCCTGGGGACTGCAAGCCGATCACCATCCCGGGATTGGTGCAAAACTGGCCGGCGCCCAGGCACACCGAGCCTGCCAGTTCGCGGGCGATGGCCTCGCCGCGCTTGGCCAGGGCGCCGGGCAGGACGATCACCGGGTTGATGCTGGACATCTCGGCGAACACCGGAATCGGTTGCGGCCGCTCGGCGGCCATGCGGCACAGCGCGTCGCCGCCTGTCAGCGAGCCGGTGAAGCCGACGGCCTGGATGGCTGGGTGCTTGACCAGCCATTCGCCGACACCACCGCCGAACACCATGTTGAACACGCCCTTGGGCATGCCGGTGCGGTCGGCGGCGCGCAGGATGGCGCAGGCCACCAGGTCGGCGGTGGCCATATGGCCGCTGTGGGCCTTGAACACCACCGGGCAGCCGGCGGCCAGGGCCGCGGCGGTGTCGCCGCCGGCGGTGGAGAAGGCCAGCGGGAAGTTGCTGGCACCGAACACCGCCACCGGGCCGACCCCGATGCGCATCTGGCGGATGTCCACCCGTGGCAGCGGCTGACGCTCGGGCAGCGCCAGGTCGATGCGCGCACCGAGGTAGTCACCGCGACGCAGCACCTGGGCGAACAGGCGCATCTGGCTGCTGGTGCGGCCGCGCTCGCCCTGGATGCGCGCGGCGGGCAGGGCGGTTTCACGGCAGACGATGGCGACGAAGTGGTCGTCGAGTTCGTCCAGTTCGGCGGCGATGGCTTCGAGGAACTCGGCGCGGCGGGCCGGGGGCAGTTGGCGGAACGCGCTGAAGGCGTCGGCGGCGGCGCGGGCGGCACGGTCGATTTCGCCCTCGGTGGCCTGGACGAAGCTGTAGGGCAGGGCTTCGCCGCTGGTGGCGTCGAGGCTGTGCAGGCGTTGCGGGCCAAGGGCGCTGCGCTGGCCGGCGATGAAGTTGTGGCCGAGGATTTCGGGCATGGAATGCTCCTGTAGATGAATGGCTGGGTTCAGGGCCTGGGCGAGTGCTACGCACTCGTTTCGCCAGCAAGCCGGCTCCCACAGGGGGCGTGTTGTCGGCGAAGGGCCCAGGCACGCTTCGTCAGGTGATGGGGGCCGGATTGAACAGGGTGATGTCGTTGTGCAGCCGGTGCTGTTCGGCCCAGGTCTGCCTGCGGCCGCTGGCCACGTCCAGGTAGTAATGGAACAGCTCCCAGCCCAGCTCCTCGATGCTCACCCGGCCGCTGGCGATGCGCCCGGCGTCGATGTCGATGAGGTCCGGCCAGCGCTGGGCCAGCTCGCTGCGGGTGCACACCTTGACCACCGGCGCCATGGCCAGGCCATAGGGCGTGCCGCGACCAGTGGTGAACACATGCAGGTTCATCCCGGCCGCCAGCTGCAAGGTGCCGCAGACGAAGTCGCTGGCCGGGGTGGCGCAGAAGATCAGGCCCTTGCGCGTTACCCGCTCGCCGGGCCCGAGCACGCCCTGGATCGCGCCGCTGCCGGACTTGACGATCGAGCCCAGGGCTTTTTCGACGATATTGGACAAGCCGCCTTTCTTGTTGCCCGGCGTGGTGTTGGCGCTGCGATCGGCGGCGCCCTGCTGCAGGTAGCGGTCGTACCAGTCCATCTCGCGCACCAATGCTTCGGCGACCTCCGGCGTTTCGGCGCGGGAGGTGAGCATGTAGATGGCGTCGCGCACCTCGGTAACTTCCGAGAACAGCACCGTCGCGCCGGCGCGCACCAGCAGGTCGGCGGCATAGCCCAGCGCCGGGTTGGCGGTGATGCCGGAGAAGGCGTCGCTGCCGCCGCACTGCATGCCGAGGATCAGTTCGCTGGCCGGCACGCTCTCGCGGCGGCGCTGGTCGAGCTTTTTCAGGCGGGTCTCGGCCAGGGCCATGATCTGCTCGATCATCTCGCCGAAGCCCAGCGTCGCATCCTGCAGGCGGTACAGCCACGGCTCGCTGAGGTCCACAGACGGATCGCCGTCGTGCATCACCTGGCCGGCCTGGAGCTTTTCGCAGCCCAGGCTGATGACCAGCGCCTCGCCGCCTAGGTTGGGGTTGCGCGCCAGGTTGCGCACGGTGCGGATCGGGATGTAGGCGTCGCGGGCGTTGATCGCCACGCCGCAGCCGTAGCTGTGGGTGAGGGCGACCACATCGTCGACATTGGGGTAGCGGGGCAGCAGTTCGGCGCGGATACGCTTGACCGCGTGGTCGAGCACGCCGGTCACGCACTGCACGGTGGTGGTGATGCCGAGGATGTTGCGGGTGCCGACGCTGCCGTCGGCGTTGCGGTAGCCCTCGAAGGTGAAGCCGTCGAGTGGCGGCAGGGCGGCAGGCACGGCGTCGCAGCGTGGCAGGCTGGTAAGCTCGGGCGCGGCCGGCATCGCCAGTTGATCTTCCTTGACCCAACTGCCCTGGCGCAGGTCTGCCAGGGCATGGCCGATGACCTGGCCATAGCGGCGCACCGCCTCGCCCTTGCGGATGTCCACGGTGGCGACCTTGTGGCTCTGCGGTATGCCCTCGACCAGGGTCAGGCCATCGGCAAAGCGCGCGCCTTCGCCCAGGCCGCCGTCGTTGACCACCACCACGACGTTGTCGTCGGGGTGCAGGCGTACGTAGCGGGGCGACTCGGAATGTTCGATCAACTGCATGGTCAGGCCCTTCTTGTCTTGTCTCTCAGGCGTGGTGCTGTCGCCGGCGCCGTTGGGCGCTGACGTGTCCTGTTTACTGGCGGGCCAGTTCGGCGTCGGGCGCAGGTTCGCGCTTGGGCGGCTCCTTGAGCTCGATGCGCTTGATCGGGCCGACGATCACCAGGTAGCTGAACACTGCCACCAGGGCGTTGGCGCCCACATACACCAGGGCCCATTTGAACGAACCGGTGGCGCTGATGATGTAGCCGATGACAATCGGCGTGGTGATCGAGGCGATGTTGCCGAAGGTGTTGAACAGCCCGCCCGACAGGCCGGCGATCTGCTTGGGCGAGGTGTCGGCGACCACCGCCCAGCCCAGGGCGCCGATGCCCTTGCCGAAGAACGCCAGGGTCATGAAACCGACCACCATCCACTCGGCCTCGACGTAGTTGCAGAACACCATGGTGGTAGACAGCAGCAGGCCGCAGACGATCGGCAGCTTGCGCGAGAAGGTCAACGAGTTACCGCGGCGAAGCAGCCAGTCCGACAGCACCCCGCCGAGCACCCCGCCGATGAAGCCGCATACCGCCGGCAACGAAGCGATGAAGCCGGCCTTGAGGATGGTCATGCCGCGCTCCTGCACCAGGTACACCGGGAACCAGGTGAGGAAGAAGTAGGTGATGGCGTTGATGCAGTACTGGCCGAGGTAAACGCCCAGCAGCATGCGGCTGGTCAGCAGCTGCTTGATGTAGCCCCATTTCGGGCCGTCGCCGCCGCGCTTCTGGTCCATGTCCACCAGGCCGCCGTTCTGTTCGATGTGCTCGAGCTCACTGCTGCTGATGCGTGGGTGCTGGCGCGGGTTGTAGAGGGTCTTCATCCACACCGCCGAGAACACGATACCCAGTACGCCCATGACCACGAACACATGTTCCCAGCCGAAGGTGAAGACGATCCAGCCCATGATTGGGGCGAACAGCGCGGTGGCGAAGTACTGCGCCGAGTTGAAGATCGCCGAGGCGGTGCCGCGCTCCTGGGTGGGGAACCAGGCCGCGACGATCCGCGCGTTGCCGGGGAACGACGGCGCTTCGGCGAAGCCCACCAGGAAGCGCAGGGTGAACAGCGTGACCACCGCCCAGGCCACCGGCAGCCCGCCGACGAAGCCCTGCAGCAGGGTGAACAGCGACCAGGTGAAGATGCTGAAGGCATAGACGTTCTTCGAGCCGAAGCGGTCGAGCAGCCAGCCGCCGGGGATCTGCCCGGCCACATAGGCCCAGCCGAAGGCGGAGAAGATGTAGCCGAGGGTAACCGCGTCGATGCCCAGGTCTTTCTGCAGGCTGGAGCCGGCGATGGCGATGGTGGCGCGGTCGGCGTAGTTGATGGTGGTCACCAGGAACAGCATCAACAGGATCAGGTAGCGTACATGCGTCTTTTGCGTCGCTTGCATGCTGGTTACTCCCACTCGTTATTTTTATACGGGGATCGGTTGTCGGCCGGAGCGAGTCGAACCTGCTCCGGCGGCGGCATTGGCAGGCCGCGGGGCGCTCGCTTATTGCGGGCCCATCTTGTCCATCAGCGCGGCGAGCATCTCGTACTCCTGCGCGGTGAGGTCGGTCAGCGGCGTGCGCACGGGGCCCGCGTCATGACCGGCGAGCTTCGCCCCGGCCTTGACGATGCTCACGGCGTAACCGGCCTTGCGGTTGCGGATGTCCAGGTACGGCAGGAAGAAGTCGTCGATCAGCTTGGCCACGGTGGCGTGATCGTCGCGGGCGATGGCGTGGTAGAAGTCCATCGCGGTCTTGGGCACGAAGTTGAACACCGCCGACGAGTACACCGGCACGCCGAGCGCCTTGTACGCCGCAGCATACACCTCGGCGGTGGGCAGGCCACCCAGGTAGCTGAAACGATCGCCCAGGCGGCGACGAATCGACACCATCAGCTCGATGTCGCCCAGGCCGTCCTTGTAGCCGATCAGGTTCGGGCAGCGCTCGGCCAGGCGTTCCAGCAGGTCGGCGTTCAGCCGGCAGACGTTGCGGTTGTAGACCACCACGCCGATGTTCACCGCCTTGCACACCGCCTCGACATGGGCGGCGACGCCGTCCTGGCTGGCTTCGGTGAGGTAGTGGGGCAGCAGCAGCAGGCCCTTGGCGCCCAGGCGTTCAGCCTCTTTGGCGTATTCGATGGCCTGGCGGGTCGAGCCGCCGACGCCAGCGAGGATCGGTACCGAGGTGGCGCAGGTGTCGACGGCAGTCTTGATCACCTGGCTGTACTCGCTGGCGGCCAGGGAGAAGAACTCGCCGGTGCCACCGGCGGCGAACAGCGCGCTGGCGCCGTACGGGGCGAGCCATTCCAGGCGTTTGACATAGCCTGCGGGGTTGAAGTCGCCGGCCGCGTCGAAGTCGGTGACGGGGAACGACAGCAGGCCTTGGGAGAGGATGGATTGCAGTTCTTGTGGGGTCATTGTTGTAGGCATCCTGTGGCGCTTGGAAGGAGGAGGTACCAAGGTGAGAGGTAAGTTATCGTACAACTTGTTCGATGGCTAGCCCTGTCCATGGATTTTCTGAGGGGTAGTGATCAGATCTGGCCTCAGCGCTTGGCCAGACCGCGCCTATAGTCATGGCGTGACAGCTCTGCCGGACTGGGGGAGCGGGCTTGCGCTGCAAAACGACACGAGACCTTATGGGTCATCGTATCTCTATGAGGGGGAGAGGAAAAAAGATCGCGGAGACAGGCACAAGCCCGCCGCCCGCTTCCACGGGAGGTGTTCTGGGACCAGCAGAGGGTGACCGTGGGAAACGGGGGCGACCTTGCGCCGCCCCGCGATCAAAGCTAACGAAGCTTCAGAGGGTCAGGCGGCCTGGTTGCGCTTGACCTGGGACTTGCGGACCTGGGCGCGGCAGGCGTCGCCGAAGGCCTGGAACATCTTGATCGAGTCGGGGTTCTTCGCCGCCTGCCACTCCGGGTGCCACTGCACGGCGAACAGGAAGGGCGAGATGCTCGGGGCGTGGATCGCCTCGACCAGGCCATCCTCGGCATGGGCGATCGGCTCGATGCCGGCACCCAGGTTGCGCAGGCCCTGGCCGTGCAGCGAGTTGACGCGAATTTCGTCGCTACCCAGGGTGTCGCGCAGCCAGCTGCCCGGCTTGATCTTGACGCCGTGCACCTGGGCGTACTGGACCTCGACCGGATCTTCCGGGTTTTCCCGGTGGTCGTTGAAGCCTGGCTCGGCGTAGACCTTCTGGTAGATGTCGCCACCGAGGGCCACGTTGATTTCCTGCATGCCGCGGCAGATGCCGAAGATCGGCAGGCCACGCTTGATCGCCGCCTTGACCAGCGGGATATCGAACAGGTCGCGGTCCTTGTCCTGGCCCTTGCCGGGGGTCTGGTTGTCCTGGCCGTAGAGGGCCGGGTCGATGTTGCTGCCGGCACCGGTCAGGTACACGCCGTCGGCCATGTCCAGGTAGGTCTCGAGGTCTTCGACGCCGCAGCAGGTGGGCACCAGGACCGGGACACAACCGGAGAACTCGACCAGCGGGGAAATATATTTGTGGGTCATGACCTGATAGTCATGGCCTTTGCGCTCTTGGCTGCCCATGGTCATCAGGACGACGGGTTTGCGCAGGGAAGGTTGCTTGTTGCCAATGTTGCTGTTGGACATATGTCACCTTGAGACAGGTCATGCCTGTCGTTGTTGTGCAGGCGCACGGCCGGGGCCTTGAGTGCTGCCTGAAGCCCCGAGCACTGCCGGCTCGCCCTGCAGGCGATGTCGGTCGGGGCCTGACTCATAGCTTGCCAGAGCCGTTCGATATGTCAAACGAGTGACGAGCCCCCAAGCCGCCATTTTCCGGGGGCTGTAGGCCGTCGGAGCCTTGAGTGACAAGGGTTTGGCGCAAGCGAGGTCAATAATATTTAACGACGCAGTCGGCTCTTTGCACCAATGCAATGTCATGCAGGCATGACCTCGGAAGTTCGTCCATGATGACGGTCTCCGAAGAAAAAACACCCTGCGAAAGCGTACGCCTCGCAGGGTGCCGGGGTGACCATCTCATTAAGGAGGTCGCCGTAAAGGCGAGAAGGTGAGTATGCGTCGACATGGCGAATGAATGCGCATATAACTTTTAAAACACACGCTGTGTAAGTCAAAGTCAAAGTCAAAGTCAAAGTCAAAGTCAAAGTCAAAGTCAAAGTCAATCGGCATCGGTTTTTATAGTTTTAAGCGCATTCATTTGCGATGTCGACGCACAGTCACCTTTCCGCCCTTACGGCGGCTTACTTTGGTCGTGGCCAAAGTAAGCAAAGCCGTGGCGCTCCATTCATCCGGCCCTCCGCTTCGCTCCGGGTTCCCTCACTCCGGCCTTGCTCCCGGGAGGACCGCGCTGAACGCCCCATCCTGGGGCGCAGCGCTTGACGGGCATCCATGCCCGTCACCTCCCTCCGCAAGACCTGCGTTCGGCCTCCTGAAGTCGCGAAGTTACGGGCGGCGCCTGCACTAACGCAGCTAGTCGCTAGTTGCCATCGTGGGAACTCTAGATCAACATCTCGGGGCAAGCCCGCTCCCACGATAGTTTGACTACGTTATTCAACGGGGGAGCGGGATTGCCCCGCGATGGCGTAATGAAAAACAACATAACATCCACTGAAAAACCAAAAGCTCTGTTCTTGATCTGTTCTTGATCTGTTCTTGATCTGTTCTTGATCTGTTCTTGATCTGTTCTTGATCTGTTCTTGATCTGCTCTTGATCTTGCTTCTAAGCGCGCGGTAGTTCAGGCGCCACCAATTGCGACTTCAGGAGGCCGAGTGGAGTTCTTGCGTAGTGGGGCGACGGCCATGGATGGCCGTCGAGCGCTGCGCCCCAGGATGGGGCGTACAGCGCGGTACCCACGGGAGCAAGAACGGAGCGAGGGAACCCCGGAGCGAAGCGTAGGGGCCGTATGAACGGAGCCGAACGGTTTTGCCTACTTTTGTCAAGACAAAAGTAGGTCGCCGTAAAGGCGAAATGGTGACTAAATGTCGACATCTTCTACGAATGCGCAAACAAAAATCAAAACAATCACTTCCGACCCCGACCCCGACCCCGACCCCGACCCCGACCCCCTCGAAACCACCCCCTCTGATGAACCTTTCATGACAAAACTTCGGTAGCAATCCGCCACCCCCGTCAAAGCCATGGACACCAACAAGGCACCTGGCCATCAGGCCGATGAAGCCTTGAGAACCGGCCTGGGAGCGGGGCAATGGGCACTATGGAACGCTACACGAAAGTGGGAATGCAGGAGCTCGACCAGCGTCTGGCCAAGATCGTCGAGGCCGCCCGCAAGCAGCCCGTCTCGGTCTACCGCTACGGCGCCCCCTGGGTATGGATCGTCTCCCAGGACGACTGGCAGGGCGCCCTGCGCGAGGTGGCCAGTTGCGTGCCGCCCGGCCATTCGCTGGCACTGCTCAAGCCGCGCATAGAGGCATTGCTGGACGCGCACCAGCCCGCGCTGGCGCTGCTGGCCGAGCAGCAGGGCATGATCATCGCCCCGCGCACGCTGATGCATGTGCTGCTGCTGCAGCTGCTGTATTCGGTGCCCAGCGAGAAGCAGCTCTACGAGCAGCTCAACTACAACCTGCTGTTCCGCTGGTTCACCGGCCTGGAGCTGAAATCGCGGGTGTGGAACTTCAGCCTGTTCAGCCATGACCTCGGCGTGCTGCTGGGCAGCGCCATGGCCGTTTCGCTACTGCAGCGCATGGTCGACGAAGTGCTCGGCGCGAGCCTGCAGGCCATGCCCGAGTTCAGCCTCAACCTGGCCCTGTTGCACAGCTGGCTGGCCCGCCACCAAGGCCAGGCCGCACCCAGCGACAACCACTAGCAAACCAACGAATTCCTGGCGCTCAAGGGGGCGGTGTGGAGCATTTTTTCTTCAAGCGATGCGGCATGGGCGCAGGGGCGCTGCTGTGCCTGCTGGCGGTCGACGTGGCCGCGGACGAGGCGCAGCGCCGGGTCGAGATCAACGAATACGTGGTGCGCGGCAACACCGTGCTCGACGCCCAGGCCATCGAAGAGGCGGTCTATCCCTACCTGGGGCCGGACAAGACCCTGGCCGACCTCGAAGGCGCCCGCGAGGCGTTGCAGAAAAGCTATCAGGCCCGGGGCTACCAGTCGGTGTTCGTCGAGCTGCCCGAGCAGAAGGTCGAAGGCGGCGTGGTCTACCTGCAGGTGAGCGAAACCAAGGTCGGCCGCGTGCGGGTGGTGGGCGCCAAGCATTACTCGCCGCTGGAGATCCGTGAACAGGTGCCGGCGTTGGAGGAGGGCAAGGTCCCCGATTTCGCCCAGGTACAGAACGAGCTGGCCACGCTCAATCGTGCCCCGGGGCGGCAGGTCATGCCACTGGTGCGCGAAGGCCAGCGCCCGGGCACCATGGACGTCGACCTGCAGGTCGAGGACAAGCAACCCTGGAACCTGAGCCTGGGCCTGAACAACGACCACAGCGCCGATACCGAGAAGCTGCGCAGTGTCGTCAGCCTGGGCTACAACAACCTCTGGCAGGCCGGCCACAGCGTCTCGCTGACCTGGTTCACCGCGCCCCAGGACCGTGACAACGCCGAGGTCTGGTCCGGGTCCTACGCCGCGCCGCTGAACGAGCACTGGACCGTGCAGTTCTCCGGCTACCACTCCGACAGCAACGTCGCCACGGTGGGCGGCACCAATGTGTTGGGTAAGGGCCATTCCTACGGCGTTTCGGCGATCTATAACCTGCCGGGCGTCGGCGCCTGGGCCAACGCCCTGTCAATCGGCGTGGACTTCAAGGACTTCGACGAACAGGTCGGCCTGGGCGGCAGCAGCGACAAGGTCCCGCTCAAGTACGCCCCGATCACCCTGGGCTATACCGGCTACCGCTTCACCGAACAGGACCAGCTGAGCCTCGGCCTGAGCCTGGTGGCCGGGACGCGCAGCCTGCTGGGCTATGGCAGCGACGATTCCGAGTTCGATTACAAGCGCTACCGCGCCGACTCCAGCTTCGCCGCGCTCAAGGGCGACGGCAGCTACACCTTCGACTTCGCCGGCGCCTGGCAGAGCGCCTCCAAGCTGGCCTTCCAGCTGGCCTCGGGACCGTTGGTGTCGAACGAACAGTTTGCCGCCGGTGGCGCCACCTCGGTGCGCGGCTATCTCGCCGCCGAACGCACCGGGGATGACGGCCTGCTGTTCTCCCAGGAACTGCGCACCCCCTCCATTGGCCGCTACGTCGGCAGCTACATCAGCGACTGGCGCTTCTACCTGTTCGCCGAGGGCGCCCAGTTGCGCCTGCAGGACGCACTGCCCGAGCAGGACGACAGCTACAGCCTGGCCAGCGTCGGCGTCGGCACCCGCGCCACGCTCAACGACTGGTTGTCCGGCAGCCTCGACTGGGCCGTGCCGCTCAAGGACGGCCCCAACACCGACAAGAACGCTTCCCGCGTGCACTTCAGCGTGCAGGCGACTTTTTGAACGATTGACCTACTGACCGGCATCGGCCTGGAGACCTCTCATGCAACGCCTGATATTGACCTTGCTGCTGTGCCTGGGCTTCGCCCTGCCGGGCAGCGCCAGCGCCTGGTGGCAGGACGACTGGATGTACCGCAAGCAGATCGCCGTGGACACCACGCCCCAGGGCGCCGGCCTGACCCAGGCGCTGGGCCGCACCGCGCTGCTGGTGCGCCTGCACACCGGCAACTTCAGCTTCGACGGCGTCAGCGAAACCGGCGCGGACATCCGCTTCGTCTCTGCCGACGACAAGACCGTGCTCAACCACCATGTCGAGCAGTTCGATCCACTGATGGGCATGGCGCTGATCTGGGTCGACATGCCGCGTATCGAGCCTGGCCAGCGCCAGGACCTGTGGATGTACTACGGCAACCCCAAGGCCCAGGCACCCGCCGGCCAGCCGAGCTTCGACGCCGACTACACCGCGCTCTACCACTTCGACGGTGCCGCCGCCCGTGACGCCAGCCCTTATGGTAACCAGCTGCAAGGGCCGACGGTCAGCGTCGATGGTGTGATTGGCCGGGCCATCCAGCTCGGTGGCCAAGCCTTGCTATTGCCCGCCAGCGCCTCTCTGCAACTGCCGGCGGGCGCGGCGTTCAGCTTCAGCACCTGGCTGCGCCAGGACCAGGCGGTGGGTGAGCAACTGCTGCTGGCGCGCCGCGAGGCCGGCCACAGCCTGCTGCTCGGCCTGGCCGAAGGCGTGCCCTTCATCGAGGTGGACGGCCAGCGTGCCGCCGCCAATCAGGCGCTCGGCGCCGGCCAATGGCAGCACCTGGCGCTGGTGGGCGAGGGCGGCAACCTCACGCTGCTGCTCGAAGGCCAGCCGGTCGCGCGACTGGCCGCGAGCCTGGCGGCCTTCAGCGGCGCCATCGGCATCGGTGGCGACCTGCCAGCGGCCGAGGGCGAGGCCGCCGGCCACTACGCGACCTTTGTTGGCGCCCTGGACGAGCTGCGTGTTTCCCGCGTCGCCCGCAGCCAGGCCAGCCTGCAGGCCGACGTGCTGGCCCAGGGTGCCGAGTCGCGCCTGGTGGTCTATGGCGTTGACGAAGAACAATCCGGCTTCGGCTTCGGCGGCCTGGGCTTCCTGCTCAAGGCGGTGCCGGTGGACGCCTGGGTGATCATCGCTGTCCTGGTGCTGATGATGGTGCAGTCGTGGGTGATCATGCTGCGCAAGCAGCGCACGCTCAATCGCGTCACCGCCGCCAATACGCGCTTTCGCGAGCGTTTCGCCACGGTCGGCACGCGCCTCGAGCAGTTTGCCGACGATCAGGACCTGCATAAGCAACTGACTGACTCCTCGCTGTGGCGCCTGTACCTGGTGGCGGTGCAGGAAATTCGCACCCGCCGCGCCCAGGGCGCCGACACCCGTGAAGTGTCCGCGGCCACCATCGAGGCCATCCGCTGCTCCATGGACGGCGTGCGCACCCGCGAGAACCAGGCGCTGTCGGCGAAACTGTCGACCCTGTCCAACGCCATCGCCGGCGGCCCTTACATCGGCCTGCTGGGCACGGTGCTGGGGATCATGGTGGTGTTCCTCGGCACCGCCATGGCCGGCGACGTCAACATCAACGCCATCGCCCCGGGCATGGCCGCGGCGCTGCTGGCCACCGCCATGGGCCTGTTCGTCGCCATCCCCGCGCTGTTCGGCTACAACCGCCTGACCACGCGCAACCGCGAAGTCAGCGCCGACATGCGGGTGTTCGTCGACGAGTTCATCACCCGTCTGGCCGAGCTGCACGGCGAGGGCCAGGCCGGTGACGCGGCGCTGCGTCCGGCCGGGCGCAGCGTCAACCCGTCGATCCCGGCGTGAGGAGGCAGCCATGGCATCCGTGAACAACGCCCAAGACGACGACGCCGACGCCGCGGTCGACAGCATCAACATCACCCCGCTGGTGGATGTGCTGATGGTGGTGCTGGTGATGTTCATCCTCACCGCCACCGCGCAGGTCTCCGGGATCCAGGTGCAACTGCCCAAGGCCAGTGCCACGGTGTCGCTGGCCCAGCCCAAGACCAAGGCGATCTCGATCAACGATGCCGGCCAGGTGTTCCTCGACGCCTACCCGGTGACGCTGCAGGAGCTGGAGGACCGCCTGCGCAGCGAAAAGGCGCGCAGCCCGGATTTTCCGTTGATCGTGCGCGGTGACGCGGGTGTGCAGTACCAGAAAGTGGTCGAGGTGCTCGACCTGCTGCGCCGTCTCGAACTGGCCCAGGTCGGGCTGGTCACCGGCAAGCCGAACCAGGGGTGAGGGCAGGCATGGAACCTAAAGCCAACTTCCGCCGCCTGCTGACCTGGGCCGTGCTCGCCGTCGCTGGCGCGGGCCTGGCCTGGCTGCTGTGGCAGTGGGCCAACGACATGGCCGGGGTGCGCCGCGAGGCGCCCAAGGTGCCGGCGATCATCCCGCTGCCGCCGCCTCCACCGCCGCCCCCGCCCGAGCCGCCCAAGGAGCCTGAACCGCCGGTCGAGGAAAAGATCGTCGAGCCGCAGCCGGTGCCTGAGGCCGAGGAGGTCAAGCCCGCCGAGGACGCGCCGGACCCGGCCCAGGACCTGGCCGACCCCATGCAGATGGACGGCGACGCCCAAGCGGGCGGCGACAGCTTCAACGTCGGTGCTGGCAAGGGCGGCGGCATGGCCGGTGGCGGCGGTGGCGGCCTGGGCAGCGGCACCTATAGCCAGTACCTGGCCTATGCCTTCCAGCGCCTGCTGCGCGACAACCCCGAGCTGCGCAACCTGGTGTTCAACCTGCAGGCCGAGATCTGGCTCAGCGCCGCCGGCGAGATCACCCGGGTCGAGCTGCTGCGCGGCAGCGGCGAGCCCGAGGTCGATGCCCAGGTGCTTGCCGCCCTGCGCGGCGCCCGCGCTCTCGACCAGCGCCCGCCCGCCAACCTGACTTTGCCGGTGAAGATCGCCCTGCAGGGGCGCCGGCCATGAACAACGAAGCACGACTGACCCACAGGAGCTGCAAACCCATGAAGTGCCCAGTCAACCGATTGACCCTGGCGCTCGGCCTGCTGGCCGCCGCCACCGCGGTCGGTCCGGCCGTCGCCCACGCCGCACCGTCGGAGAACGCGACCGTCAACCTGATCCGCCTGCTGGTGGAGCAGGGCGTGCTCAAGCAGGACAAGGCCGATGCGCTGATCGCCCAGGCCGAGCGCGAGGCCCAACAGGCGCGGGCTGTCAGCGCCGCGCCGATCGTCGCCCAGGCCCCCGCGGCCAACGGCGAAGTGCGCGTGCAGTATGTGCCGGCCATCGTCCGCCAGCAGATCCGCGACGAGATCAAGGCCGAGGTGATGAACACCGCCAAGCAGGAAAACTGGGCCGCGCCCAACACTTTCCCCGACTGGGCCTCGCGCATCAGCTTCGACGGCGACCTGCGCCTGCGCTACGAGTCGCGCGGCTACGCCGACGGCAACAGCAACGAGATCGTCGACTTCGCCAAGCTCAACGACAAGGGCCCGTACGATGTCAACGCCAACAGCGGCTCGAACCTGCCGCCGCTGCTTAACACCCGCGAGGACCGCGACAGCCTCCTGCGCCTGCGCGCGCGCTTCGGCCTCAAGGCCCAGCTGGCGGACAACTGGGTGGCCGGCATCCGCGTCGCCACCGGCTCCAACAACAACCCGGTGTCGACCACCCAGAACCTCGGTGGCGGCTTCGGCAAGAAGGACATCTGGCTCGACCAGGGCTATGTCACCTGGACGCCCAGCGAGCGACTGACGTTGACCGGCGGGCGCATCGCCAATCCGTTCATGTCCACCGACATCCTCTATTCCCACGACCTCAACTTCGATGGCGTGGCGGCGATCTTCGACCAGCCGCTGAACCGCGACCTCAGCCTGTTCGGCACCGTCGGCGCGTTCCCTGTGCAGTACAGCGACGACAGCGCCAGCAGCAACGGCCTGGACAAGGAGGACAGCGACAACAAGTGGCTGTACGGCGCGCAGCTGGGCGCGAAATGGGCGCTCAACGACCATCACCGCCTCAAGGGCGCGATGGCCTACTACCGCTTCGACGACATCGCCGGCGAGCGCTCCAGCCCCTGCGCGCCCTGGGATGGCCAGCCGGCCTGCGACAGCGACGAGACACGCCCGACCTTCATGCAGAAGGGCAACACGGTGTTCCTGCTGCGCGACATCACGCCCAATCCGGCCAACCCGGCGGCCACGCCGCAGCCGCAGTTCGTCGGCATCGCCTCGGAGTTCGAACTGCTCGACCTGAACCTGATGTGGGATGCCAACCTGCCCCATGACTTCAAGCTGCGCAGCCAGGCCAACTACATCCACAACCTGGCCTACGACGAGGGCGACATGCGCAAGCGTTCGGCCGGCCAGCTGGCCAACAACATCGACGAGAACGGCAACATCAAGAGCGGTGGCGACGCCTGGATGTTGCAGTTCACCCTGGGCAACGCCCTGGACATGCGCAAGGCCGGCGACTGGAACCTGTTCGCCGGCTACAAGCGCATCGAGCCTGACGCGCTGCCGGACGGGTTCAACGACTCGAGCTTCCACCTCGGCGGCACCAACGCCAAGGGCTATTTCCTCGGTGGCAACTACGGCCTGGCCGACAACGTCTACGCTACAGCCCGTTGGTTGAGTAGCGAGGCAGTCTACGGCGCGCCGTTTGACATCGATGTGCTACAACTTGAAGTCAACACGCGGTTCTAGGGAAGGAGCACGGGCATGAACAAGGGAGTCTATCGCCATCGTTGCGCCTGGTTGATGCTGGCGCTGGGCGCAAGCCTGGCCGCCTCGGCGTCGGCTGAAACCCTCGAAGAGCGCCTGCGCACCCAGTTGCGCAGCACCACGCAACAGCTGCAGGCCCTGCAGAGCGAGCAGGCCCAGGCCAGCGCCGCCCGCCAGGCGGCGGAACAGCAACGCGACGCGGCCCTGGGCCAGGTGCGCGAGCTGACCGCGCAACTGGCCAGGGCGCGCGGCCAGAGCGAACAGCTCGCCGGCCAGCAGCAGGCCGTGCACAACCAGGCTCAGGCGCTGGTGGCCAGCAGCAACGAACAACTGCACAAGTACAAGCAGGCCTATGACGAACTGCTGGGCATGGCGCGGGCCAAGGAAAGCGAGCGTGCCGGCCTGCAGGCACAACTGGCCGAACGCGATGGCCAGGTGCAGCAGTGCCAGGCGCGCAACCAGCAGATGTACGGGGTGGCCAAAGAGATGCTGGCCGCCTATGAAAAGGTCGATATCGCCGATGTGATGAAGATGCGCCAGCCCTTTGCCGGCTCGGCCCGGGTCCGCTTCGAGGAGCTGGCCCAGGCCTATGGTGACAGACTCTACGAAAGCCAGTTCGACGCCCCCACGGGCGTGACCCAGTGACGTTTTCTCAACGCAAGGAAGTAAGCACATGACCGAAGTCACCCTGATCGAAACCGTTAGCGCCGACTCCCTGACCAAGCTGCTGCAGGATGCCGGCTGCCGGGTCAATCGCACCGAGCAGAATGCCGTGGTGCAGTTGCTCAGCGCCAGCCAGGGCGTGGGTTACGCCGTACGTTTCGGCAACCGGGCGCTGAACCAGGAAGGCGAGTTCCTCGATTTCACCTTCAGTTGCGCGCTGCGTATCCAGGGCGAGCTGCCCGCGGGCCTGGCCGAGCGCTGGAACGCCACGCGGCGTTTCGCCCGCCTGTCGGTGCAGGGCGAGTTCCTGGTGATGGAGAAGGACGTGGTGGTTGCCGACGGCGTCAGCGAGAAACACCTGCTTGGCAGCCTGTTGCTGTGGGATCGCCTGCTGCAGGAGTTCATCGTCTACCTGCGCGACTACAGCCGCAATGTCGCCGAAACGGCGCCCGAGCAGGTGGCCAGCGATGCGGTGAGCGCTTCGTGACGGCGCGAACCCTGTGGGCCGGCGCTGGCGCGCTGGCCGTTGTCGCAGTGGCGGTCGCCCTGGCCTTGCGCCCGGGCGACCAGCCGGTGGCGGCGGCGCGCCCGGCTTCGCCCGCCACCCTGGTGGCCACCGACAACGGCCCGGTGCTGGCGCGCCTTGGCGAGCAACAGGTGGGCAGTGGCGAGCTCAAGGCGCTGTTCGCCCAGTTGCCCGAAGAATCCCGCGCCAGCCTGCGCGGCGACCGGCCGGCACTGGAGGCCTGGATCCGCGCCCGCTTGGCGGAAAAGGCCCTGTACCAGCAGGCCGAGGCCCAAGGCTGGTTGCAGCGTCCGGAGATCCAGGTGCAGACCCGCGCGGCCACCGAGCAGATCGTCTTGCGCGACTATCTCGACTCGGTGAGCAAGGTGCCCGACGACTACCCCACCGAAGTTGAGCTCAAGCAGGCCTACGAGGCAGGCAAGGCTGGTTTGCAACTGCCGGCACGCTATCGCCTGAGCCAGATCTTCCTGCGGGTGGAAAACCCCAAGGATGACGAGGCCGTGCGCAAGCAGGCCCAGGCCCTGGCCAAGCAGGCCCAGGCCGCGGATGCGGACTTTGGCGCATTGGCCCGCGAGCATTCGCAGGATGCCGGCACCGCCGCCAACGGCGGGGATACCGGCCTGCAGGCCTTGGCGCAACTGTTGCCGGAGGTGCGCGGGGTGGTGCCGAAACTCAAGGTGGGCAGCGTCAGCGAACCGGTGCAGAGCGCGGCGGGCTATCACATCATCAAGCTGGTGGAGCAACAACCGCCCCGGGCGGCGACCTTCGACGAGGTGGCCCCGCGCCTGCGCCAGGTGCTGCGTGCCCAGCGCCAGGAGCAGGTGGCCAAGGCCTATGTGGAGGGCATGTTCGACACTGCCACCCTCAGCATCGACGGCGCGGCGCTCAACCAGGTGCTGGAAAGCAGCCGCTAGTCGCCAACAACCATGGAAGAAGCGGGCCTGCCCAGGCGAGCCCGCAGGAGGCGAGGGATGCCTATCGATCTGTCCCGGGGGCGAGCCCCGGATACCAGCGTGCCCGTCGTTCGCCCCCAGGTGCCGCTGGCCCTGGACGAACAGACCCTGAACTGTTTTCTGGTCACCGCGCGCTGCGGTTGTTTCATGCAGGCGGCGCGGCGGCTCAACCTGAAGCCTGTGGCCCTGCGCAAGCGCCTGGCGGCGCTGGAGGCACGCCTGGGCTACAGCCTGTTCGTCAACCGCAACAACAACCCGGTGCTCAGCCAGCAGGGCGAGCGCCTGCAGCATGTGCTCCAGGCCCGCGAACCGGTGGTGCCACCACCGCGGGAAGCCAGCGCCAGTGTGCGCCTGGCCGTGGCCGAACCACTGCTGCAGGACCTGCTGGGCCGCAACCTGATCAACTTCGTGCGCCAGCATGCCGGCATGCGCCTGGAGGTGGCCACGCTCGATGGCCGCCAGGTACCCGAGCAGGCCGCGGATGTGGCGCTATGGCTGGGCGACCTTGACCAGGGCGCCCGCAGCGGTTGCTTTGCCGACACCACCGCCGAAGCCCTGGCCACCCTCGAGTACCTGCCGCATATCGCCAAGCGTTATGCCCGCGAGGCCAACCGCCCGACCAGCCTGGCGCACCTGCAGGACTACATGCTGGTGCAATGGCAAGGCGAGGTCGGCGTGCAGGCGTTGACGCCCTGGCAGACGCTGTTGAGCACCCGCTCGGCCGGCGTGACGCAGATCCAGGACTACGAGATGTACTGCCAGCTGATCAAGTGCAGCGCCAGTGTCGGTTTGCTGCCGCACTACGCGGCGCATCTGGATCGTGGCCTGTTGGCCTTGCCGGGGTTGTTCCGCGAGCCGATGCGCCGGCGCGTGTGGCTGGCTGTCGATGAGCGCACCGAAGCCGACCCGTTGGTGCAGGTGATGGTCGGGGCGATCCGCGCCGCGTTCGAGGAACGCCGGGAATGGTTTGCCGGCCGTTAGGGGCAGCCTAGTGTGGTGTTTCACAAATAACGACCATAACTCGCGGCGCTTTTTGCGCTCATGCGGCGTTGTCGCTCCTCGCCGTAGCTGGGCTACGACTCGTCGCGACGCCTTGCCTGAGCGCAAAAATCGCTCGCGATTTATTGGTCGTATTTGCAAAACACCACACTAGGATCAGCCGGCCTTGCGCAGCGTCAGATTGATCCGCCGTTCGCCCATGCGCGGATGCAGGCCAGGCTTGATCGGCAGCACGCCATGAAAGCGCAGGCGGTCCTCGCCGCCCCACACCAGCACGTCGCCGTGGTTCAGCGGGATGCGCCGGGTACGGTCCGAGCGCTGCAGCCCGCCCAACAGGAACACTGCGGGCAGGCCCAGCGAGATCGAGACGATCGGATGGGCGTAGTCCTGCTCGTCGCGGTCCTGATGCAGGCTCAGGCGGGTACCCGGCAGGTAGTGGTTGATCAGGCAGGCATCCGCCACGAAACCGTCGAAACCGGCCTGGGCGGCGGCGCGCGAGGCCAGCTCGACCAGCACCTGGGGCAGGGCAGGCCAGGGCTTGCCACTGACCGGGTCGGTGGCGGAGTAACGGTAGCCGCTTGCGTCGCTGACCCAACCCAGCGCGCCGCAATTGCTCAGCGCCACGGCCATGCGCAGGCCGCCGGGGGTCTGCATGTGGCGAAACGGCGCCGCGCGCAGCACCGGGCGCAAGGCATCGAGCAGGGGCTCGAGCTCCGCCAGGGCGAAACCTGGCAGCAGCGTGGTGTGCGCGGCCAGCTGCTGGGGGTGTGCGTCGAACAGATCGAGATCGGACTGGATCATGCCAGGGGCTGCTTGGGTGGTGTCCGCACAGTGTATCGCGATGCCCCGGTGCGTGGGGCATCGCGAGCCACTGCGCCGGCCTCAGAGGCTGAGCGTCAGGCTGACACTGACATTGCGCGGCTCGCCCGGCAGCACCCATGAACTGTTGTACGAGCGCTCGTAGTACTTGCGATCGAACAGGTTGTTGAGGTTCAGACCCACAGTGACCTGCTCGCTGGCCTTGTAGTGCGCCAGCAGGTCGACCGTGCTGTACGAGGGCAGGGTGAAGGCGCTGCCGGCCTGACCGGAGCGCTCGCCGACATAGTTGAACGCCGCGCCCAGGTCCGAACCGCGCAGGGCGCCATTCTGGAACTCATACACGCCCATCACGCTGCCGCTGTTACGGGCAATGCCCAGCAGGTCGCTGCCCTTGGGCAGGCTGGCATCGCCCTTGGTGACCTCGGCATCGATGTAGGCATAGGCGCCGATCACCCGCACCGCCTCGCTGAGCTGGCCGCTGAACTGCAGGTCCAGGCCCTGACTGCGCGCCTTGCCGGC
The DNA here is from genome assembly GCF_003253945.1 of Pseudomonas sp. 2848. NCBI lineage: Bacteria > Pseudomonadati > Pseudomonadota > Gammaproteobacteria > Pseudomonadales > Pseudomonadaceae > Pseudomonas > Pseudomonas sp. 2848. The sequence continues at coordinate 74,018 of NZ_QKZD01000015.1, forward strand.
CGCGATGCTCTCGCCCAGGGCATCGGTGGTGATGACGTTCTCCTTGTCGATATGGAACAGCGCCACCGTGGCGCCCAGGCGGCTGTCGAACAGGTCGAGCTTCAGGCCGGTCTCGTAGCCGAGGCCTTTCTCGGGCTTGTACACCTGCCCTTGGGTGCCGATGGTGTTGGGCTTGAACGACGTCGATGCGTTGGCAAACACGCCGACCTGCGGCGTCAGCTGGTACAGCAGGCCGACGCGGGGCGTGGCGACATCCTTGGCCTGGCTGTTGCTGATACCGCTGCTGCGGTTCTGCGAGGTCTGCTCGATGCGCTCCAGGCGTACCCCGACCAGCCCGCGCAGGCGCTCGCTGAAGGCGATCTGGTCCTGCAGGTTGAGGGCATGGCTTTCGGTGCGTTCGAAGAAGTCATTGGCGCGGGTGAGGGCCGGCTTGGGCTTGCCGTACACCGGGTTGCGGATGTCCAGGCCGTAGCTGGCCAGGGTCGCGCTCTGCGGGTACTTCTGGCTGTTGCGGTAGTTCTCGTACTCCAGGCCGATCAGGCTCTGGTGCTGCCAGCCGAGCAGCTCGAACTGGCCGTGCAGCTCGGCTTGGGTGATGTTGTCGTTCCACTCGAAGTCGCGCTCGCGGTAGAAGCGCGTGAGCGTGTTGCCGACCAGGGCCTGGGGCTCGGAGCTGTTGCCCTTCAGTGTGCCCTGGGTGTAGTGGTTGGCCAGGCGCAGTTTCCAGTTGTCGTCGAGGAAGTGCTCCAGGGCCAGGTCGACGGTCTGGTTGTCGTTGCGGATCTTGCCGTCGTTGGGCTCGCCCATGAACGCCGAGCGCTGCACCGAGCCCACCTGGCCATTGACCGCCGGGATGCCGCGGTCGAACACTGATTCGGTGCGGGAAAACTCGGTGTCCAGCAGCAGGCGGGTGTCGGGCGACAGTTGCCAGCTCAGCGACGGGCTGACGATCCGTCGCTCGCTGTTGACGTGATCGCGGAAGCTGCCGTTGTCCTCCACCGCCAGGTTGACCCGGCCCAGCAGGTTGCCTTGGCTGTCCAGCGGCGCGTTGGCGTCCAGCGTGCCGCGGTAACGGTCCCAGCTGCCGGCGCTCAGGTTCACGGTGCTGAACGTCTCGGCCTGGGGCCGCTTGCTGACGATGTTGACCAGCCCGCCGGGGTCGCCACGGCCATAGAGGCTCGCGGCCGGGCCCTTGAGCACCTCGATGCGCTCGATGCCGGAGGTGTCGGGCGCGCTGTAGCTGCCGCGGTTGACGGCGAAGCCGTTCTTGTACAGCTCCCCTGTGGTGAAGCCGCGCACGCTGTAGTTGAGAAAGGTCAGGCCACCGAAGTTGTTCTGCCGCGACACGCCGCCGGCAAAGTCCAGGGCGCGGTCGATGCGGGTGGTGTTGAGGTCCTTGAGTACCTGGGCCGGCACCACTTCGATGCTCTGCGGGGTGTCGCGGATATCGGTGTCGGTGCGCGTGGCGGTGGCCGAGCGGGTGGCCCGATAACCCTGGACCGGGCCATCGGCGCGTTCTTCGAGGTAGGCGTCGGTGATCGAGGTTTCGTCCAGCACCAGGGGTTGGGCCGCAGCGAGCGGTTGACCGAACAGGCCCAGGGTCAGGCCGGCCAGAAGGGGAGCGCGAGGGTTCAAGGGGGATCTCCGTTAAATATGTAATAACATTACATTATCGTTCCAGTCATCGCCAGAAGAAGGTGTGACAGGGCGGTTGCGCAATGAGAATGATTTGCGTTAATGTTATGTTATTACGTATCCGGAGGTTCTCATGCAAGTACTGTCCTCACTCAAGCAGGCCAAGCGCCGTCATCGTGACTGCCAGGTGGTCAAGCGCCGTGGTCGGATCTATGTGATCTGCAAGTCCAATCCGCGGTTCAAGGCCAGGCAGGGCGGGGTAAAGAAAAAGCGCGGGTAACCGGTCAATGGCAGTCAGGCGAAAGGGGCTGCTCAGCAGCCCCAATGACGCTACCGAAGCGTCCTGCGCAGGCGTCGCCAGGCCAGTACCACACCACTGAGGGCTATCACCAGGCCGCCGCTACTCAGGCCGATGATCAACCCTTCGCGCAACAGCGGCCGCGCCAGCAGCGGTTGCCAATCCCAGCTGTGCAATAGGTTGAACAACCAGCGCCCAGCACGTTGCGCCCGGTCGTGGCTGGCCACCAGCGTGCCGCTGGCAGGGTCCAGGTAGGCCCAGGTGTCCGCCGCGTCGGCGAAGCGCAGGCGCAGCACGGGCAGTGGACGCGCCTGGGAGCCGTACATGCTCTGTGGCTCGCGGGCGAAGTAGTGGAAGTCGTAGGCGCTCTGCCAGTCATCCGCCACCGTCACCCCGGGAGCCATCGCTTGCGCGGCCGCCCGCAGCCTTTCCCGGCTGAAGGTACGCGCCGGCGGGGCGTGTGCTTCAAGGATGCGGCTGTCGCCGTCGGCGCTGCGGGCCACTGCATAGGTGACGTCGGCCAGGCGTTGCCATTGCAACTCCACTGCGGCGAACCCGGTTTCGTCGCGCAAGCGGGCCAGGGCCGTGGCAATCGGCAGTTGCAGGTCGGTGGCACGCAGCGGCGCTTGTTGCAAGGCGATCTGCGAGCGGCTGTCGGTCACGCCCCAGGGGCGCATCGACATCAACCCGCTGAACACCCACAGCACCAGCACCCCACCGAACAGCAGCCCGCCGATGTGGTGCCAGCGCAACCAGCCGCCGGGGTAGGGGCTGCATGATCCGCTGCGGTAGCGTTTGCGCAGCCGCAGGCGCAGGATGCCCACCGCGATGCCCATGAGCGCCATCAGCGTGCCGAGCAGTGAAAGGCCGATCACCAGGGTGCGCCAGCCATTGTCGAAGCCCAGGCCGCCACGCAACGGATAGAGCCAGTGCAACCAGGCACCGACCCAATTCCAGGCGCGCTCGCGGCCGCTCGCATCGCGCACCACCTCGCCGGTGCGTCCGGACAGGTACAGCCAGGTGCCGGCCGCATCGTCCACTTGCACCCGGTGCAAGGGGCGATCGCTGTCCAGGGCCCGGGAGTGGGTCCACATGTCCTCGTCCAGCGTGCCCTGGTAAGCCAATGCCGCGCTGCCGGCGTACTGCCGGGCATTGGCCAGGGCCCAGGCCGCGTCGGCGTTGGCCAGGGGCTCGCCGTTGGCTGCATCGAGGGTGACGCGGCGACCGTCCGCCAGCTCCAGCAAATAGTACGGTTGCCCGCCCAGGCTGGTCAGGCGCAACGCCTTCAACGGCTGCTCAGCCCATTGCGCCGGCAACTCGGCGCAGCATCCCGCCGGCAAGGCCGGCAGGTGGGCCAGGCGCTCGGCCGTGGTCAGCTTGGGGTAGCCGACATACAGCATGACCACTCCGGAGACGAACCACAGCGCCATGAACAGGCACGCGACGATGCCCAGCCAGCGATGCCACAGGTACAGCTGGCGTTTCAGGCCCATCAGTAGCGCCACTGCACAGCGACTTCCAAGCTGCGCGGCTCACCCAGGTAGTACTGGGTGTTGGTCTGGTGGATGAAGCGGGCGTAGACCTCGTCGGTGAGGTTGCGCAGGCGGGCGCTGAGTTGCACGTGCTGGTCCAGGTCGTGGGTCATCGACAGTCCGTAGACGGTGTACGAAGGCACCCACTGGGTGTTGGCGGTGTTGGCGTAGACCGCCGAGACGTAGCGGGCGTCGGCGCCGACCTGCCAGCCCGGCGCCAGGTCGTAGGTCAGCCACAGGTTGGCCACCCGGTCGGGGATGTTCACCGGGTTCTTGCCCTTGCGCGAGTACACCACGCCGCCGATGGTCTCGTTGAACTCGTCGTATTCGGCGTTGACCCAGCTGAAGTTGCCCGCCGCCAGCAGTTTGGGCGTGACCTTGAACGACGCCGCCAGCTCGATGCCGGTGGAGGTTTGCTGGCCGGCCTGCTCGGTGGTGTTGGGCACGGTCGAGGAGGGCACCGAGATGTTCTTGCGCACGATGCGGTAGGCCGCCGCGGTGGCCGAGCCGCGCCCGTCGAGGAAGTCGAACTTGCTGCCCACTTCCACCTGCCTGCCGGTGCTCAAGTCGAAGTCGCCGACCTGGCTGAGCGAGGCGCCGGTGAGCGAGCCTCCCGGCGGCTCGGCCGAGGTGCTGTACTGGGTGTACAGGCTGACATTTGAGGTCAGGTCGTAGACCAGCCCCAGGCGCCCGGTGAAGGCGTCCCAGCGCCGGTCCAGCTTGGCCCGGGTCACGTGGTCGACCACGTCGAAGTCGATATGGTCGTAGCGCAGCGCGGTGACCAGCGACAGCTGGTCGGTCAGGCGGGTACGGTTTTCGACAAAGCCCGCAGTGGTGTCGGTGGTGGTGCTGCGCCCCTTGGCGCGTGGAGCGTCCATGCCAGGGATGTCGAGGAAGTGGTCGGGCTGGAAACCGTTGGGATCGATGCTGTCGAACGCGCCCTTGGACAACGGGTAGGCGGTCTGCTGGTTGCGGTTGTAGTCCATACCGAACGCCCAGTCGCTGGCCAGGCCGAACAGCTGGCCCTGGTGGGTCAGCTCGACGCGGTTACCGTTGACCTCCTGGTCGTGGCGCTGGCGGTAGCCGCCGGAGCGGGCGATGGCGGTGTTGCCGGGGTTGTAGCGGTACACCTCGAGGTTGCGGTAATCGCGCTGGCCGTTGTAGTGGTAGAAGGTGTTGCGCAACTGGTTGCTGTCGTCGATGCGGTAGTCGGTGATCGAGCGCAGCCAGCGGGTGCGCTGCTCGTAGCGGCCGTCCTCGACGTTGTAGTTGTCGAAACGGTGATGCTTGTCGATGTGCAGGGTGCCGCTGGCCGGTTGCAGCACCGGCGCGCCCCAGTAGGGGCTGTCTTCCTTCTCTTCGAGGTACTCGATGGCCAGGGTGTGCGACAGCTGGTCGTTGATGTCGCTGAGCAGCGAGAAGGCCAGGTTGCCTGCCCCGTTCTCCTGGCGGTCGATATAGCCATTGGTGCTGGTGCGGCTGTAGTCGAGCCGCGCGTAGTGGCGTGGGCCGTCACCGCTGTTGAGCGCCTTGTTGAAGCCGACCGAGGTTTCCATCGTGTCGTAGCGCCCGTAGCTGACGCGGCCCTCGAAGGTGTCCTCGTCGCGGTTGGCCAGTTTGGTGATCATGTTCAGGCTGCCGCCCACGGCGCCGCTGCCGTTGAGGAACGACGACGGCCCGCCGAGCAGTTCGACACGGTCGTAGATCCATGCCCCGACCGGGCGCCCGGCGGCGCCGTACTGCAGGTTGATGCCGTTGAACAGCTGGCTGACCTGGGCGCCGTTGAAGCCGCGATACGACACGTAGCCGCCCCAGCCGGGCGGTGCCGAGGCGTTGACTCCGGGCAGCGCATTGGCGGCGTCCTGGAAGTTGCGCGCGCCGATGCGCTGCATGGTCTTGCGGTCGGCGACGCTGACCGAGGCGGGGTTCTCGCGGGCGCTGAGGTTCAGGCGTGAGCCGCTTTCGATGGGCCGGTCGAGGTCGAGGCTGGTCGCCTCCTTGGCTTGGTCGGCCGTGGCCGTGACGTTGCTGGCGGGCAGGGTGAGGGTGTCGTCCTGCGCCCAGGCGCAGGTTGCGCTGCCAACGAGCAGCGCCAGAGTGGTCATGCGGAACATGCAAGGCTTCCTGGCTGAAATCGGTGAGCGCACGCCCGCTGCCGATCAGGCAGTTCGAGGGCGTGGCGATGTCAGAACGCGAGAAGCGAAGCGGGGGAGGCGCGGGGGTTGACCAGTGGCCAGCGCTGCTTGGGCAGCCGTGGCGCGGGTTGTCTGGGTAAGGGTTTGCTCGACTCCCCGGCGAGCAGGGCCAGCAAGCCGAAGAACACCGCCAGCAGGATGGCGCTGAACAGGCTGGCGATCACGCAGTCGCCGCCGGCAGGCAGCACCGGGTCGGTGATGTCCTGGTCGCCCTTGAACACGCCGCTGCTGTCGGCCGCGCACCAGGCGGCGTCATCCAGGCCGGCCAGGCGCAAGCCTGCCATCTGTCCATGGCCCATGGCGCACAGCAACGAGCCGAACAGGATGCTGAAATACAGCACCCAGGCGACTTGCGATCGTGTGTGGCGGGCCAGCTTCATCGGCAAAGCTCGAAGGGAATGGGAATAGATTGGGCGTGCGGATTCTACAACTTTTGACACATCTGCCTAGAGTGATTGGCAGATAAAAAACACGCGAAACGATTCACCGGCCTTTGCTTGACGCACCTTGCCCCAAGGTGTTCAGATGCCGACCGATTTCAGGTGTCCCATGCCGCCGCGCATGGGGTGAAACGGGAAACCGGTACGCGCTTCGCGCCAGTCCGGTGCTGCCCCCGCAACGGTATGCAAGTGATGCCTTCGACAGACCACTGTGGCCCGCGCGTCATGGGAAGGTGAAGACATCTTGTCTTGCGAGCCCGGAGACCGGCCTGGAATGTAGTAGGCAAACTCCTGCGGTGGGCGGGCATGGGCCGGTATTGGCGTGTGCGCGATCCGTGCTCCTGCGTGCTTCTGCGAAAGTCACTTTCGAGAAGAGCATGATTGCTGTGATTCACTCCCGACGTCGTTTCCCCAAGGCCCGGACTTTGTTCCTGGGCTGCCTGGCCAGCCCCCTGGCACTGGCCGAAAACACCCCCCTGATCCTCGACCAGCAGATCGTCGCCGCGCCGTCGGTGGAGTCGACCACGGTCGCCGCCATGGCCCAGTACGGCAGCAAGGTCGAGATCGTCAGCCGCGAGCAGATCGAGCGCGCCGGCCCCGGCGCCGACATCACTCGGGTGATGCAGATGTTCATCCCCGGCTTCTACGTCGCGCCGAAGAACGGCCCGTTCGACTACGGCACCTACTCGCTGCTCGGCGGGCGCAACGACGACACCCTGATCCTGCTCGACGGTGTACGCCTGAACAACCGCCTGTACGGCGGCCTGTACCTGGACACCCTGCCGGCCAACGCGGTGGAGCGCATCGAGGTGCTCAAGGGCGGCCAGAGCCTGTTGTTCGGCACCCAGGCCGTGGCGGGAGTGATCAACATCGTCACCCGCAGCCCGCAACGCCGTCAGGCTTCAGGTGAGGTCAACCTGGGCCTGGACAGCTTCGCCGGCAGCAGCAAGGACGCCCGCGTCGAGCGGATCTTCAGCAATGGCTTCGGCGACCTGGGCCTGCTGGCCTATGTCAGTCACAACGTCTCCGACGGTTACCAGCCGTTTCGCAACCGCGACTACAGCGGCAACGTCAGCGACAAGAAGCGCGGCTACGAGGTGACCACCTTCGGCGGCAAGGCGATCCAGGCCTTCGGTGACGATGCGCGGCTGGAGCTGTTCTACCAGTACACCGACGCCAACCTCGATTTCGCCCGACCGGTGAACAATTACAAGACCACCAATGACCGCGTGCAGCAGATCGCCACGGCTACCTTCGAACAGCGCATCAGCGAGCGCCTGAGCTACTTCGTCAAGGGCCACGTCAATGACTGGGACACCCGCTACACCCGCATCAACAACCGCGCCGACGGCTCCCGCGACGTGGTCAACCACAACGACTACTGGGGCTTCACCGATTGGGGCGTGCAGGCCGAGGGCAAGGCCGAACTCGACGGCGGCCACGTGCTGGTGTTCGGTTCCGACAACCAGTGGTTCAAGGGCCAGGACGACGTGCTGGTGATCGACGACAACAAGGCCCAGGCCAATGCGTTGTACGCCCAACTGCGTCCCAGGATCGAGGCCTTGCCCAACTGGCACCCTAGCCTCGGCCTGCGCCACGAGGCCATAAGCGGCGGCGACAGCGCCACCGTCGGCATGCTCACCTCGCTGTACGACCTGAACGACAACTGGCAACTGCGCGGCCAGTATGGCAGCGCCTACAAGCTGCCCAATGCCGAGCAGTTGTTCGTCAACGAGCCTGGCGACGAGATCGGCAACCGTGACCTCAAGCCCGAGAAGAGCCGCAATGCCGAGCTTGGCCTGGACTACCACGGCCTGCTGCTGGAGCGTGAATTCAGCGCCAGCGTCACCGTGTTCCGCCGCAAGATCACCGACTTGATCACCCTGGACGGCAGCCAGTGGGTCAACGGCCAGGGGCAGGTACAGATGCGTGGCTTCGAGGCCGATGCGCGTATCCAGCTCGACGACCAATGGAGCCTGCAGGCCGACATGACCCGCAACCTCACCGAGTCGCGCACCGGGGCAACGATCAACGACGTGCCGAGTTTCTTCGCCCGTTCGCGGCTCGGTTACGAATCGGCGGATCGCAGGTGGGGGGCCGGGGGCGCCATTCGCTATATCCGCGACGTGGTCAGCTCCAAAGGCGTCGACTACGGCCATTACTCGGTGGTCGACGCCGATGCTTATCGCTACCTGGACGGCGCCCGCCAGCACCGGCTGAGCCTGCTGGTGGAGAACCTGTTCGACCGCGACTATGTCACCAGTCCGGCGAGTAACGTTGACAATCTCGGGCGGCCGTTCACCAGCGAACTGCGCTACACCTACACCTTCTGAGGGGCGTGAGCATGGACTACCAGCGCGTGTTGTTCGTCGGCCCCGGCCTGGGTGGCGGCTCGGCGGCGGAAGCTTTTGGCGCCGAGATTCGTGACCTGCGTGGCCACGAGGCGGGCCGGGATATCGTCGACACCCTGGAGGGGTTCGACGGGCTCTGGGCGGTGGTCCGCGAGGCCCTCGACCAGGGCGTGGAACGTCTGCTGGTGGTGGACCTGGAGCCCACCTCGGACAGCGCTTACCTGGACTGGCTGCGCGATGAGCTGGGGCGCGTGGCGCAAGGTCGGGCCGGCGTCTGGGTCACGGCCCAGGCCCTGGGGCGGCGCGGCCTGGATGCGCGAGCGGCCTGTGCCAGCATCGACGAAGCTGTCCGCCACCTGGCGTGCGACCAGGTCAACGCGGTGGCCAGCGACCCGGACTGGTCACGGGTGCCCGAGCATGCCCGCCAGGTGTTCCTCTGCACCGGCCCCCGCTGCGTGCGCCGCGGCGCCTTGCCGCTATGGAAACGCCTGCGCCGGTTGCTGCTGGAACGTGACCTGATCGAGACCCCGGGTGGCGTGCTGCTGACCCGCACCGGTTGCCAGTTTCCCTGCAACCTGGGGCCCGTGTTGACGGTGCACCCGGACGGCTGCTGGTATCGGGTACGTGATGATCGGGAGGTGGAGGAATTGGTGGAAACGCATCTGCAGGGCGCAAGGATCGCCGAAGGACTGTTGATCAAGGGAGGGGCGTGCGATGCGTAAAGCCTGGCTGCTGTCGCTGGCCTTGTGCTGTGGCACACCGGCCCTGGCCGACAGCTATCGCAACTGCGGGCAGGACTGGCAACGGCCCGTTGCGGCGCCTGCGCGTATCGTCGCCCTCAACCAGCACGCGGCCGACCTGCTGCTCGCCCTCGGCGCGGGGCCGTCGATGGTCGGGGTGGCCTACCTGGACGACAACGGCGCCGCCTACAAGCAGGGCCGCTACCAGGGTGTGCCGGTGATCGCCCGGGAGTATCCGGCCAGCGAAGTGTTGTACGCGCAAAGGCCGGATCTGGTGGTCGGCGGATTCGCCACGGCCTTTGGCGATGGGATCACCTCGCGCAGCAGATTGGCCGGCAACGGGATTGCCACCTACCTGCTCGAGTCGGCCTGTAACGGCCACTCGCTGGACTACTACGGCCATGTCCGGCGTGACCTGACTGTGCTTGGCGAGCTGTTGGGCAGACAGGCGAGGGCGCAGGCATTGATCGACGCGATGGAGACCGACCTGGCGCAGGCCAGGGCGATCGCACCCAGCGGCAAGCCACTGTCGGTGTTCTACCTCGACAGCGAGGTGCGGGGGCTGGACAGCGAAGGCGGGCGCGGGTTCGTCACGCCGTTGCTGGCCGCCGCCGGGGCGCGCAATGTGCTTGCCGGGATAGACCAGTACCGCGTGACGATCAACCGCGAGGCGCTGCTGAGCAGCGACCCCGACGTGATCCTGCTGGCCGACGCCCTGTGGTCGCCGGCCAGCCGCAAGCGTCAGTTGCTGACCCGCGACCCGGTGCTCTCGAGCCTGCGGGCGGTGCGCGAGAATCGCATGATCGATATCCCGTTCACCCAACTGATGCCCACGCCGGCCAGCGGGCGGGTGGCCCTGGAACTGGCGCAGCGGCTCAGGGGGATGGCTGTTCCATAGCAGGCCCTTGAGCTGATCGCGAAGCCTGGCGCGGGAGCGGCTGTGCTACTCGCCGCTGACCAGCTGCCGCGCCAGCTGGTTGTGACGCTCCAATACCCGTGGCAAGTCGACGGTGGCGATGCGCCCGTCCTGAACCACCACGCGCCCGTTGATCACGCTGGTGTCAACATGGGTCGGGGTGCAGAACACCAGCGCCGCCAGCGGGTCGTGGAGGGCGCCGGCATAGGCCACATGGCCGAGGTCGAAGGCGACGAAGTCGGCGACCATGCCCGGTGCCAGGGCACCGATATCGTCACGGTTGAGCACCTTGGCACCACCCAGGGTGGCGATTTCCAGCGCTTCGCGGGCGGTCATCGCATCCGGGCCAAAGCCGACCCGTTGCAGCAGCAAGGCCTGGCGTACCTCGCCGATCATGCTGGCGCCGTCGTTGGATGCCGAACCATCGACCCCCAGCCCCACCGGCACGCCGTGGTCGCGCATCTTGCGGATCGGCGCTATGCCTGAGGCCAGGCGCATGTTCGAGCACGGGCAGTGGGCGACCCCGGTGCCGGTGCGGGCGAACAGCTCGATGCCGTGCTGGTCGAGCTGCACGCAGTGGGCATGCCAGACATCGTGGCCGACCCAACCCAGGTCCTCGGCGTACTCGGCCGGGGTCATGCCGAACTTCTCGCGGCTGTAGGCGATGTCGTTGACGTTCTCGGCCAGGTGGGTATGCAGCGACACGCCGTACTCCCGGGCCAGGACCGCCGCTTCGCGCATCAGGTCGCGGCTGACAGAGAACGGCGAGCAGGGCGCCACCACCACGCGCCGCATCGAGCCATGGCTGGCGTCGTGGTAATCCTCGATCAGACGCTGGGATTCCTTGAGGATGTCGCTTTCCTTTTCCACCACCGAGTCCGGCGGCAGGCCGCCCTGGCTGCGGCCGACGCTCATGCTGCCGCGAGCGGCGTGGAAGCGCATGCCGATTTCCTCGGCGGCGTGGATGCTGTCGTCGAGCTTGCAGCCGTTGGGGTAGATGTACAGGTGGTCGCTGGAGGTGGTGCAGCCCGAGAGGATCAGTTCGGCCATGGCCGTCTGGGTCGAGACCGCGATCATCTCCGGGGTCAGTCGCGCCCAGATCGGATAGAGGTTGGTCAGCCAGTTGAACAGCTCGCCGTCCTGGGCCGCCGGCACCACGCGGGTAAGGCTCTGGTACATGTGGTGGTGGGTGTTGACCAGGCCCGGGATGACCACCTTGCCGGTCATGTCGAGGATCACGTCGGCGTTTTGCGGCAGCGTTTCGCTGGGGCCGACCTGGCGGATCACGTTGTCTTCGATGTACAGGCCGCCGCGTTTGATTTCACGGCGCTCGCCGTCCATGGTCACCAGCAGTTCGGCGTTCTTGACCAGTAGGGTCTTGGGCATGTGTGTCCCCTCCCGTTTGGGATGTGTTTTCTGATTGTAGAGAGGCGCCTGGTGCATGGGCCGGGCGCACCAGGGCCGTCAGGCGCCGCGGCGTGGCCGGGCGTCGATGACAGGGGCGAACGGTTCACCGCGCACGTGCGAAGGCTGCGCCATGGCGGGCGCATCGGGCAGGTGGGCAGACGGTGACAGGACGAATGCGGCAAGTGGCATTCGGGAAGGATGCCCGGTGAAGGCGGGCGGCAGTGGATGTCGCATGGCTTGAGCCTGTCGCAATACGCAACGGCGATGACCGTTGTCGTAGGCGCGAGGCAGTGTAAACAGAATTCGCTTGTTTTGTATACGATGGATTGTTTCGACAAACCGCGGCCTGCAATCGCTTCGAAAAAGTGCATGCAGTCTTATATGGCGTCGTGCCACTATCGGACTGTCTCGCTACCAGCGGATATCTCGGGCCGGCACGTTCGCTTGGGCTGATTACACTGTGGAAATCGCCACACGGGGAGTACCTGGGATGGGCTGCGTGTTGATAGGGCAGGCTGGACGGGCGTGCGCTCGAGGTAGACGGCCATGAACAACCGTGGCCGGAGCATTTCCCTGCAGTGGCTGGTGGCATTGGCGATCATGCTGGGCATGCTGGCGCTGGGTGCGGCCCTCGCCTGGCAAGGCTACCTGGGCGTGCGCCAGGCCCTGGTGGCCGCCGCCGGCGATGCCGCCCAGCAGGTCGGCCGGACCATCGACGAGCGCGCCCGGCGCCTGGTCGACCCGGTGCAGAGCAGCATTCGCCTGCTGGCCTTCAGCCCGGCGTCAAGCACGTTGGCCCAGCGCCTCGAGCAACTGCCGCAACTGGTCGAGAGCCTGCGTGCCAACCGCATGCTCAGCGCCGCCTACGTCGGTTACCCAAACGGTGAATTCCTGCTTGTCCGGCGCTTGCGTGACCCGCAACTATTGCAGCGCTTCGCGGCACCGGCGGACACGGCGTTCCTGGTGCAGACCGTCACCCAGGGCGCCGATGGCGCGATGCAGGGCGAGTGGAGCTTCTATGACCCGGCACTGACCCTGTTGCAGCGCCAGAGCAAGCCCGACTACCAATACGATCCACGTCAACGGCCCTGGTTCATCGAAGCCAGCGCGCAGCCCGAGACCGTACTCACTCGTCCCTACGTATTCTTTACCACCCGCGAGATCGGCCTGACCATGGCCCAGCGCAGCGCCGAGGGCACGGCGGTGATCGGCATGGATGTCTCGGTCAATGACCTGGCCAGCGAGAGCCGCGACCTGCGCATCACCGCCGGCACCGAGATCGCCGTGGTCGACGGTCAGGGCAACGTAGTGGCCTACCCGGACCTGCAACGGGTGGTCGTGCGCGAGGGTGAGAGCGTGCGCCTGTCGCGCGTTGGCGAGCTGGGCATCGGCAGCCTTACGCATATCTACGCCGACATACCCCAGGGCGCGAGCCCGCAGCCGTACCAGGTCGAGGGGCAGACCTGGTATGGCATGCGCGTGCCGCTTACCTCCATGGCCGGACAGCACCTGCAGGTGCTGATCGCCGTGCCGGCCCACGAACTGCTGGCCGGCGCGCGCAAGGTGCTGCTCGAGCAATTGCTCTGGGCCGTAGCCGTGGCAGCTGTGTTGTTGTTGCTTGGCGGGCTGCTGGGCCGACGCATCGGCCGTCCGTTGCGCCGGCTGACCGAGCAGGTGCAGGGCCTGGCCAGTTTCGATTTCAGCCGTGAGGTGGGCGTTGTCTCGCGGGTCTCCGAAGTGCGTGAGCTGAGCCGGGTGCTGAGCCGCATGTCCGGCACCATCCGCAACTTTCAGGCGATCACCCTTACGTTGAGCCGCGAGACCCAACTCGAAGGCATGCTCGACGGCGTGCTCAATCACCTGGTGGCGGCAGCGGGCGTCAGCGCCGGTGCGGTGTATCTGTACGACGACAACAGCCGGTTGCGCCTGGCCGCCGCCAGTCGCGGCCATGACTACCCCGAGGAACTGGCGGTGCCTGAAGGCGAGCGGCATGACCTGGCCAGCGCGGTGACCCAGGCCCTCGCATGGCAAGGGCGCAGCCTGGCGGTGGTGCTCAATGACCGCGGCCAGGCGCGGCTCGGCATCCTGGTGCTGCAACTCGCCGATGCGAACGCGGCCGTGGGCCAACCGTTCCAGCGCTTTGTCGAGGAACTGTCCGGTGCAGCCGCCGTGGCCATCGAGACCCGTCAGCTGGTCGAGGCCCAGCAACGCCTGCTGGACGCCATGATCAAGTTGCTGGCCGACGCCATCGACGCCAAGAGCCCCTATACCGGCGGCCATTGCGAACGGGTGCCGCAACTGGCGCAGATGCTCCTGGACCAGGCCGTGCAGGCTGACAGCGGCCCCTATGCCGACTTCAGCATGAGCGAGGCCGAGCGCTACGAATTCCGCGTGGCCGCCTGGCTGCACGACTGCGGCAAGATCACCAGCCCCGAATACGTGGTGGACAAGGCGACCAAGCTCGAGACCTTGTACAACCGCATCCACGAGGTGCGCATGCGCTTCGAGGTGCTCTGGCGCGATGCCGAGGTCGCCTACTGGCAAGGTGTGGTCAACGGCGATGATGAGCCGGCGCTGCGGCGCACGCTGGAGGCATGCCGGGCAACCTTGCAGGAGGACTTCGCCTTCGTCGCCAACGCCAACATCGGTGGCGAGTTCATGCAGGAGGCCGACATCGAGCGCCTGCGCACTATCGGCCAGCGCCGCTGGCGGCGGCACTTCGACAACCGCCTGGGCATCTCCCGCGACGAGGCAGCGCGGTTCACCGACACCTCGGCGGCAACCTTGCCAGTGGACGAGCCACTGCTTGCCGACCGCGATGAGCACCGGGTGCCCTGGGGCGCTCGTACGCCGCCGGTGGCCAAGGACGACCCGCGCAACCACTGGGGTTTCGACATGCGCCTGCCGGCCCATGCCAGCAACCACGGCGAGCTGTACAACCTGTCGATCCGCCGCGGCACGCTCAACGATGAAGAGCGCTTCAAGATCAATGAGCACATCGTGCAGACCATCATCATGCTCAGCGCGCTGCCGTTCCCGCGCCAGCTCAGGCGCGTGCCGTCAATCGCCGGCAACCATCACGAGAAGCTGGACGGCAGCGGCTACCCGCGCAGGCTTGGCCAGGAGGCGCTGAGCATCCCCGAGCGGGTGATGGCGATCGCCGACATCTTTGAGGCACTGACCGCGGCGGACCGGCCCTACAAGGCGCCGAAGACCCTGTCCGAGTCGGTGAAGATCCTGGTGTTCATGGCGCGGGACAAGCATGTCGACGGGCAGTTGCTGCGCTTGTTCCTGAGTAGCGGGGTGTACCGGCAATATGCCGAGCGCTTCCTGCGGCCCGAGCAGATCGACGAACTGGACGTGGCGTACTGGCTGGAGCAGTTGCAGGGTTTCACGCCTGAGCAATCCACCTACACTCCTTGAGACCTGTTCGGCGGGATCTCTGGAGACATCCGATGGAAGCATTCTGGCAAGCCTTTTTGGCGACGTTGCACACCGAATTCGCCGATGTCGCCGACGCGCGCGAGGTCTCGCGGATCCTCATCCGCCTGCTGATGGCGGCCTTGCTGGGGGCGGTGCTGGGCTTCGAGCGCGAGAGCAAGGGCAAGTCGGCCGGCGTGCGCACGCACATGCTGGTGTCCATGGGCGCGGCCTTGTTCGTCCTGGCGCCGAGCATGGCCGGGGCGGACGAGCAGGCGTTGAGCCGGGTGATCCAGGGCATCGTCGCCGGTATCGGCTTTCTCGGCGCGGGCACGATTCTCAAGGGCAACGGCCGCGACACCAGTCACGTCAAGGGCCTGACCACCGCCGCCGGGCTATGGATGACCGCCGCCATCGGCACGGCTGCAGGGATGGGGCGCGAGGCCACGGCACTGATCAGCACGGTGCTGGCGCTGTTGGTGCTGGCGAGCATGCCGTTGCTGGTGGAAAAGGTCGAAGGTGAGCATGAGGACAAGCGCGAGGAGGAGGAGGGCAGGAAGCACTGAGGGGAGCCGAAGCTCCCCTCATAAGCGTTGTTGCCTGCTCTTTTCTTATTATTGGAGACTGGCCTGTTGTTGTTTTTGTCGGCTGTCGTCTCTGCACTGCGGGGCCCCCAACCGGGGCCAAGAGCAAACGTATTTTTTTGAGCGCTGACCTGCGTTCATCCAACGTGATCCAACCTTGACTGCCGCTACCTCGGAGGTAGTTTTATTGTTCTTGCCAGGTTGCGGGGCCGGAACCCCTGGAATGCACGTCGACTCCAAAAAAATCTGCTTGCTACGCCTCTGCCGTGTTGTTCTTGTTATGTCAGAGCCGTTTACTGTTGTTTTTATTGGGTATCGCGTTTTTTGTTCTTGTTATGCCAAAAGATATAGCAGGTGGCGTGCCAACTTTTATAATCCCTTTAAAATCAATGGTTTGATGATTTTTCAGAGTGGGTTGGCACGTGAAAATTTGTCGAATTGTTTCCCTGTTACCCGATTTTCTTCTGCACAGCGTGTAGGCGGTAACACTCCACCCACACCTGTGTGACAACCGTGTGACTCAGCGAATGCCGCGGGCCTTCGCCACCCGCGATCCGGTGACGCGCCCGAGCACTTCGCTGATACGCAGGCCCGCGGCGATGAGTCGGTCCAGGTCGATGCCCGTGTCGATGCCCAGCCCTTGCAGCAGGTACACCACATCCTCGCTGGCGACGTTACCGGTGGCGCCCTTGGCGTATGGGCAGCCGCCCAGGCCGGCCACCGAGCTGTCGAACACGCTGATGCCCTCGAGCAGGCTGGCATAGACGTTGGTCAGCGCCTGGCCATAGGTGTCGTGGAAGTGCCCGGCCAGTTGCGCGCGGGGCACCTGGGCCGAGACCACCTCGAACAGGCGGCGGGTGTCACCGGCGGTGCCGGTGCCGATGGTGTCGCCCAGCGATACTTCATAGCAGCCCATGTCATGCAGGGCCTTGGCCACTGGTGCCACCTGCTCGGCGCTGATGCGTCCCTCGTAGGGGCAGCCGAGCACGCAGGAGACATAACCGCGCACCCGCACACCCTGGCTGCGGGCGGCCTCCATGATCGGCTCGAAACGCTTGAGGCTGTCACTGATCGAGCAATTGATGTTGCGCTGGGAAAACGCTTCGGACGCCGCCGCGAACACCGCCACTTCCTTCACCCCGGCGGCCAGGGCATCCTCGAAACCGCGCAGGTTGGGTGCCAGCGCCGCATAGGTGACCCCCTCGCGCTGACGGATACCGGCGAACACTTCGCCGGAGCCGGCCATCTGCGGGACCCATTTGGGCGAGACGAAGCTGCCCACTTCTATGTAGGCGAGCCCGGCGTCGGTGAGGTCGTCCACCAGGCGCACCTTGTCGGCGACGCTGATGGGCTGGGCTTCGTTCTGCAGGCCGTCGCGCGGGCCGACTTCGACCAGGCGGACATTCTTGGGCAATGACATGGCGGGCTTCCTGTGGCGGATCAACGATGGGTGTGCGGCGGGTTCAGGGTGGCGGCCAGGGCCTGCTCGCAACGCTCCTGGGCGGTGTCCAGCTCCAGGTGCATCTGCTGGATGTCGAGCATCTGCTGTTCGAGCTGGGCGCGGCGTTCGGCGATCTTCGCCAGCATGCTGGTGAGCTGTTTCTGGTTGCCGCCGGAGGGGTCATAGAGTTCGATCAGTTCACGGCATTCGGCCAGCGAGAAACCGATGCGCTTGCCGCGCAGGATCAGTTTGAGCGTGACCTTGTCGCGGGCCGAGTAGATGCGTTCCAGGCCGCGTCGTTCAGGGCTGAGCAGACCCTGCTCCTCATAGAAGCGGATGGCGCGGGTGGTGATGTCCAGTTCGCGGGACAGGTCGGAGATGCTGTAGGTCTGGCTGCTCATGCTTGCGCTCGGGGGAGGGAATGCGAGTAACCTAATGCCAGGTTGACGTATACGTCAAGCAAGGGCTGCGCTCGCCGTCCCGTTCAGGCATTCACGGACTTGCGGTAGGCCTTGGGCGTCTGCCCGTCGAGCCGTTTGAAGAACCGCGCAAAGTAGGTCGGGTCGCTGAACCCCAGGCTGTCGGACAACTGGCCGATGCTCATGCGCGTGTAGGCAAGATTGCGCCGTGCTTCGAGCAGCAGGCGCTGGTGGATCACCTGCAACGCCGATTGCCCGGCCAGCGCCCGGCACAGCTGGTTCAACAGCAGGCTGGTGATGCCCAGGCGCGCGGCGAAATCGTCCACGGCAAGGTGTTCGCGGTAATGCGCCTCGACCAGGCGCAGGTAACGGCCGAGCAACTGCTGGTCCCGTTCGTCCTGGCTGCGCGCTGGCAAGGCGGCTTGCTGGCGGTTGATCCACACCATCAGCGCGGTGACCAGTGCCTGCAGCATGGGGCCGCGGGCCGGGGCGCAGCCCTGGTACTCCTGCTGCAGCGTGTCGATCAGGCCGTGCAGGCGCACGCGGTCCTTGCCCAGCGGGTAGCACCGCGCCGCCGCCAGCACGCTCAGGGGGGCGCCGAGGCGCTTTTCCAGCTCGACCACCAAGGCCGTGCCGAACGTCAGCACATGCCCCTGGATATCGGCGCTGAAGCGAAAGCCATGGACAGTCAGCGGCGGCACCACCTGGATCGCCGCCTCGCGAATCACCCGGCGTTCGCCCTCGATCTCCACCTGCGCCTCGCCGCGCTGCACATAGAGCAGCTGGAACAGTTCTGCGTGTCGGTGCGGCTTGATCTCCCAGTGGTGCAGACGGCTGCGTGCCGGGATCGACTCGCAGTGCAGCAGGTCGGTATCCGGCCACGCACGGTGCTCGCCATACAGCTGGAACAACGGGATGCCAGGAAGGGGGCTGTGCATGGGGTGGGACCTGTCCGTTAATCGAACGAATTTCAGGAAAGTGCAGTTTTCAAAACGGATTTCGCACGTTCTGCACGTTTTTCAGCAGTAAAAATACAGGTGCAAACCCTAACAGCAGATGCGCGGCCATTGCCAGTGCAAAGCCGGCATCGTCATCGTGAGACAACAACAATGAAAACTCAGGTTGCAATCATCGGCGCCGGCCCGTCCGGCCTGCTGCTCGGCCAGCTGCTGCACAACGCCGGCATCGATACGCTGATCGTCGAGCGCCAGACCCCGGACTATGTGCTGGGGCGCATCCGTGCCGGCGTGCTCGAACAGGGCACGGTCGAGTTGCTGCGCGAAGCCGGTGTGGCCCAGCGCATGGATCGCGAAGGGTTGGTCCATGAAGGGGTCGAGTTGCTGGTCGATGGTCATCGCCAGCGTCTTGACCTCAAGGCACTGACCGGTGGCAAGACGGTGATGGTCTACGGCCAGACCGAGGTCACCCGCGACCTGATGCAGGCTCGCGAGCAGAATGGGGCGCCGATCATCTATGCGGCCAACAATGTCCAGCCCCATGACATCGAGGGGCCGCGGCCCTACCTGACGTTCGACAAGGATGGTCGCCAGCATCGGGTGGAGTGCGATTACATCGCCGGCTGCGATGGCTTCCATGGCGTGGCCAGGCAGAGCATCCCGGCCAGCGTGCTGAAGGTGTACGAGCGGGTCTATCCGTTCGGCTGGCTGGGACTGCTGGCCGATACCCCGCCGGTCAACCATGAGCTGATCTACGCCCATCACGAACGCGGTTTCGTGCTGTGCAGCCAGCGCTCGCAGACGCGCAGCCGCTACTACCTGCAGGTGCCGCTGCAAGAGCGGGTGGAGGACTGGTCCGATGAACGCTTCTGGACCGAGCTCAAGGCGCGGCTGCCACAGGCGGTGGCCGAGCAACTGGTGACCGGGCCTGCGCTGGAGAAAAGCATCGCGCCGCTGCGCAGCCTGGTGGTCGAGCCGATGCAGCATGGCCGCCTGTTCCTGGTCGGCGACGCCGCCCACATCGTGCCGCCCACCGGCGCCAAGGGCCTGAACCTTGCGGCCTCGGACGTCAACTACCTGTACCGGATCCTGGTCAAGGTCTACCGCGAGGGGCGCACCGACCTGCTGGCGCAGTATTCGCCCATGGCGTTGCGGCGGGTATGGAAGGGCGAGCGCTTCAGTTGGTTCATGACCCAACTGCTGCATGACTTCGGCGAGCACCAGGATGATTGGGACCGCAAGATGCAGGCGGCCGACCGCGAGTACTACCTGGGGTCGGCGGCGGGGCTGGCGAATATCGCCGAGAACTATGTGGGGCTGCCGTTCGAGGCTGTGGAATAGCGGGCGCGTCAGCGGCGCCTGGGGCTTTCCAGCAAGGCGACCATCTCGCGATAACCGCGTAGGCGCGCATGCTCCAACGCGGTCACGCCGTCCTTGTCGGCAATGAGCGGGTCCGCCCCGGCCGCCAGCAATTGGCGCACGATCTCCACATGTCGCGGGCCGCCATCGCCGAGGATCACCGCCTCGAGAAGCGCGGTCCAGTGCAAGCGGTTGAGGTGGTTCACATCGACACCGGCCGCGATCAGCAACTGCACGGTGCTCACATGCCCGCGTTCGGCGGCCGGGATCAGCGCGGTACCACCGTAGCGGTTGGTGCTCTTCAGGTCGGCGCCATGGGCCAGGGTCAGGCGCAGGATGTCGTCCAGCCCCCGTGCGCCCGCGTACAGGTAGGGGCTGTCGCTGATGTTGTCCTTGGCGTTGACGTCGGCGCCGGCCTCGATCAGTACCTTGGCGGCTTCCACTTCATTGGCGTGGGTGGCCACCAGCAACGCGGTCTGGCCCTGGTCGTTGCGGGTATCGGCCTGCGCGCCCCGGTCGAGCAGTTGGCGCACGGCAGGGGCATCGCCGCGGCGGGCGGCATCGAGCAACGCTGTGTTCATGGCGGGGGTCTCGGCGTGGCTGGCAAGGCTGGTGAACAGGGTCAGCAGCAAGGCGGTGAGCGGCAGGCGCATGGTGGTCGGCTCCTGATAGGACGAGGGTCCATGCTAGGGGGCCTGTGTTTGTAGCAGAAGTGAATAATCTGGATGGAGCCCAGTGTATTTGCGCATGTTGCCGGGTATCGGTGCCCGTGGTAGAAGTCAGGCCTGTCATTCAGAAGTCGAATATCAAGATGTCTGCCAGCGTAAAACCAAATAGGGCCTTGTTCGACCTCGACCTGTTGCGCGCCATTGTCGTGGTGGCTGACTGCGGCAGTTTCACCACCGCCGCGGCGCGCCTGCATTCCACGCAGTCGACCATCAGCCAGAAGGTCCGTCGCCTCGAGGACATGGTCGGCCACCGCCTGCTGGTGCGTGGCAACCGCGATGTGCTGCCCACCGATGCCGGGCAGACCCTGCTCGGTTATGCCCGGCACATGCTGGCCCTCAACGACCAGATGCTCGAGGCGTTGGCCGGGGCCATGGTCGGGGTAACCGTGCGCCTGGGCGTGCCGGAGGATTTCGTCGGCGGGCGCACCACCAATGCGTTGTCCGCGTTCAGCCGGCAGCATCCCCAGGTCAAGCTGGAAGTCACCAGCGGGCTGTGCCGCGATCTCAGCCAGGCCTATGACAACGGCGAGCTCGACCTGGTGCTGCTCAAGCAGCGGCGCAACAGCCGCGAGGGCGTGGCCTGCTGGCCGGAGCGCCTGCAATGGATCGACAGTGCGCGCATGCCGTCCTTCGATCTCGACCCGATTCCCTTGGTGACCTTTCCGCCACGCGGGCTGTACCGCGATGACATGATCAGCGCGATCGAAGGCATGGGCCGGCGCTGGCGCATCAGTTTCACCAGCTCGAGCCTCAGCGGTATCCAGGCGGCGGTGGCCGACGGCATGGGCATCAGCCTGCTGCCGCCGCGGGCAGCGCTGCTCGAGCACCGGGTGCTGGGCATCGAGCAGGGGCTGCCGGAGGTGGACAGCTACGAAATCGTCATCGTGCACCGGCCCACGGCGGATGTGATGGTCAAGGCACTGGCCGAGGTGTTGACGGAGTTGCTGGCGGTGCAGGCGATCTGATCCCGCCGGAAACTCACTCCTTGCAGCAATGCGGCTTGTCACTGGCACTTTCATAGCGATCATGATGGCGCACCCAGTCCATCGTCCCGTCCTCGTTGCGCCCAAGTGGCGCCAGGTCGAGGAAGTTGTACGCGTTGACCAGGATGTCCAGCCCGCGGGCATAGGTGGAATAGGTGTGGTACAGGCTGCCGTCGCTATCGCGGTAGAACGCGCTGAGCCCGGGCAGCTCCGTTTCGTCGCCGGTGTAGGGTTCGTAGTTGTACTGGGCGCTGCCATCGGTGGCGACAGTGACGCCGAAATCCTGGTTGAAGCGGCTGCCGTGCGAGGAAAACCATGGGAAGTGCCAGCCCATGCGCCGGCGGAACGCCTGGAACTCGGCAAAGGGCGCCCGCGAAACCGCCACCAGGGAAACATCGTGGTGGGCCAGGTGCAGGTTGGCGCCGTCGAAGTGGTCGGCCAGGAACGAGCAGCCTGGGCAGCCTTCGTGCCAGCCGTCGGCGAACATGAAGTGATAGACCAGCAACTGGCTGCGTCCGGCGAACAGCTCGCCCAGGCTTAGCTCGCCGTCCGGGCCCTGGAAACGGTAGTCCTGCTCCACCGCTACCCAGGGCAGGGCGCGGCGGGCGGCGGCAAGCTCGTCGCGTTGATGGGTGAAGGCTTTCTCGTGCAGCCAGAGCTGGTGGCGGGCGGCGAGCCACTGGCTGCGGGTTGCCACGGTGTGTTTGGGAGTGGGATGGCTCATGGGCGTGACTCCACGCTTTGGGGTTCATCCCGTAGTCGGGTGGCCTTTGGGTAATTCGACAGGTTTTATCCGTTATCGACGAATGGTTGATCCACTGTTTGCTCTTGCTCTTGCTCTTGCTCTTGCTCTTGCTCTTGCTCTTGCTCTTGCTCTGCTTTTGCTTCTAAGCGCGCGATAGTTCAGGCGACACCAATTGCGACTTCAGGAGGCCGAACGGAGGTCTTGCGGAGGGAGGTGACGGGCATGGATGCCCGTCAAGCGCTGCGCCCCAGGATGGGGCGTTCAGCGCGGTCCTCCCGGGAGCAAGGCCGGAGTGAGGGGACCCGGAGCGAAGCGGAGGGCCGGATGAATGGAGCGAGCGGTTTTTGCCTTCTTTTGCCCGCGTGCAAAAGAAGGTCGCCGTAAAGGCGAAAAGGTGAGTATGCGTCGACATCGCAAATGAATGCGTTTACAACAATAAAAACCGATGCCGATTGATTTTGATTTTGATTTTGGATTTTCACAGCGTATGTTTTGAAAGTTATATACGCATTCATTAACCATGTCGACGTACAGTCACCTTTTCGCCTTTACGGCGACCTCCTTTTCTCTTGGGAAAAGGAGGCAAAACCGTTCGGCTCCGTTCATACGGCCCCTACGCTTCGCTCCGGGGTCCCCTCACTCCGGGCTTGCTCCGGGAGGACGCGCCGACGGGCCATCCATGGCCTGATCGGCGCTTGACGGGCATCCATGCCCGTCACCTCCCTGCGCAAGCCCTCCGTTCGGCCTCCTGAAGTCGCAATTGGTGTCGCCTGAACTATCGCGCACTTAGAAGCAAAAGCAGAGCAAGAACCGATCAAGATCAAGATCAAATCTTTATATATTGCAACGCTGTTTTGCCGGAGGCTGACTGGGTTGCTTATATCTGCGCAGGACCACGAACCACTAATGCAGGATCTGCTTCAAAAACGCCTGTGCCCGCGCCGTCCTGGGCTGCCCGAAGAAGACTTCCGGTGAAGAGTCCTCAATGATCTGCCCACCTTCGAGAAACAACACCCGCTCCGCCACCTGTCGGGCAAAGCCCATCTCGTGGGTCACGCAGAGCATGGTCATGCCGGTGCCGGCCAGTTGCACCAGCACATCCAGCACCTCGGCCACCATCTCCGGGTCGAGCGCCGAGGTCGGCTCGTCGAACAGCATGATCCTCGGCTTCATGCACAACGCCCGGGCGATCGCCACCCGCTGCTGCTGGCCGCCGGAGAGCTGGCTGGGGTACTTGTGCGCCTGGCTTTCGATCCCGACCTTGCTCAGGTACGAGCGCGCCCGTTCCTCGGCGTCCCGCCGCGACAGGCCGCGCACGCTCATCGGTGCCAGCAGGCAGTTGTCGAGCACGCTCATGTGCGGGAACAGGTTGAAGTGCTGGAACACCATGCCGATTTCGCTGCGCACCTGGCTGGCTTGGCGGCCAGTGCTGGCAAGGTCGGTGCCAGCCACGCGGATGCTGCCCTGCTGGGCGATCTCCAGGCGGTTGATGCAGCGGATCAGCGTCGACTTGCCCGAGCCCGACGGGCCACAGAGCACGATTCGTTCGCCCTCGCGCACCGACAGGTCGATATCGTGCAGCACATGGAACGCGCCGTAATGCTTGTTCAGGCCCTCGATACGGATCAGCTCCGGGCGCGGGTCGGGGGCAGGGTGCAGGCTGGCAAGGCTCAAGGGTGCGGTCATCTTGTTGTTCTCCCGCTCAAGGTTCAGGCGAAGCGTGCGGCGCTGTAGGGCGCAGGGTCGGTGAAGGGGCGCTCGCCGGTCATCAGCTCCGCCAGCAGGCGGCCACTGACCGGGCCCAGCGTCAGGCCATGATGGGCATGGCCGAAGTTGAACCACAGGTGCTTGTGCAGCGGCGCCGGGCCGATCACCGGGCGCATGTCCGGCAGGCAGGGGCGACGGCCCAGCCAGGGCTTGTCGTCCAGGCGCTCGCCCAGGGCCGGGAACAGCTTGCGCGCCAGGGCCTCGCAGCGGCGCAGCTGGATCTCGTTGGCCGGGGCATCGCTGGCGGCGAACTCGATGCCGGTGGTCAGGCGCACCCCCCGGGCCATCGGCGCCAGGACATAGCCGCCCTGGGTGTCGCAGATCGAGTGGCCCAGTTCGACGCCGTCGCGGGTCGCGTAGTGCATGTGATAGCCGCGCTTGATCCCCAGCGGAAAGTGGTAGCCCAGCCGTTCATAGAGGTCGGCCGACTGCGGGCCGAGGCAGGCCACCACCTCGTCGGCGGTCAGCGTGCCGCGGCGGCTGTCCACCTGCCAGCCGTCCTCGACCTGGCGCAGGCTGCGCGCATCGCCGTGGAGGAACTGCCCGCCACGCTGGACGAACAGCGCGGCGTAACCACGGGTCAAGCCGCCGGGGTTGCTCACGGTCTTCGGGTCGAGCCAGTGGATGCCACCGATCACCCCACCGTCCAGTTGCTGCTCGCGGGCCTGCAGTTGCTCGCGTTCGAGGATCTCGTAGCGCAGGCCGTAGCGGGCCAGGCCTTGAAGGTCGTGCTTGGCCTGGGCGAACAGCGCGGCGTCGCGGTACACCTCGATCCAGCCCTTGGCCTGCACCAGCCCTTGCAGGCCGGCGGCTTCGATCAGTACATCGTGTTCCTCGACGCTGCGCTGCACCAGCGGCAGCATGTCGGCGGCGGCCTTGGCCAGGCGCCCGGGAGCGGACTGGCGCCAGTAGCTGAGCAGCCAGGGTGCGGCCTTGGGCAGGTGGGCAAGGCTGTAGCGCACGTCGGGCTGGCGGTTCAGGCCATAGCGCAGCAGGGCGCTGTACTGGCGCGGGAAGGCATAGGGGATCACGCTGGAACGCTCGATCAGCCCGGCGTTGCCATGGCTGGTGCCGCTGCCTGGCTCGTCGCGGTCGATGAGGATCACCTGGCGTCCGCGGGCCTGCAGATGCAGGGCGGTGCTGACGCCGACGATGCCGGCGCCCAGGACGATGGTCTGGCAATGCATGGAAGATTTCCTTCAGTCAGTTCAGGTGGCGGCCCAGGCGGGCTTCCAGGTGTTTCAAGGTGCGCCGGACCACCTCGACGATCAGCAGGTAGAGCACTGCCGCCCACAGGTAGATCTGGAAGTCGAAGCTGCGCGAGAAGGCCAGCTTGGTCACCCCCATCAAGTCGTAGATCGTCACCAGCGAGGCAATGGCGCTGGCCTTGATCATCATGATCAGCTCGTTGCCCAGCGGGCCTATGGCTACCAGCAGCGACTGTGGCAGGACCACCTTGAAGAAGGTGGTCGAGCGCTTGAGGTTGAGTGCCTTGGCCGCTTCGTACTGGCCCGGCGCGACCGCCATCAGGCTGGCGCGGAAGATCTCGGCCTGGTAGGCCGCCGTGTTGAGGGTGAAGGCGAGCAGGGCGCAATACCAGGCCTCGCGGAAGAACCACCAGAGGCCCAGCTCCTGCCAGAAACCCTTGAGCGAACCCAGCCCGTAGTACAGCAGGAACAGCTGGGCCAGCAGCGGTGAACCGCGGAAGAAGTACACGTAGCCAGCCGCCAGGCGTCGCAGCACGCGGCTGGGTGACATGCGCGCCAGCGCCAGGAGCATGCCCAGCAGCGCGCCGAGGGTGAACGAGATCGCCACCAGCTTGGCGGTGACCAGCAGGCCATCGACGAAACGTGCGCCGTAACGGTCCAGCAAGTCCGGGTCGAGCACGTAGGCCAGCAGTTGCTCCAGGCTCATGGGCGGGCTCCTTGCAGGTGGCGGTTGCTGCGCCGCTCGAGCAGGGCGAAGACCCTGCCCGATAGCGCCGAGAACAGCAGGTAGACCAGGCAGGCGACGCCGTAGAACAGCATCGGCTCCTTGGTCACGCTGACCGCGAGATTGGTCTGGCGCATCAGGTCGATCAGCGAGATGGTCGAGACCAGCGAGGTGTCCTTGAGCAGGCTCAGCCAGTTGTTCGACAGGCCCGGCAGGGCGATGCGCGTCAGTTGCGGCAGCACCACCTTGAAGAACCCGGTGCGCTTGCCCAGGCCCAGGGCCGCGCAGGCCTCCAGCTGGCCCTTGGGCAGGGTCTTGAAGGCCATCAGCCAGATCTCGCTGGAGAACGCGGCGAACACCAGGCTGAAGGCGGCCATGGCGGCGAGGAAGGTGTTGATCAGCACCTCGCCTTCATAGCCCAGCGCGGCGAGGAGCTTCTGCGCGGCGATCTGGCAGCCGTAGTAGATGATCAGCAGGGTGAGCAGTTCGGGCAGGCCGCGAAACACCGTGGAGAAGAGGGTGGCCCAGGCCCGCGGCAGGCGTTTGCGCGAGCGCGCGGCGAGCGCCACCAGCAAGCCCAGTGGCAGGCCGATGGGCAGGCAGGCCAGGGCCAGCGACACGGTCACCAGCGCGCCGGCCAGCAACGCCTGGCCCCAACCGCCGCTGGCAAAGGAAAGCAGGGAGAGTTGATCGAGCATGGCTAACCCCCAGGAAACAGGTGCCCTGGTGGGAGCGGGCTTGCCCCGCGATGGCGTGGTTCACTGATCAGGCGCCATCGCGCGGCAGGCCGGCCTCCACGAGATTACTGGTAGATGTCGAAGGCGAAGTACTTGCTCGCGATCTTCTGGTAGGTGCCATTGGCCACGATCGCCGCCAGCGCCTCGTTCAGCCGCGTGCGCAGGGCCTGGTCGTCCTTGCGTACGGCAATTGCCGCGTCGGCCTTGGTGCCGTCGACATCGCCGAGGATCTTGCAGCAGTCCTTGCCATTCTTGTTCAGCCATTCGTGCAGCGGGAACTTGTCGGCGATCACCCCGTCCAGGCGCCCGGCGGCAAGGTCGGCGTTGGCTTCGTCAAGGGTCGGGTACAGCTTCACGTCCGCGCCGGCCTTGCCGTATACGTCCTCGGCGTAGATCGCCTGGGTCGAGGCGGATTGCGCGCCGACCGTGTAGCCCTTGAAGTCGGTCTGCGCATCGCTGATCGGGCTGTCCTTGGCGACGGCCACGGTCAGTGGGGTGCGGTAGTAGTGGTCGGTGAAGGCGATCTTCCGGCGCCGTTCCTCGGTGTCGATCATCGAGGCCACCACCGCATCGTACTTGCGCGCCATCAACGCCGGAATGATGCCTTCCCAGTCCTGGGCCACCAGGGTGCACTCGACCTTCATCTGTTCGCACAGGGCATGGGTGATGTCGATGTCGAAGCCGTGCAGCTTGTTGTCGGCATCGACGTAATTGAAGGGCGGATATGCCCCTTCAGTGGCAAAACGCAGGGTCTCTGCACTGGCGTGGCCCGCCAGCAGCAGGGCGCACGCACCCACCACAGCCATGGTTCCTTTCATCTCGCACCTCGGTCATCGCACTCTTGCTATTGTTGTTTGCCCGCCGGCCACGAGGTGTAGCCGACGAACTCGTTATGTAGAGCGGCAGTTGCTTCCAAGCGTTTTTCAACATCCGGTCCGAGCTGCTTGCAGACCTCGTTGACCATCAGGTGCACCCACGACAGCATGGTCGCGGTGGATTCCCAGAACAGGTTGAATTCGGTGGGGATGCGGAACACCTCGTCGGCTTCGGCATCGGCCCAGTCACAGAAGGTGTCGGTGACCAGGGTCACCGGAATGCCCAGCGCACGCGCCTTGTGGCACAGCTGCTGGGCGTGGCGCGAATAGCGGCGCGCCTCGAACACCACTAGCGCGCAGTCCTGCGGGCGCCCCAGCAGTACCTCGCCGAAATGCCCGGCGCTGCCATCGACCAGTTGCACGCCGTCGCGCAGGTACTGCAGCAGGTGGCTCATGCACATGGCCACGCCACGCTCGGTCTGAAAGCCGGCGACGAATACCCGTGGTTTGTCGGCCAGGCGCCGAGCGACCTGTTGCCAGGTTTCGCCGCGGCTGTACTCGTGCACGCGCACCAGCGCGGCCATCTCCAGCTCCAGGCTGCCTGAGCGCTGGTCGTCCTCGGGTTGCTGGCGAAACGCCTGCAGGCGGTCGCCGGCCAGCCACGGGCCGTCGCCCAGGTCGTTCTGCAGGTCCTGCTTGAGGGCCTTGAGGTGGGCATAGCCCAGGGCGCGGCAGAAGCGGCCGACGCTCGATTCGCTCACGCCCAGCTTGGCGGCGATGC
Organism: Pseudomonas sp. 2848; assembly: GCF_003253945.1. Classification (NCBI taxonomy): domain Bacteria; kingdom Pseudomonadati; phylum Pseudomonadota; class Gammaproteobacteria; order Pseudomonadales; family Pseudomonadaceae; genus Pseudomonas; species Pseudomonas sp. 2848. Next base: position 102,199 of record NZ_QKZD01000015.1, read on the forward strand.
TGGCCGAGGTCTGGAACGGCAGCTCATGGAGGTTGGCGAGCATGTAGCTGGCGATCTGGCGGCCCGAGGCGGCAGCGGTGTGCAGGCTGCTTTCCAGGCGTTGCTTGATCGATTGGCTCATGGTCGGTTCCGGCTGATTTCTGGCGTGGAAGCCAAAATGGCTGTTTTCTGTCATCAAGTCAATATTTGACAGATAGCTGTCATTGGCGGGAAAGTCTGTGCAGTTGCGCTGTAGCGATTCCAATTCCAAGAAAGGAGCTCCAGATGTCTTCACCTTCCACCGGCCCTGTCGTGCGCGTGCCTTTTACCGAACTGCGGGCGTTATTGCAGTCGATCTTCGCGCGGCATGGCTGCAGCGCGGCGGTAGCTGCCGTGCTCGCCCACAACTGCGCCAGCGCCCAGCGTGACGGTGCCCACAGCCACGGGGTGTTCCGTATTCCCGGTTATGTCTCGACCCTCGCCAGCGGTTGGGTCGATGGCCACGCCGAGCCGCAGGTAACCGACCTGGCGCCAGCTTATGTGCAGGTCGATGCCAAGGGTGGGTTTGCCCAGCCGGCCCTGGCCGCCGCCCGCGCGCTGTTGGTGGAGAAGGCGCGCACGGCCGGCATCGCGGTGCTGGCGATCCATAATTCGCACCATTTCGCCGCGCTGTGGCCGGATGTCGAGCCATTCGCCGATGAAGGCCTGGTGGCCCTGAGCGTGGTCAACAGCATGACCTGCGTGGTGCCCCATGGTGCGCGCAAGCCGTTGTTCGGCACCAACCCCATCGCCTTCGCCGCGCCTTGCGCGGGGCACGACCCGATCGTCTTCGACATGGCCACCAGTGCCATGGCCCATGGCGACGTGCAGATTGCCGCCCGGGCCGCCGAACAGCTGCCGCCGGGCATGGGCGTGGATGCCGCCGGCCAGCCGACCAACGACCCCAAGGCGATTCTCGAAGGGGGGGCCTTGCTGCCGTTCGGCGGCCACAAAGGCTCGGCGCTGTCGATGATGGTCGAACTGCTGGCGGCAGCGCTGACGGGGGGCCATTTTTCCTGGGAGTTCGACTGGTCCGGGCATCCGGGGGCAAAGACCCCATGGACCGGGCAGTTGCTGATCGTGATCGACCCCACCAAGGCGCAAGGTGAGCGTTTTGCCCAGCGCAGCCGCGAACTGGTGGAGCAGATGCAGGAAGCGGGGCTGACGCGCATGCCGGGGGAACGGCGCTACCGTGAGCGTGAAGTGGCACTGCGCGAGGGCGTGGGTTTGACCGAAGGGGAGTTGGCCGAGTTGCAAGCGCTGGCTGGCTGAACCCGCTCTTTTGTCAATCGGGGAGTCAGGCGCCTGAGCGGCCTGGCTCCCTCGTGTGGTGTTTTGCAAATACGACCAATAAATCGCGAGCGATTTTTGCGCTCAGGCAAGGCGTCGCGACGAGTCGTAGCCCAGCTACGGCGAGGAGCGACAACGCCGCATGAGCGCAAAAAGCGCCGCGAGCTATGGTCGTTATTTGTGAAACACCACACTAGCGTTGAACCCTTCTGCTCCTGCCGTTGTCCCCCCTTCCCATGTCAGCCCGCCCCCCCGCGATCCATTAGCGTTCCGAGCATTTCCGACTGGCAAAAGCAGGATGCTTACCAATGCTCTTCAGCGAACTCATGGCAGCGCTTTCCACCCGTGCGATCCGACTCCAGCGCGAGGAGGCCGACCTGATCGTCGAGGGCGATGACGACACCCTCGATGACGCGCTGTGGGACGCATTGGCGGCGCACAAGCCAGCGCTGCTGGAGATGCTCGCGGGCCTGGAGCATGGCTGGCTGAGCCCGGCGCTGCGCATCACCCCCGACATGCTGCCCCTGGCCGGGCTCGACCAGGCCGCCATCGACCGCATCGTCGCCACGCTGCCCGGGGGCGCGGCGAATCTGCAGGACATCTACCCGCTGGCGCCGCTGCAGGAAGGCATGCTCTACCACCACCTCACGGCCGCCGAGGGTGACCCCTATGTGCTGCAGGCCCAGCTGCGTTTTGCCAGTCCGGCACACCTGCAGGCGTTCGCCGAGGCGCTCGACTGGGTGATCCAGCGCCATGACATCCTGCGCACGGCACTGGCCTGGGAATACCTGGACCAGCCGCTGCAGGTGGTGTGGCGCAAGGCGCCCCTGGCTTGCGAGGCAGTCGCAAGCCTGGACGATGACGAGCCGCTGGAGCAATTGCGCGCCCGTTTCGACACGCGTCATTACCGCATGGACCTGGCCCAGGCCCCCTTGCTGCGGCTGGTGCATGGCCAGGATCGCGACGGCCGGGTGCTGGGCTTGCTGCTGTTTCACCACACGGTCATGGACCACACCGGCCTGGACATCGTGCGCCGCGAGATCCAAGCCTATCTCGCAGGTGATGGCGAGCGGCTGCCAGCGCCGGTGCCGTTCCGTGACCTGTTGGCCAGAAGCCGCCAGGCCCAGGACGAACAGGCCCATGAAGCATTCTTTGGCGCCATGCTGGCCGATATCGATGCGCCGACCCTGGCCTTCGGCGTCCAGGAGGTGGCCGGCCAGCCCATGGAGGAAGCACGGATCACCCTGGCGCCCGGCCTCAGCCAACGTCTGCGTGCCCAGGCCCGGTTGCTCGGGGTCAGCCCGGCCAGCATCATGCACCTGGGGCTGGCGCGCCTGCTGGGGGCGTGGTCCGGGCGCGAGTCGGTGGTGTTCGGCAGCGTGCTGCTGGGGCGCATGGCGGCGGGCGAGGGCGGTGAACACGCCCTCGGGATGTTCATCAATACCTTGCCGCTGCGGGTCGACCTGCAGGGGCAGGGTGTGCGCGATGCACTGTTGTTGACCCACCGCCAGCTGACGGCATTGCTCGGCCACGAACAGGCGCCGCTGGCCCTGGCCCAGCGTTGCAGCGGTGTGGTGGCGCCGATGCCGTTGTTCAACAGCATGCTCAACTATCGCCATAGCGCGGCGGGCGACGCCGCCGCGGTGATCGCAGTGGCGCCGGGCATCGATGTGGTCGGCACCGAAGAGCGTACCAACTACCCCTTGAACCTGGCGGTCGACGATCTGGGTGTCGACCTGCGCCTGACGGTCCAGGCCCTCGCCGAATGGGGCGCCGAGCGGCTGTGCGGGCAACTGCGGCAGGTGTTCGAGGGGCTGGTGGAAGCGCTCGAGCGCGCCCCCGACCTGCCCGTGCTGGCGCTGCCGGTGCTGACGCCCGAGGAGCGCCATCAACTGCTGACCGGCTGCAACACCACGGTCGCCGAACACGACCTCGACCTGCCGTTGCACGCGTTGTTCGAGCGCCAGGCGCTGCTGCATCCACAGGTGGTGGCCATCGAGGCGGAAGGTGAACAGCTGACCTATCGGCAGCTCAACGAACAGGCCAACCGCCTGGCCCACCATTTGATCGCCCTGGGCGTGCGCCCCGACGACCGGGTGGCGATCTGCGTCGAGCGTGGCCCGTCGATGGTGGTTGGCCTGCTGGGCATCCTCAAGGCTGGTGGCGCCTATGTGCCAGTGGACCCGAGCTACCCGGCCGAGCGCATCCGCCACATGCTCGTCGACAGCGCGCCACTGGCAGTGCTGGTGCACGCGGCCACCCGCGAGGTGCCGGGCGCGCTGGCCGTGCCGCAGATAGACCTCGACCAGGCGGGCTGGGAAAGCCTGCCAGCGACCGACCCACGGGTGGCCGGGCTGACCTCGCGCCACCTCGCCTATGTGATCTACACCTCCGGTTCCACCGGGCTGCCCAAGGGCGTGATGGTCGAGCACCGCAGCGTGGTCAACCTGGTGCACTGGAGCGCCGGGCTGTGCCCCGCGACTGCGGACGGCGCGGTGCTGCACAAGACTCCGATCAGTTTCGACGCCTCCGTATGGGAGCTGTTCTGGCCGCTGGGCAGCGGCCTGCGCCTGGTGCTGGCGCGGCCGGACGGCCAGCGTGACGCGGACTATGTGGCGCGGCGAATCATCGAGTCCAGGGTCAGCGTGGTGCAGTTCGTGCCGGCGCTGTTGCAGCAGTTCCTCGAACAGGCGCGCAGCGCGCAGTGCAGCAGCCTCACCGACATCGTCTGCGGCGGGGGCGAGCTGACCGAAGCCCTGGTGCGCCAGGTGCGCGAGCGCCTGCCGCAAGTGCGCCTGCACAACGTCTACGGCCCCACCGAAACCACGGTCGATTGCAGCGTCTGCACCCTGGAGCCTGATCAGCCCGTGCCGGAAGGCGCGCTGCCGATTGGCCGGCCGATCGACAACACCCGCCTGTACGTACTGGACGGCACGGACCAGCCGCTGCCCTGGGGCGTGGCCGGGCACCTGCACATCGGTGGCGTGGGCGTGGCGCGTGGCTACCTGGGCTTGGCCGGGCAACAGGCCGAACGCTTCATCGACAGCCCGTTCGTGCGCGGCGAGCGCCTGTACCGCAGCGGTGACCTGGTGCGCCAGCGCGCCGACGGTTCGTTGCAGTTCCTCGGCCGCAATGATCATCAGGTCAAGCTGCGCGGCCTGCGTATCGAACCGGGCGAGATCGAAGCCTGCCTGAACCGCGTGGACGGCGTGCGCGAGGCGCTGGTGCTGGTCCACGAGCACCCGCACAGCGGCCAGCGCCTGGTGGCTTACCACACTGGCCAGGATCACGCCGCGCAGTACCTGCGCGAGCGTCTGCTGGAGCAGTTGCCGGAGTACATGGTGCCGGCACTGTTCATCCACCTCGATGGCATGCCGCTGACGCCCAACGGCAAGGTCGACCGCAAGGCCCTGCCGACCCCCGAAGCGCCGGTGCGCCAGTACCAGGCGCCCCAGGGCCCGATCGAGACCGCCCTGGCGGCGATCTGGGCGGACCTGCTGGGTGTCGGGCCTGTGGGGCGTGACGACAACTTCTTCGAACTGGGCGGCCATTCGCTGCTGGCGGTACGCCTGGTGGAGCGCATGCGTCAGCAGGCGCTGGAGGCCGATGTGCGGGTACTGTTCAGCCAGCCCACGCTGGCCGCGCTGGCAGCCTCGGTGGGGGGGCGGGCCGCTGTCGACGTGCCGGCCAACCGTATCCCGGCAGGCTGCACACGGATCACCCCGGACCTGCTGCCCCTGGCCGACCTCGGCCAGGACGCCATCGACACGCTGGTGCGGCAGGTCCCCGGTGGCGTGGCCAACGTCCAGGACATCTACGGCCTGGCCCCGCTGCAGCAGGGCATTCTTTACCATCACCTGGCCAGCGAAGGCGCCGACCCCTATGTGGTGCAGGCGCGTTTCGCCTTTGCCGGGCAGGCCGAACTGGACGCCTTCGTCGCCGCGCTGAACCAGGTCATCGCCCGTCACGACATCCTGCGCACCAGCCTGCATTGGCAGGGCCTGGACGCGGCGGTGCAGGTGGTCTGGCGCGAGGCGCCGCTGCTGCTGAGCCCGGCGCTCGAAACACCGCGCCTCGACCTGGGCCAGGCGCCATTGCTGCGCCTGAGCAGCCAGCGCCAGGCAGGGCGGCTGGAGGCGACCCTGCTGCTGCATCATATTCTTGTCGACCACACCGCCGTGGAGCAGCTGATGCTCGAGGTGGGGGCGTTGCTGCAAGGCACCGCAGAGCTGCCGGCCAGCATCCCGTATCGCAACTACGTGGCCCAGGCACGTCTTGGCGCGGACCCGCAGGCCGACGAGGCCCTGTTCCGCGAGCTGCTGGGCGATATCGACGAACCGACCGAGGCGTTCGGCCTGCGCGAGGCCATGGCTGACACTCATTCGGTGGGTGAAAGCCGTTGGCCCTTGGAGCCGGCGCTGGTCGCACGCCTGCGCGGGCAGGCCAGGGCGCTGGGGGTCAGTGTCGCCAGCCTGGTGCACCAGGCCTGGGGCCAGGTGCTGGCGCAGATGTCCGGACGCGAAGAGGTGGTGTTTGGCACCGTGCTGCTCGGTCGCCTGCTGGGCGGCGAGGGCGCCGATCGGGCGCTGGGCATGTTCATCAATACCTTGCCGCTGCGAGTCAGCGTGGGTGCTGCTGGCGTGGCCGAGGGCGTGCGCCTGACCCACCAGCGCCTGGCGCGCCTGCTGGCCCATGAGCAGGCCTCCCTGGCCCTGGCCCAGCGCTGCAGCGGCGTGCCGGCCTCGCAGGCGCTGTTCAGCAGCCTGCTGAACTACCGCCACAGTGCCGGCCAGCCCGCGCAGGGGCCCGTCTGGCCGGGGATCGAACTGTTGGCCGCGCAGGAGCGCAGCAACTACCCACTGGTGGTCAGCGTCGATGACTATGGGGATGATTTCCGGTTGACGGTGCAGGCCGTGGCGTCGGTTGATGGCGAGCGCGTCTGCCGCTTGCTGCAGTGGGCCCTGACCCAGTTGGTCGCGGCGCTGGAGCAGGCGCCGCAGGTCGCGCTGCACAGCTTGCATGGTTTGCCCATGGTCGAGCGCGATTGCGTGCTGGGTCGCTTCAATGCCACGGCACGCGACTACCCGCGCGAGCTGGCCGCCCACCGCCTGTTCGAAGCCCACGCCGCGAGCACGCCCGAGGCGCTGGCGGTGATCCACGGTGAACGCCAGTGGAGTTATGCCCAGCTCGATGACCAGGCCAATCGCCTGGCGGTCTACCTGCTCGAGCAGGGCGTGCGCGCCGGTGATCGCGTGGCCTTGCTGCTGCCACGCTCCTTCGACCTGTTGGCGGCCCAGTTGGCCGTGAACAAGTGCGCGGCAGTGTTCGTGCCGCTGGACGGCAATGCCCCGGCCGAACGCCAGGCGTTCATGGTCGGCGACAGCGGGGCGGCGCTGCTGCTGACCCACAGCGACCAGCCCGAAGTGGCGGCGGTGCGCCGGGTCGAACTCGACCGGCTCGACCTGAGCACCTATGCGGCTGCGCCGCTGGGGCTGGCGGTGGACGCCGGCAGCGCGGCGTACATCATGTACACCTCCGGCTCCACCGGCATGCCGAAGGGCGTGCAGGTGCCGCACCGGGCCATCGTGCGCCTGGTGATCAACAACGGTTTTGCCGACTTCAATAGCCAGGACCGCGTGGCGTTCGCCTCCAACCCGGCGTTCGACGCCAGCACGCTGGAAGTCTGGGCGCCGCTGCTCAACGGCGGCGCGGTGGTGGTGATCGACCAGGACCAGGTGCTGTCGCGCCAGGGCCTGCGTGAGGTGCTGCTGGAGCAGGGCGTCACGGTGCTGTGGCTGACTGCCGGGCTGTTCCACCAGTTCGCCGACGACCTGCTGCCGGCGTTCCGTGGCCTGCGCTACCTGATGGTCGGTGGCGACGTGCTGGACCCGGCGGTGATCGCCCGGGTACTGCGTGACGGCGCGCCGCAGCACCTGCTCAATGGCTACGGCCCGACCGAGGCCACCACCTTCAGCACCACCCACGAAATCACTGCGGTGGGTGAGGGCAGCATTCCCATCGGCAAACCGATCGGCAACAGCCGTTGCTACGTGCTCGATGCCCGCCAGCAACTGCTGCCGGTGGGGGCGGTGGGCGAGCTGTATATCGCCGGCGACGGCGTGGCCCTGGGTTACCTGGGCCAGCCGGAACTCACGGCTGAACGCTTCCTGCCCGACCCGTTCAATGGCGGCACGATGTACCGTAGCGGTGACCTGGTCAGCTGGCAGGCCGACGGCACCCTGCGTTACCTGGGCCGCGCCGACCAGCAGATCAAGCTGCGCGGTTTCCGCATCGAACTGGGCGAAATCGAAGCGCGCCTGGGCGAATGCCCGGGCGTGCGCGACGCGGCGGTGATCGTGCGCGAAGACGCGCCGGGAGACAAACGCCTGGTGGCGTACTTCACCGGCGAGGCCCCGGCCATCGGCGAACTGCACGAGCGCCTGCAAGGCGTGCTGCCGGACTACATGCTGCC